>CAIOTJ010000037.1 GCA_903861195.1 uncultured Planctomycetaceae bacterium | reverse complement strand
GACGAATTCGACGACGAAGACGAAGATTTCGAGGACGAGGAAGACTTCGACGACGAAGACGACTTCGATGACGAAGACGACCTCGACGATGATGACGAGGACGAGGAAGACGGCGATGAAGACGAGGACGAAGACGACGATTATTAATCGTCGACTCGCGCCGTTTGATGCCTGGCCGCGAGCCTGAGTCTCGCCAGCCGTTTGTTCGAGCGAGTCCCTTCCCTGGCGGCCGGATTCGGAAGCGGGGCGGGCTGCTCTGACGAACTCTGAATCCCGCGAACCGTGAAATGCACAGCGCTCCGTCGGCCTTGGCCACGGAGCGCTGTTTTTGTCCCGCTACTTCTCCCCCGAAGAATTGGTCGCCACCTCGTGCATGAGGTCGCGCCGCCGGGGTGTGTTGTCGGGTCGGAGAAGCGCTCAGCGGTCTGCGGCACTGTCCCAGGCGTCTCCCGCGGCGGACCGCGCCGGGTCGAGTTCCTCGGGCAACCAGAGTCGCTGTGCCACCAACTCCTGGGCGACCACGACGCGTCGGTTCACAAAGTCGTCTCTCGAACCGTACCGCTGCCGCACGGCGGGACGGTGATCTTGCGAAGCACGCGTCTCCGGGCTCCACGCCAGAGGAGCCGAAGAGCCTGTCAGCCGCGACAACACCTGGGCGCCTCCCGTCTCGGCCCGCCGCAGGTTCCAGCCGGCGTAGATTCCCAGTGGGACCGCGACCTCCGGCAGGCGAATGCCCCCCACTTCATTGCCGTCCCCATCCACCCCGGGAACGAGGGTCGTGAAGGTACCCGTCACCCGGGGGGGGACCACATCGGCAATCCGGTCGGTGGACCAACGGGGACCCCAATCGAGTCGCAGCGGGGTGAGGGGACCGGTGGGAAGGCGCAGGCTGGTCCCCGCAGGAAATCGCCGCTGCCATTCGGCGATGGTCCAGAGCGTCCCCTCGGCGAGGCGGGGGATGCGGCTGTCGGGGGGAGGTTCGTTCCGCGTCACCCAGGCATCGAGGTCCACCAGCAGCGCCCGCAAGATTCCTCGTGGATCCAGCGGGCTGGGAGGATGGGCCAGGTTGCCCCGCTCGAGGTGACCGGGCACGCCGTGCTGCGCACCACACACGAAGTAAACGCGGGCACTGGGATCGACCGGTGCGTCGTGCTCACCCGTGACATCGGTGTGCAACAGCGAGGCGGCCCGGCACCAGTACTCGGTCGAGGTCAGCACGTAGAACATGCGGGGAACAACCCCCGCCTGGCGCGCCCGGGCCAGTACGTCTCCCTCGGCTCCTGTGACCGGATCACGGCTGGGGGTGGTGGTGAAAGGGAATTCCTCGGAGGGGCTCAGCAGATCTTCATGGGGGCTGGCGTGGCGGGTGGTCTGGGCGAACCGATGGTTGAACCAGCCCCGCCCCGCTCCCGAGACGTGCAGGATCAGTCCATCGAACACCGGACCGCCGGCGGGATCGAGATTGAAACCTTGCCAGACGAAGTGATTCAGGAAGCGCCCCGACTGCGAGACACCAAATCCATACGCCCGGTCAATTTGTCCCGCCAGGGGGTTGGGGCGGGCGAAATGCTCTCCCCGATCGTGACGGAGGAACGACACCAGATCGCGAACTCCGGCCAACCCCAGTCCCGTGACCCGGGGATCGCGGGCCTCGTAGACCAGTTCATAGATTTTGCCCGGCTCGAGACCACCGTCGACCGAGAGGTAGCGGTCATCCCCCACGAGTCGATCGCCAATGCTGCGCCCCAACCGCCAGGCGGTGCGGGGCACCTCGCGCGGAGCACTGCCGCGTTGGTCGCGGACGGTCAGCACGCCGTCGGGGGCACCGGGCTGCACAGGGGGGGCGGAGCGCGAATTCCCCCAGTTCAGCGGTTGGCTGTCGACCCGGGTCTCGACGCAGATTTCACAGTGCGTTCGCCCGGTCACCGGCCCTCCCTTCCCCGTCGCGATGGGGAGCCCCATCTGCAGGCGGTGATCTCCGGGAATGACATCGCCGTTCCAGCCGCTCCAGAGCACGCTGTATCCCTGCCGCATCAGGAACCCATTCCCCGGCCTGGCCTGCGCGATGCGATTGGTGCCGCCCCCCTGATTGAACGACCCCAGCGCGAGGGGATTCCCCCGGTTGTTCACATCGTAGAGCAACCGCCGGTTGCCCCGGCTGACATCCAGCGGCTTCAGCAAGACGAAATCGGTCCAATAATCGACCAGCCCCTCGCGGTTGCATGGAGCCAAGGCGAGGTCGGTGATTTCGGCATTGTGTGCCGCCCGGGGATCAGCCGTCAGATAGACCCGTCCCGAGAGAACCTCGTAGGGCCCCACCGGCCCAAACGAACGCCCTTCGGCAAACGGTTCCCGGCGATCGATCTGCACACGACCGACCTCTGCGCAGACCGGTGACAGCAGCCACCCTCCCCACAGCAGCAGCGCACCAAACCACACACGGTTCCCCATCGCAGTCTCCCGGTTCATTGGGGTCTGGACCGGGGGGCCGTGTCAAAAACGAACCGGACCGGTCAAACCCTTGCCACCACCCTCAGCACAACCCACACAGGCCTCAGGGCCGTTAAAAACAAACCCCGCTACGTTCCGCGACTTTGCGGGCTGGGAAGGCTCGGCAAGAGACGCGTGAACGGTCCGAGAATAACTGGCGGGCAATCGGGGGAAAACTCCACCGGGTGTCTGACGGTGGCCGAACAATGTGCGGAGAGACTGTCGGATGACGGTCTTCCGTCAGACTGCCGGCCTGGTCTTTACGAGGGCCGCGAACCAACCGAGCGCGACCCAAGCGGCACAATGGACCTTCATTCGCTGGAACCGCGGATCCATCCCACCGCGATTGTCGCCTCGGGGGCCCGTCTGGGGCGGGGCGTGGTGGTGGGCCCCTTTGGACTGATCGAAGACGGTGTAACGGTCGCCGACGGCTGTGAGATCGGCCCGCGGGTGACCCTGTTCCAGGGGACGGAGATCGGTCCGCGATGCCGGCTGCACTCCAATGTGGTGCTGGGGGATCTGCCGCAGGACCTGAATTTTCGGGGTGGGGAGAGCTGGGTGAGAATTGGTTCGGACTGCATCCTCCGCGAAGGGGTGACGGTTCATCGGGGAACGGCGACGGGAACCGCCACGGTGATCGGCTCTGAGTGCCTGCTGATGGCCCACAGCCACGTGGGGCACAACGCCCGACTGGGGAATGGGGTCATTCTGGCCAATGGAGCGCTGCTGGCTGGTTACTCGGAAGTCGGCGACCGGGCGTTCGTCAGCGGAAATTGTCTGATCCACCAGTTCACGCGGGTGGGCCGGCTGGCGATGATGGCGGGAGGTTCGGCCGCCCAGATGGATGTCCCTCCGTTCTGCATTACCCGCAGCCTCACGGTCAACACGGTGATTGGGCTCAACGTCATCGGGTTGCGGCGGGCGGGAATGGGCTCCGAGGAACGCCAGTCGATCAAGAACGCGTTTGATCTGATCTATCGCGGGGGGTTGGGCATTTCCCGGGCTCTGGAGATCATCAGCGCTGGCCCGATGAGCGATGGCGTCCGCGAATTGCACGACTTCATCCGCTCGTCCAAGCGGGGCATCTGCAAATTCATCCGGGACTCACGCGAGACCGACACCGAACGCCCCCCGCTGGCGGCGTGAGTCGAAATCCCGGAACGACCGGCAGCGTGCGGCTCAGATCAACTCGCGGATGGGCTGCAGTGCTTCGGCCAGATATTGAGGCCGGCCATTCAGATCGGGAAGGGTCGTCGAGGCCACATCGATTCCCAGCCGCTGGTAGAGCGTGGCGAAGATGTCCGCGTAGGTCACCGGCCGGGCGACCGCTTCTTCGGCCAGGCGGTTGGTGGCACCAATCACCTGTCCCATCCGCATCCCGCCCCCCGCCAGCAGGGCGAAGTTGACACGCGGCCAATGGTCTCGACCGGCGCTCGCGTTGATTTGCGGCGTACGGCCAAACTCCCCCCAGACCACCACCGAGACATCCTGGTCGAGTCCCCGTTCATGCAGGTCGGCCACCAGCGCCGCCAGCCCCTGGTCGAGCAGTGGAATGACCTTGCGGCCATTCGTGAAGTTGGCTCCGTGCCAGTCGAAGTCGGCGAAGGCGATGGTCACGCAGCGGACACCCGCCTCGACCAGCCTCCGGGCCGCCAGAAACTTCGACATGTGGGCCTGGTAGCCGAGGTTCGAATACGGAAGGCACTGCGGATCGTCCTGCCCGTAGCGCTCGCGGACCGCAGCGGGTTCCCGCGACAAGTCGAGCGCCTCGACCAGCCGGCTGGACGAGAGAATGCCCAGCGCCTGTTCCGTGAAGCGATCGAGGCGGGTATTGGCCCCCCAACCATCGATCTGGCGGCGGGCCGCATCCAGCCGGGCCAACAAGACCCCGCGGTCGTTGAGACGGTCGACGCTCACCCCCCGCAGCACCATGTCGTCCATGGCCTCGCCCGAGGGTTTGAAGGGCGTGTGGGCCATTCCCAACCAGCCGGGCCCGGGAAGGTTGTAGGGAAGATGGGCCATCTTCATCGACAGATCGACGGCGGGGGGCACGGCCGGATCGACGGGACCAGCAAGTCGCGACAAGACCGATCCGATTTCAGGCCAGCCTCCCAGAGGCTGCTGGACGAAGCGCCGCCCGGTCACGCACTGGAACGAAGAATGCCGGTCTTCCGCCCCCACCAGCGACCGCACGATCGCGAACCGATCGAGCATTGCCGCCACCCGCGGCATCAGTTCTGAAATCTGAACGCCCGGGACACGGGTCTCGATTGGCTCGAACTCGCCGCGAATCTCGCGGGGGGCCGTGGGCTTGAGGTCGACCATGTCCTGATGGGGCGGTCCCCCGGTCAGGTAGATCATGATGATCGCCTTGTGCGAGTGACCGATTCCCGCCCGCTCCTCGGCTCGCAACAGATCGGGAAGCGCCAGGCCCCCGGCCGCCAGGCCGCCAATCATCAACGCCGCGCGGCGGTTGACCCGGTCGCACTGGCGCCAGACTGTTCCAGGAATCGTCAGCATCGCGCACCTCGGAGGGATGTTTCCCCGTCCCAACCAGGGACCAACCACCTGTTCCGGGGTGGTCTCTGGGGCTGTTCCAGGGGAGGCTAGTCGACCAGAGATTGGCCCGGCGCAACCCGGGAACGGCTTTCGGAAGCGGCGGAGGAGCGGACATGGGGGCGTGTGTCGGGGCTCACGGTCCGACAACAACGACAATCGCCGTGATATTGTCTCGCGAACCACCCGCCAGGGAGGCGGCGACGATGCCTTCAGCCGCCTGCTGGGGATTGTTGATGCGTGTCAGCAATTCCCGGACTCCGGCTTCGTTGAGCCCATCGAGCGCCCCGTCGGAACAGACCAGGAAGCGGTCTCCGGGCTGTAGTTCAACCGAGCGGATCTCTTCGCTGGGGTCCCCTTCCTTGATTCCCAGGTACCCTTCCTTGGTGCCGAGGTAGCGGTACAGCACGTTCCGGTACCGATGGGTGGCCGCCTCGGATGCCGAGATGGTTCCCGCATCGACCAGGGCCTGGGTGAGCGAGTGATCTTTGGTCAGTTTCTGGAGATGCCCCCCGCGCAGATGGTAGATCGGGCTGTCGCCAAGCCCCACCGCGTAAAACTTGTGCCCCCCGCGGACCAGCAGGGCCAGCGTGGTCCCCATGTTGTGACAGCCGGGATCGAGAGTGCTTTGGGAGATGATCTCGGTGTTCGCCCGGGACACCGCGTGCTGCAGGGCGGCGGTGATCAGGGAGAGATCTGCCTTCTCAAAATCAAGCTCCTTCTCCAGCACCTGGGGAATGAGCTCGACGGCAAGGGCACTCGCCCGTTCACCCGCCGATTGGCCCCCCATTCCATCGGCCACCAGAAAGAACCGCCCCAGGGGATCGACGTACAACCGGTCCTCATTGTTCGGGCGGAAATTCCCCACCACGCTCAGCGCACCCCAGGAGAGCTCAATCGGGGGCTTGTTCCGCGACGCGTGTCGACGATCAAAAAACCCGCCCCAACCGAGGGCCGCCGGGGGTGGACTCATGGACACACCTGGGCGACAAGATCCCGTGTCCCGAGGGTGTGAGTCGAGTGGAACAATTCACCGACTTCAAAACCCGCGCTGCCTCCATAAAACCGGTTCTGCGCCTCGAGCGTCTGAAACAGGCGTGCTTTCGAAGGAGGAAACTGCGAGGCATAGGCCCGGATCGCCCGCAGCTTGATCTCAAACGTCTCGCCAATATCCACCACGAAGTGGCCTCCGCTGGGAGGCAACTCCAGGGAGGCAAATCCCAGCTGGTACCAGAGCTGCTTCCGCACGGTATGCACGGGGAGCCCGTCGAACTGCTGATCCCATTTGCTGAGGCGGGCGTAGAACACCGCCGCGTCAGTCAGTTGCACCGCCTGCTGGTGGTCGGGAGAGGCCAGGGGAGTTTTGGCCGCCAGTCCAATCACGATCTGCGGACGCAGGCGCCGAATCACCTTCCCCAACGCCAGGCGGCCTTCGTGGGAGTCGAACAGGCGGCGGTTTGGCAGGTCGAGGGTTTCCCGCACCCCGACGCCCAGAATCCGCGCCGCCTCGGCTGCTTCCCGCAACCGCGCCTCGGGACCCGGACTGCCCGGAGTTGGCTCTCCGTCGGTCAGGTCGACAATGCCCACCCGATACCCCTGCTGCACCAGCCGGGCAAGCGTCCCTCCGATCGCAATCTCCACGTCGTCGGGGTGAGCACCCACGGCCAGCACGTGCAGCGGTTCCGGAAGTTCACTCGACACGCCAGTCATCCCAACCCAAGCACAACACCTGACACGACTTGAGCCCACCCTCTTCGTTCCCCAATTGTATCGGTCTGGGGGGGGAAAGTCCCGTGAGAGAGGCGGATTTGGCCCAACCCGAAGCCCACTCTGGAAGTCTTGGTTGGGGGCCTGGCCCGGCGCAACCTGCCCAATCGTCATCATCATTTCCCGACCCGGTCTGATATTGTGGAGAACCGTGGGATCTCCCAGCACTGGTGGGGATTCTCCCGGCCACCTGCCCCACCCCAACGTTTCCGACCGCTGCATTGCCATGACCGCGCTGTTGAAAATCGATCAGTTGGCGAATCGCCTGGGGCTGTCCGCCGCAGACTGGGAACCCCGGGGATGGCATCAGGCGAAACTGGCCCTGGATTGTGCCACCCGCTGGCAACACCGCCCCCAGGGACGCCTGATTGGGGTCACCGCGATCAACCCCACGCCGCTGGGAGAGGGGAAGACCGTGGTCACCATCGGGCTGGCGATGGCCCTCTGTCGACTGGGTCAGACCGCCATCGCAACGCTGCGGCAACCCTCACTGGCTCCCGTCTTCGGCATCAAGGGGGGGGGTGCCGGCGGGGGCCGGGCCACCCTCGAACCCGCCAGCGACATCAACCTGCATTTCACGGGCGATCTGCACGCCGTCGCGGCGGCCCACAATCTGCTGGCCGCCCTGGTCGACAATCATTCCCGGCGGGGACAGGCTCCCCGGCTGAGTCCCGAGTCGATCACCTGGCGACGGGTCATCGACTGCAGTGACAAGGGGCTCAGCCAGATCGTCACAGGCTTGGGGCACCACCCCCAGGCCCCGGTCCGCGAAACCGGGTTCGATCTGACGGCCGCCTCCGAGGTGATGGCCATCGTGGCCCTCGCGCGCGATCTGGCCGACTGCCGCGAACGTCTGGCCCGCATGGTGGTCGGGCACACTCCCGAACAACAACCGGTCACCCCCGCCGATCTGGGTGTCACCGACGCCCTGCTGGCCCTGTTGCGCGACGCGCTGCGGCCCAATCTCGTGCAGACCTGCGAGGGGACCCCCGCTCTGGTGCATGCCGGGCCGTTCGCCAACATCGCCCACGGCAATTCGTCGGTTCTGGCCGATCTCGCCGCCAGCCGCCTCGCCCCGTTCGTGGTCACCGAAAGCGGCTTCGGGGCTGACTGTGGAGCCGAGAAACTGCTGCATATCAAGTGCCCGCTCAGTGGACTGGTCCCGCGGGTCGAGGTGCTGGTCTGCACCCTGCGGGCCCTGAAGCTGCACAGCGGACTGTTCGACGTGCGTCCCGGGCAGCCACTCCCTCCCGGGCTGCTGCAACCGAACGAGCCGGCGCTGCGTGCGGGTCTCGCGAATCTGCAGGCCCACCTCGACCTGCTGCACGCCTTTCAGTTGCCGGTGATCGTGGCGGTCAACCGGTTTCCCGAAGACACCTCCGAAGAACTCGAGTTGCTGCTGCAACTGGCCCGGGACGCGGGGGCCGAGGGAGTGGCCCCGGTCGATGTCTTCGCCCAGGGGGGAGCCGGTGCCCTGGAGCTCGCCCGGCAGGTGGTGGAGCTTTCGGCGCAACCCAGCCGGTTTGCGCCTCTGTACCTGCCGTCCGATTCACTCGACGAAAAACTGCGCCGCGTCGCCACCCGGGTCTATGGTGCCGGGGGAGTGCG
>CAIOTJ010000036.1 GCA_903861195.1 uncultured Planctomycetaceae bacterium | reverse complement strand
GTGTTCTGGATCATTTCGTTCAGCATGTCGAAATCGCCCTTGCCATCCTTGTCGATGTCGATATCGCCGATGAACGAGATGAACTCTTCGCGGCCGGGGCTCCACAGCGGGGTATAGACCGGGTCGCCGCTGGTGATGGGGCGGTTCAGGTCTTCAGAGACGATCCGGGCTTCGGACATCTTGTCGCTCACCTTGGTGATCTCGATCGATCCCTTGATGTCTTCAGGGCCCTTCGCACCCGACGCCGCCTGCCGACCCACCCCGGAATTGTTCTTCTCGTACACGCTGAAGGTGGTGCGGGCCCGCAGACCATCCTGCGAACCGCGATTGATCCAGACTTTGCGGGTCACCGCGTCGACCTTCACCACCTGTCCCTTCGCCACCTCGAAGCTCTCGCGCTTGAGGGTGTCGAGCGCCTTGGTCAGCGACTTGTTCAGTGTCCGCAGGTTGTCGATCTCCTGGTTCGCCTTTTTCTTGAAGGCGTCGAACTTCGCCTGCAGCTCTTCCATCGCCGTTTCGGTCTCGCCCCGCTTGCGGCGTTCGTCATCCACCTCGGCCCGCAGTTCGTTCTGCTTCTCGTCGTACTGCTTTACCGAGGCCGACTTCCCCTGGTCGGCCAGGTCGCGGGCCTTCTTCTGCTCGGCCATCTGGGCCTGCAGTTCATTCATCTTGTTCTGGAACGTATCCTGCTCTGTCTTCAGCTTCGACTGCAGGTCGTCGCGGGCGGCCGCCGCATTCTTCGAAGCCTGGTCCAGCTTGGTCAGCAGGTCTTCGTAGGTCGTCGCCGCCAGATCCCCCTGCTGGCCGTTCAGCCGGGCCCGGATATGCCCGCGCACCGAGTTGACGTTCGTTTCGTCATCGCCGATGTCGTCGAGGGGGATCCCCAAGAGCCGCTTCAACTCGGTCGACTGCGTCAGCATCCGGTTGAGCGCATCGGTCGCCTTCTTCTGGTCGTCCTTCGCGCGGGCCGTCTCGGTGCGGGCCTCGTTGAGCCACTTGTGGTTCAGGATCCAGAAGACCCCGCACACAATGGTGAGCAGCACGAAGCTCACCAATGCGTAGTGAACTCCAGTGGGTTTCGAAGACGCCATGGTGCGGGAACTCCAAAAGAAAGCGAAAAAACGCTGGCACCCGATTCTACGGGGGGGGGGACCGGTGTCAAGAAAATCCTCAAAACCCCAACCCGCAAAAGTCCCTCACGTTTCCTCCCTGAACCGCCGCGGACTGGGAATTGCCTCCCCTCTTCCGCATAATCGGCGCCTCCCGCGCCCCCGGAACCTCCCGATGCCTGAGACCGTCTATCTGATCGACGTTTATTCCCTTGTCTTTCAGGTTTTCCATGCGATTCCGGAAATGACCAGTCCGCGGGGTTTGCCGACCAATGCCGCCTTCGGCTTCACCCGCGACATCCTCAATATCCTCCGCCAGAAACAGCCCACCCATCTCATCTGCTGCAGCGATCCCCCCGGCCCCGGCGAACGGGAGAGCTGGTACCCCGCCTACAAGGCCCACCGCACCGAGACCCCCGAGGCGCTCGTCCCCCAGTTCCCCATGGTGCAGGAACTGATTCGCGCCTTCGGCATCCCCCTCGTCGAAGTCCCCCGCTGGGAGGCCGACGATGTGCTCGCCACCCTCGCCACCCAGGCCGAGGCCCGCCAGATGGAAGTGCGCATCGTCAGCAACGACAAAGACTTGCGCCAATTGCTCAGCGACCGCGTGCAGATCTACCAGGTCCGCAAAGACCAATACCTCACCAGTGCCGACCTGCTCGCCGACTGGGGGGTCCGCCCCGATCAGGTCATCGACTTCCAGTCGCTCGTCGGAGACTCGGTCGACAACGTTCCCGGGGTCCCCCTCGTGGGTCCCAAAAAGGCCACCGCTCTCATCCAGCAATGGGGGACCCTCGACGAGGTGCTGGCCCACGCCGACGAGGCCCCCGGAGCCAAGCTCAAGGAAAACCTCAAGGTTTTTGCCGACCAGGCCCGCATCTCCCGACGGCTCGTCACCCTGCGGCGCGATCTGCCCCTCGACGATTTCCCTTGGGAACAGTCCCGCATTGGCCAATGGAATGTCTCCCGGTTGCAGGAACTCTTTCGGGAATATGGGTTCCGCCGGTTCGGAGACGAGGTTCGCACCCTCTCCAAATCGCTGGGCATCGCCCTGCCCCCCCCGCCGCCGGTCGAGCCCCCCCCCGCCGAAGCCCCGGCCCCATCGCCGAAGCCTGCCCGCAAGAAAGTTCAGCAAAGCCTGTTCGGCGACTCCCCCGCCTCCAGCCCCGGCGCAGCGTTGCGGACCTCACCGACCACCCCGCCCCCGTCTGCCGCCCCGGTTGGCGAACCCGCCGAGTCGGCCGGCGATGACCCCGCCGAACCGCTCGGCGAGGTCCAACCCGCTTCCTCCCCGGTGCCCGCCGGCCCTCCCCGCGAATTGACGTGGCTGCTGGTCGATACCCCCGAGACGCTGGCCGACCTGGCCCGCGAGCTGGCCCCCCTCGACAGTTTCTGTCTCGACCTCGAAACCACCGGGCTCGATCCGCTGCAGGCCGAGATAGTCGGCTGGGCCCTCAGCCGCGCGCCGCACCACGGTTGGTACATTCCCGTCCGGGGACCAGCCGGGTCGCGCGTGCTCGACAACCGGCTGGTGTGCGACACCCTGCGTCCGGTGCTCGAAAACCCCCGGCTGCAATTGGTGAATCAAAACATCAAGTACGACCTGCTGGTGCTGCGGCAGGCGGGGCTGCGGGTCACCGGACTGGGTCTCGACCCCATGATCGGGCATTACCTGCTGGAAGCGGGAGCCCGTTCGCATGGGCTCGATGAACTGTCGCGGCAGTTGCTGGGGCACGAGATGATTCCCATCTCGCAGCTCATCGGCAAAGGGAAATCGCAGAAGCGGATGGACGAGGTCGAGATCCCCCTCGTGGCCCAGTACGCCGTCGAAGATGCCGAAGTCGCCTGGGACCTCGCCCACCGCCTGACAGAGCGCCTGCGGGCCGAGGGGCTGTGGGACCTGTACTGGAACCTCGAGCGCCCCTTGATTGGCGTGCTGGTCGACATGCAGACGCAGGGCATCCGCCTGGAGATTCCGCAACTGGCCGAGCAAAGCCAGCGGGCCGCCCTCCGGCTCGACGAACTGCGGGCCGAGATCCACCAGTTGGCCGGGCGCGAATTCAACCTCGACTCCCCCAAGCAACTGCAGCAGGTGCTCTTCCAGGAACTGGGTCTGAAAGTGGTGAAGCGGACCCAGACCGGCGCCAGCACCGATCAGGAAGTGCTCGAACAACTTGCCCTCGATCACGACCTGCCCGCCCGCATGCTCGACTACCGGCAGCTCACCAAGCTGAAAGGAACCTACCTCGACGCCCTGCCGGCGCTGGTCAACCCCCGCACCGGCCGGCTGCATTGTTCATTCAGCCAGGTGGCGGCCGCCACGGGGCGGCTCAGCGCCAGCGACCCCAACCTGCAGAACGTGCCCATCCGCACCCCCGAAGGCCGGCTCATCCGCCGCGCCTTCACCCCCTCGGAACCGGGCTGGAAGCTGGTCTGTGCCGACTACTCGCAGATCGAACTGCGCATGCTGGCCCACTTCAGTGAAGACCCGGCGCTGTGTGAATCGTTCCGGCAGGGAGACGACGTGCACACCGCCGTGGCGGCGCAGGTGTTTGGCATTCCCACCGGCGAGGTGACCGAGGCGCAGCGGCGGATGGCCAAGGGGGTCAACTTCGGGGTGATCTACGGGCAAAGCGCGTTTGGCCTGGCGACAGCGCTGCAGATTCCCCGGTCCGAGGCGGCCGCCTTTATCGAGGGGTACTTCGCCCGGTATGCGGGGGTCGATGCCTACTTCCAGCGGTTGTTGGCCGAGTGTGCCGCCGCCGGACGGGCCACCACCATCCTGGGCCGCCGCCGGGCCATCGAGGGGATCCGCACCGGCGCGAGCGCCGCGGCGGCGGGCCGCCAGCGCAACCTCGCCGAGCGCACCGCCATCAACACCGTCATCCAGGGCTCGGCCGCCGACCTCATCAAGCGGGCCATGCTGCTGGTGACCGAGCGGCTGGCCGCCAGTGGCCTGCACGCCCGGCTGTTGCTGCAGATCCACGACGAACTGGTCTTCGAGGTCCCCGCCGGGGAAGTTCCCGCGCTGTCCCGTTTGGTCCGCGCCGCGATGACCGAGGCGCTGGAACTGAAGGTGCCCCTCAAGGTCGATGTCACCAGCGGCGACAATTGGCTCGACCAGGACGACGTCGCCGAGTAAGCCGCTGGCCGCGTCACGCCGCCTACGACCCTGTACATCCCCCGGCGTATCACCCTGTCATTCGCCGGCGGCCCCGGCGGGAGAGCCGGGCGTGTTGCCGGGGGTCTCGAACGGCACGATCCATTCGACCGGGGTCTCGGGCCCGGTTCCTGCGGGAAGCAGTCCCTCCGAGGTCTGCAGGTCGCGCCAGTGCAGCGGGCCGTGCACTCCCCACGGGATGATCCGCACCCGCCGTTGCGAGACCTCGACCCGGATCTCGCAGAAACTCTGGTAGAACGGCGCGACGTTGGCGTCGAACGCGGCCGACAGCAATTCGGCCGAAAAGGGCCAGGCTCCAAACTGCCGCGTCCACCACCAGACCGGCCACTTCCACACCGGGGTGGTGGCGTCGATCTTGGCCACCACCTGCTCCCGCGAGGGGTGAATCGCCCAGTCGGCCGTCGCCGGTTGAAGGGGCCAGTCGAGCGGGGTCCCGAAGCTCAGGTAGGCACCCCCCCCGCCGTTCACAAAGTATAGCGCCGGGTCGCTCCCCCGCCCTCCCGGCTCGCGATAGAACTCGAGGTCGTGGGTGTCCCCCGCCATCACCACCGCCACTCCGTGGTCCCGCAGCAGGTCGTGCAGACGCACAAAGTCGGGGCTTCCCTCGGCCACAAACCGGCCCCCCGCGTAGAAGGGATGCCCCAGGATGGCCATCTTGGTCTTCCCGCGGCTTGCCTCGAGCGCCGCCACCAGCCAGTCCCACTGCTCGGGATCGACCCGCCGGGCCACCCCCGTGTCGACCGCGAACAGCGCAAACTGCGGAGTCTGCACCTGGAAAAACGGACCCGCCTGCTGCCGCACGGGAACTTCGTACTCCCGTTCGAGCCGGGCCGCCTCGGCCAGATACTGTTCGATCCGCCGGTCGTTCGTGCTGCTCAGGCCGCGGTCGACTGCCAGCCGGGCCTGCATCGCTTGCCGGGCTGCCGCAGGTTCCAGAAACGTCGCCGCAAATCCTTCGAGCGCGTCGTACCAGTCGTGGTTGCCGGGAATGGCGTAGACCGGCTTGTTGGTCCCCTTGAAGGGGAGCCAGAACTTCAGCTCGTAGTCGCGCATCGCGCCGGTGGGGTAGACCACGTCGGAAGAGACCACCACGAATTTCACGTCGTCCTGGCGAACCGCCCGCAGGTACTGGTCGCGCAGCACATGCTGCGAGGCGTCTCCCTCGCCGGTGTCGCCAATCACCAAAAAAGAAAAGTCCTGGTCGACCTGGGGGGGGAAGACGGCGAAGCGTTCGTCGGCTGGCTCGCCCGCCTCAGCCGGGGCGATCGCCCGCACCATTGCTTCGCGCCAGGTGTCGGTGCGGGCCTCGGCCCACGAGTTCCACATGCCGGCCGCCCAGTTCTCGGTGTCGAAGTACCAGCTCATCCCCCAGATGGGGGCGGTGGCGGCGATGATGGCCGCCAGGGGCAGCCCCACCTGCAGGCCCACCCGCAAGGCGACCGGCAGGCTGCGGCGGGCCTGCTGCAGGCGAATCTCCCGGCGGGTGCGCCGCTCGAGAATCCAGAAGACCAGCTGGCGCAGACCGGTTCGCCGTTCGGCGGGAACCTGCAGTGTCCAGTTCCACAGCATCTGGGCCAGCCGGCGGGTCAGCCACCGCACCCCCACCCCCGCGGGAATGACCAGGGCGAACCCCAGCAGCAAAGACACCGCCAGGTCTCCCAGCACGGCAATCGCCGGAGACAAGATTCCCAAGGCGGTCCGGTCGAATCCCATCCGGCCCAGGTGAATCGCGAACAGGGTCGCCACGAATCCCAGCACCCAGCCCCAGTCGGCCCGGGCGCGCCACGATTCTTCGGCGTTCCAGCGGTCGGCCAGCGCGCGGACCTCGGGGGAATCGGGCAGGTGCATGCCCTCGAGCGACGCCCGCCCGGCATCTTCCATCCGCAGAATGGGAGCGATGCTGAGGTTCCAGGCGGTCCCCAGAATCCGCAGGCAGCCAATGCCCGCCAGCGTGTAGTCAATCCACCGCCCCCGCAACACCACCAGCGGAATCACCACCAACAGGTTCCCCGCCGCCCCCCTCAGCCAGGGACCCACGGGCGCTCCCTGCAGCATGGCCCGCACCCCTTTGAAGAGATGCCGCAGCGCGTCCCCTCCAAACCACGCCGCCAGCACCAGCACCAGGGCCGAGGTGGCCAGCGTCGGAGCCACCAGCAGGCAGAGCCCAATTCCCAGGGTGATGCCTCCCGATTGCCAGGCGTCGTGCTGCGCCTCGATCGTCGCCCGCCGAAACCCATGGATCAGTTCGAGCAGCCCCACGGCCAGCAGCAACAACCCCACCGGCCCCGCCACCTCATCGAACCGCAGCGGCACCAGTGCGGTCAGCAGGGCCAACAGGGCCGCCACCAGCGCCAGTTCCGGACTCCCCCGCGAGCCCGGGTCGCGAGCCGCTTGGTCGGGTGACGAGTGGCCGGGGGACCCGGTGGAATTGGCAGTCTCGGCGGGCATGGGCTCTGGTGCACAACGGAAGACGAAAGAATCGGGCGGAACAGCGTGGGCCAACCCCCCGTTCACCATAGCAGATCACCACTTCTTGCGGCGGGGGACGCGGATCGGCAGGGGTAGGCATTCCTTCAGGTCACACCCCTCGATTGCCGTCCAGCGCGTGGTGCGGATCCATCTATTCTCAGGGGGGGGACCCGGATAAAATTCCGCCCGAGAGAACCACTGACGGGCACCGTGACCGAGGCCAGCGTACGAGGACAATGCAGGATTACCTGGAGGAATTTGCCCGCGATCGCGAATTCGTCAAGCTGCTGGGGCGGCGTGATGATGAGGTCGATTTGACGGTGGCGGCTCTCGAACTGGCCCGCGATGCCGAGCCCGACCTCGACTTCGGCCCCACGCTGGCCTGGTGCGATGCCCGGGCGGCCGAGCTGGCCGGGCCCCTGGCCCGCGCCAACAACGACCAGAAGATTCTCGACGCCCTCACCGAGTGCCTGGCGGTGCGGCATGGGCTGACGGGCGATCCGGCGGCGTACGACACACCCGACGGCAGCTACCTGCCGCAGGTCATCAAGACCCGCCGGGGCATTCCCATCAGCCTGTCGCTGGTGTATCTGGCGGTGGCCGACCGGGCGGGGCTGGGTCTTAAGGGGGTGTGTGCCCCGGGGCATTTCCTGACCCGGTTCGACACGCTGCACAAGCCGTACTTCATCGATGCCTACCAGCAGGGGACGGTGCAGTCGATGGCCGAGGCGCTCGAACGGCTCATGAGTGAGCAGGATCTTTCGCGGGCCGAGGCCCGGCAGGCGCTGGAGGCTTCTTCGCCGCGGGCGATCCTGGTGCGGATGCTCAACAACCTCAAAGCGGTGACCGCCCGAACCGAGGATTGGAAGTTGTGCTACAAGGTGCAGACGCGGCTGTTGGCGCTGCACCCGGCCCAATACAACGAACGGCGCGACTGGGGTTTGATAGCCCTCAAGTCGGGCCGGCCGGGCCAGGCCCTCACCATGATCGAGCAGTGCCTGAAAAGCTGCCCCGAAGACGAGCAGCAGGTTCTGCGCGACCACGTGCGGCTCGCCCGCAGCGCCCTCGCACAATTCAACTGAGCCGGTGGGGAGTCGGATCAGCGGGTGGGGCACTCGGATCGGGGACCAGCGGGCGCAGCTGACCGCAGGGCAGAGCGTCTGAGGGGGGCGATAAGGCCCACGCGTCGAGTGCTTAGACTCGAAGGCAATCGCGCAGCCTGCCCGCCCGACAGGGTGACAAACCAGCACAGTGCAGGAACCAGCGCGGCCCAGAAACCAATTCAGCCGACGCATTCGTCGAGACCGAATCTGATATTCCACCGGAATCGTGTCCACCTCGCGAAGTCGCTGGGTGTGCAGACAAGCACTGGTGGCTACCGTGGGTCGTGCCACAAGGCGCGACCGGGCGAACCGCAGCCCGGGAGTTCCCGAGTGACAAGCGGTTCGCAGTCGGCCAACCTCAGCCAGTCGGCCAACCTCAGCCAGTCAGCCAACCCCAGCCAGTCTCAACCCCAGCCGGACTGAGCCCGTCGAGGGGAAACCAGCTCCGTCGTGGACCAGGCAGGTCACACGGCGGAGGATCTCAACCCCAGCTTGCAAGCAGCAGCTGGGGTGCCGGG
Organism: uncultured Planctomycetaceae bacterium; assembly: GCA_903861195.1. Lineage (GTDB taxonomy): Bacteria > Planctomycetota > Planctomycetia > Planctomycetales > Planctomycetaceae > UBA10511. The sequence continues at coordinate 158 of CAIOTJ010000036.1, read as the reverse complement.
GGCTGGGAAGGGGAAGCCGAGATTACTTCTTGGCCGCCTCGGCCGCCGCCCGTTCCTGGGCCTTGGCGTCGAGCTTCTTGGCAATCTTCTTGGTAATCCGAGCCTTTTTCCGCATCTTTTCGCCGGCGTGATTCGCGCCCATGACGCACCTGACTCAC
>CAIOTJ010000035.1 GCA_903861195.1 uncultured Planctomycetaceae bacterium | reverse complement strand
GTTGCGGATGGCATTCGGGATTGGTAGCCCAGGAAGTGCCTCTCGTGGCTCCCGGGGAAGCGCTTTCTCCCCAGGAACAGCAGAAACTTTTCCGGTTGCCTCCCGGTTTCGAGATCCAGCTCATCGCCAGTGAGCCCGAGATCCAAAAGCCAATGAACATGGCGTTTGACGCCGCAGGTCGGCTGTATGTGACCCAGTCGATTGAGTATCCGTTTCCGGCTCAGGAGGGAACCCCCCGCGACACCATTCGGGTGTTGACCGACACCAACAACGATGGGGTCCCGGACGCAGTCTCGAGGTTTGCTGAGGGGCTAAACATTCCGATTGGCGTGTTGCCGCTGACTGGCTCGCGCGTGCTCGCCTACAGCATCCCCCGCATCGAATTGTTTGAAGACACCAACCTCGACGGGAAGTCCGACGAGCGGCGTCCTTTCTTCGGGACCTTTGGGTTCGATGACACGCACGGCATGGCCAGCTCGTTCAACTGGTGGCTGGACGGTTGGGTCTACGCCTGCCACGGATTTCGCAACAACTCGAATGTGGCGGGGAGTGATTCTGAGAAGATCACCATGAATTCGGGAAACACCTATCGGTTTCGTCCGGATGGGTCTCACATCGAATATTACACCCATGGGCAGGTCAATCCGTTCGGTATGGCGTTCGACCCGTTGGGCAACGTCTACACCGCCGATTGCCATTCCCGTCCGATTTACATGCTGCTCCGTGGTGCCTACTACCCCAGTTTCGGCAAGCCCCACGATGGCCTGGGGTATGGCCCCGAGATGATCAAACACAGCCACGGCTCAACGGGAATTTGCGGCCTGGTCTTTTACGACGCTGCTCAGTTTCCTGAAGCCTATCGGAACACAGTCTTCATCGGCAATCCCGTCACGGGTCGGATCAATCACGATCAGCTGAAGGCGACGGGCTCGTCCTACGAAGCGGTGGAGCAGCCCGACTTCCTGTCGTGTGATGATCAGTGGTTCCGCCCGGTCGATATCAAGCTGGCCCAGGATGGGTCGATCTATGTTGCCGACTTTTATAACTGCATCATCGGACACTACGAGGTCGATCTATACCACCCTCGTCGCGATCGCTCGAAGGGAAGAATCTGGCGAATTGTGTACACAGGGGAGAAGTCACGGACTCCCAAGCCCCAGGCCAATCTCTCGCAGGTCGACGCGAAAGGTCTCTTGTCGGCCCTGGGAAGCGACAACATCGTGACCCGCACGCTGGCGACTCATCAGGCAGTCGACAGGCTTGATGCCGCGGATCTCGATCAGCTGCGATTGGCGCTGCCAACCGTCAATCCGAATGCCCGAGCGCACCTTCTCTGGGTGCTCGGTCGGCGGGGGGAACTCAAATTGCCTCTCATCGAGCGTCTGTCGCACGACCCGGATCGCATGGTGCGGGTGCACCTCGCGAAGGCGATCGCCTCTCTGGAATGGGATCAGAACGCCGACAAGCTGCGAGCGACGCTGGTCCGGTTTCTGGAGGACAATGACCCGTTTGTTCAGCGGGCAGCTGCCGATGGACTGGGACAGCATCCCGATGAAGTCAACATCGCCCCGTTGTTGCGTCTGTGGGAAAGCAGCGATCCGGCCGACACCCATCTGGTGCACACGGTGCGCATCGCGCTCCGCGACAGTCTGCAATCGCAAGCCTCCCTCGAGACCCTGACGGAGCGAGTGTCTCGCGATGAGGCGACCTGGCGGAAGCTGGCTGATGTGGCGGTGGGAGTTCCCACCGCCGCTGGGGGAGACTTCCTCGCAAGGTTCCTCGCGGGCTCTGCCGCCCAGCCGGGACGGGCGGCGGAATTCCTGGCCCACGTGGCCCGGAATCTTCCCGCGGACCGTTTGCCGAACCTCTATCAGACCGCTCTGGCTTGGAAAGATCGCCTCGACGACGGGCAGCAAGTGGCGGCCCTGCGGGGGGTGCAGCAGGGTCTGCAGTCGCGGCAGATTCCGTTGCCGGAATCGCTGTCCGAATGGAGTACCGACCTCGCGAAACGCCTGTTGTCTGACGCGAATGACGATCGGTTGCGTGTGGCTGCCGATCTGGCACGCGACTTTCGAGTAACCAGCCTGACTCCCCGGTTGGCGGAATTGGTGGCGGATTCCAAGAGGTCGATTCCCGTCCGACAGCAGGCTCTGGATGCTCTGAATGCCCTCGACAGCCCGCAGGCTGGCACTGTGTTGGAGACCGTGATCGCCCGGGGAAGCGAGCCCCTCCCCCTGCGACAGAGAGCCGCGGAACTGTTGGGGGGACAGGGGACACCGCAGGCGCGTGCCGCCCTGATTCGGCTGTTACCCGAGGTCCCGGATCCGGTCGGAGTCTCGATTGCCCGTGCGTTGACCACAGGGAAAGAGGGGGCGCGTCTGTTGTTGGAGACCGTGGCTGCCGGAAAGGGCTCTTCGCGCCTCATTCAGGACATCATCGTGGGAGAGCGGATCAAAGGACACAACGATTCCTCTCTGTCTGAGAGTTTCGCGGGACTGCTGGCCGATCTTCCGAGTGAAGACGACCGGGTCAAGCAGTTGGTGGCCGCCCGTCGCGACAGCTTCGGAAAGGCCCAGGTTTCGGCTGATCGGGGACGTGCGGTCTTCCAGAAAATCTGTGCGAATTGCCATCGGGTTGGCGGAGAAGGGGCCAAGATCGGCCCGGACCTCGACGGAATTGGAAACCGGGGTGCCGAGAGGCTACTGGAAGACATCCTGGTTCCCAGCCGGAATGTCGATCAGGCCTTCCATGTGACGGTGCTGGAATTGGCCAATGGCAAGACCGCCAGTGGACTGTTTGCCCGGAAAGACGGCAAATCACTCGTCCTGGTCAACGAGCAGGGAAAGGAGTTTTCCGTGCTGGAGGAGGAGGTGTCCGATCGCAAGACTCAGCGGATCTCTCCCATGCCGGCCAACATCGCCGAGCAACTCCCCGACGCGGAATTCCACGACTTGGTCAGTTACCTGTTGACCTTGACGGTGAAGCCCAAGGCGGAATGACTGACACCCGTGGGCCTGGGTTTCTGCCCTGGTGTCCGCGAGATGGACAAAGAAGAAAGCAAGGCGTGGTGTTTGGACACCACGCCTTGTTGCATTTGGGGGGGCCGAGACCTTCGGATCTCCACCATTTCCGCCGGCAATTCAGAGGAAAAATTCAGCCCGGCAGGGGACCGGGGATGTGATGCTTTGTCACGCCGGGGCTGAGGACTGGTCGACGAAGAGAGAATGGGCTCAGTCGGCGAGCCCCAGCCATTCCTGAAGGGATCGCACATCGGGGACGGGATTGGCCACCAGAGCTTCCATCGCCTGCACGGCCGCCAGACAACCCGCCAGGGTCGTGACGCAGGGAACTCCGTGTGCGACGGCTGCCGAGCGGATCTTCCCTTCGTCCGTTCGGGCTCCCTTGCCGCTGGGAGTGTTGAAAATCACCTGGATCTCCCCATTCGCGAGGTGATCGAGCAGGTTGGGGCGACCTTCCTGAAGCTTGCGAATCGTTTCAATCTCGATTCCCGCTTCGCGCAGCACCTTGGCTGTTCCGCCGGTCGCCCGCAGGCGGAACCCAAGCCCCTGAAGGGTTCGAGCCGCCTCGATGAAGGCCTGCTTGTCGTCGCGGGCGAGACTCACGAAAACGGTCCCCGAAGTGGGGAGTGTATTGCCCGCCGCCACCTGGCTCTTGGCGAACGCAATCTCGAAGCGCTGATCGATCCCCATCACCTCGCCGGTCGACCGCATTTCGGGCCCCAGGATGATATCGACTCCGGGGAACCGGACAAACGGGAACACGCTTTCCTTGACTGAGGTGTAGGCGGGCCAGGGTTCGCGGGTCACGCCCTGATCTTTGAGAGTCACCCCCGCCATGATTTTTGCGGCGACCTTGGGAAGAGGAACGCCAGTCGCCTTGGCGACGAAGGGACTGGTGCGGCTGGCTCGGGGATTTACTTCGAGCACGTAGACAAGTTGTTGTCCGCCCAGGTCCTTGACTGCGAATTGGATGTTCATCAGCCCGCGGACATTCAGGGCCTTCGACAGGGCGTAGGTCGCGTTCCGGATTTCCTGGATCGTGCTCTCAGGGAGTGAATACGGAGGGAGGGCGCACGCTGAGTCGCCGGAGTGGACCCCCGCCTGCTCGACGTGCTGCATGATCCCCCCGATCACCGTCATCTCTCCATCAGCCATGGCGTCGACATCCACCTCGCTGGCATCCTCGAGGAATTTATCGATCAGCACGGGGTGATCGGGCGAGGCTTCGACGGCCTTTGTCATGTAGCTCATCAGTTGCTGTTCGTCGTAGCAGATCTCCATCGCCCGGCCCCCCAGCACATAGCTGGGGCGGACCAGAATGGGATAGCCGATCCGCTGTGCGGCCAAGCGGGCCCCCTCGACATCAGTTGCGATTCCGTTGGGGGGCTGACGCAGGTGCAGTCGTTCGATGATCTCCTGGAACCGCTTGCGGTCCTCCGCGGCGTCGATCATGTCGGGACTGGTCCCCACGATCCGGACCCCAGCCGCCTCCAGTCCCCGGGCAAGGTTCAAGGGAGTCTGGCCGCCAAACTGGACGATCACGCCATCCGGGTTGAGCCGGTCGCAGATATTGAGCACATCCTCGGTCGTCAGGGGCTCGAAAAACAGCAGGTCGGAGGTGTCGTAGTCGGTTGAGACCGTCTCGGGATTGCTGTTGACCATCACGCTCTCGATCCCCAACTCGCGCAGTGCGAACGAGGCCTGACAACAGCAATAATCGAATTCAATTCCCTGTCCGATGCGATTGGGGCCCCCGCCCAGAATCATGATCCGTCGCTTGCCCGGAGGGGCCGGCGGCGGGGATTCATCCTCGGTCTCGTACGTGGAATAGTAGTAGGGGGTGTACGCCTCGAATTCGGCCGCGCAGGTGTCGACCTGCTTGAAGACCGCCTCGATGCCACGCGACTTGCGGTAACGGCGGACCTCCATCTCGCTCGAGTCCCACCACCAGGCCAATTGGCGGTCGGAATAACCCATCCGCTTCGCCTGTTGCAGCAGTTCGTCGGGGACGGCGGTCAGTCGATCGATCTTTTCCAGCCGACCTTCGAACTGTACGAGTTCTTCAATGTGCTGCAGAAACCAGCGGTCGATGTTGGTGAACTCGTAGATCTGGTCCACCGTCATCCCGGCCTTGAATGCGTAGCGGATGTAGAACACCCGTTCGGCATTGGGAGTGGCCAGCTTGTTCTCGATCTCGGTCAGATCGGGCTGTTGATCGGTGTCCCAGAGATCCTTTTTGCCCCCGCCCAAGCCAAAATGACCGATCTCCAGGCCACGAATCGCCTTCTGTAACGATTCCTTGAAGGTCCGGCCGATCGCCATGGTCTCGCCAACGGACTTCATCTGCACCGTCAGGACAGGATCGGCCTCGGGGAACTTCTCGAAGGTCCAGCGGGGAAATTTCGTGACGACGTAATCGATTGTCGGCTCGAAACAGGCCAGGGTCTCGCGGGTGATGTCGTTGGGAATCTCATCCAGCCGATAGCCAACCGCCAGCTTGGCGGCGATCTTGGCAATCGGGAAGCCCGTGGCCTTCGAGGCGAGCGCGCTCGAGCGGCTGACGCGAGGATTCATCTCAATGACCACCATCCGGCCCGTCTGCGGATTGATGGCAAATTGGACATTCGAGCCCCCCGTTTCCACGCCGATCTCCCGCATGACGGCGATCGTGGCATCGCGCATCAGTTGGTATTCCTTGTCGGTCAGGGTCTGGGCGGGGGCGACGGTGATCGAGTCTCCCGTGTGCACTCCCATCGGATCGAAATTCTCGATCGAGCAGATGATGACGACGTTGTCGGCTACGTCGCGCATCACCTCCATCTCGTACTCTTTCCAGCCGATGACTGATTCTTCGAGCAACACTTCTCCCACCGGAGACATGGCCAGCCCCCGCGCCACCTTGCTCTCGAATTCTTCCCGGTTATAGGCGATGCCCCCGCCGGCACCACCCAGCGTGAAGCTGGCCCGGATGATCACCGGAAGTCCCAAGTCACGGAGGGCCGCCCGGGCTTCGTCCATCGATCGGACGGAACAACTGCGGGGCACATCGAGGCCGATTTTGAGCATGGCCTGCTTGAACGACTCGCGCCCCTCGGCCTTCTCGATCACATCCTGGCGGGCTCCAATCAGTTCGCAACCGTATTTCTCCAGGATTCCCCGACGAGCCAGCTCCATCGCGGTGTTCAACCCCGTCTGGCCGCCCAAGGTTGGCAGCACGGCATCCGGACGTTCCCGGGCAATGATCTTCTCGACATACTGCCAGGTGATCGGCTCGATGTAGGTCCGTTGGGCCGTCTCCGGGTCGGTCATGATCGTCGCTGGGTTCGAATTCACCAGGACGACTTCATAGCCTTCTTCCCGCAGCGCCTTGCACGCCTGGGTCCCGGAATAGTCGAATTCGCAGGCCTGTCCGATGACGATCGGTCCAGAGCCAATGATCAGGATCTTGTGAATGTCGGTTCGGCGGGGCACTGCGAAACTTCAGACAGGTGACACGGGGGATTCGGAAACGGCAGACAACCAGAACTCGCCGCACAGACACCCCAACGACAGGTGTCGGCGACCACTGGTCATAAGTCGCGGGCAATCGCATCCAACCGTCTCCCGCTGGGACACCACCCGTTTTCTGAACGGATGTTCCCGGGAGATCTCGACCTCGCAACCCAAACTTGGGGAGACCGAGTCAACCTGTTGTGTGCACGCATGGACAGGCTTGCTGGAGCAGAACGGCTCGAAACTGGCGAAGTGTACCACTTGAGGCACACGCTTCAAAGTGACCCTCAGCATCGGATTCGGTATGCTGCCGAAATGGGACTTGTTCGCTTGGCTGGGAGATTGGAGATATGACTCGGTCAGCACCGCAGCGAAATGTCAGGAGAGGTCTGTGCCCTTGGGTTTGTGTGATCGTCTGTGGGGTCATCCTGCCGCCAGCCATCCGGGCACAACCCCGTCCGCCAGCCCGGGCCACCGATCGGCAGGGAAGCACTCCCCAGCGAGCTGCCCTTCAGCGACAGTCTGATCGGCGGTTGTTGGTCAACCGGGTGGCCGTGCAGGCCCACGGGGTTGCCCGATACGAATCACGGCGGTTGATCCTCTACACAGACATCCCTCAGGAACAGGCTGAATCGCTGCCAAAGCTGATGGATCGGGCCTATGACGCCTGGATCTCCTACTGTGGGGAGCTCCCCCCCGATCGTGAACGATCCGAATTCCAGATGACCGGCTATCTTATGTCCGATCAGGAACGATTTCGGGCCGCTGGCCTGCTTCCAGACAATCTTCCCGATTTCGAGCATGGTCGGCACCGCGGCCAGGAATTCTGGATGAACGACCAGGGAAGCGACTACTACCGTGCCCACCTGCTGCTCCACGAGGGAACCCACTGTTTTACGACGGCGGTCGACCGCGATTTGACCCGCAGCGTCTGGTTTTTCGAGGGGATTGCCGAATATTTCGCCACGCATCGGGGGCCCCTTGAGGGACCGCCGGTGTTTGGTGTCTGGCCCGACCAGCGAACCGCTTTTCCCCTGCTTGGCCGCATCAAGTTGCTGGAGGAGCACCGTGCTCGTGCCGACACACTTTCGATGATTCAGGTCGCAAGGCAGTCGCCGGAGGGTTACGATCGGCCCGACGCGTATGCCTGGGCCTGGGCGCTGGTTCATTTTCTGGCGGAATTCCCCGAGACCCGGGACTCGTTCCGGCAGATTGTGCAAGGTGTGGTGCGGGGAGAGTCGCATGCCCCTCTCGACCAGCTGCTATCCGACGAGCGTCGACAACGCCTCTGGCGGTGGTATATCGCCGACCTCTGTCACGGCTACGATCTGGCGCGATCCTTGCCTTCCGCCAAAGACTTCAAGCTCCGGCAAGACGTTGGCCAGGAAGTCTCGGTCGCAGCCAATCGTGGCTGGCAGTCGACGGGAGTCCCCCTGCAGGCGGGCCAGGCCTATCGAATCACAGCCCGGGGACGGGTCGAACTGGCTTCCCAGCCTCGTCCCTGGATCAGTGAACCGGCGGGTGTCAGCATCCGTTATCACGAGGGCCTTCCCCTGGGGCGACTGATCGGCCGATATTGGCCAATCGACCCCGGATCGATACTGGATCCCGAAACGATCAGCATCGGAGTAGAGGAGATCTACAGCCCCTCTGAGGATGGGATCCTGTTTGTGCGGGTGAACGATTTCTGGAATGAAATGAGCGACAACAGCGGGGAATACGCCGTAACCGTCAATCGTGACAAATGACCGACCCGACGTTTCGGAAACGGCCAGAGGCCCCGCACTCAGGTACCGCCGATCTCGCCTCGTGCCCCATCCTTCGGCCTCTCGAACCGTCCCCGGAACTGTGCCGCGGGATACTTTTGGGCGTTCTTCGCCAGCTTATCGTGGACCGCGTTACTCAGGTCGATGTCGAGACTGTTGGCGAGGCTCAACAGGTAACAGCAGACGTCGGCCAGTTCCTCCCCAATCGCTTCCCGATAGCGCGAGTCCTGGCCGCGAATCCGTGACTCGGCCACATCGACCCACTGAAAATGCTCCATCACTTCGGCTGCCTCAATCGCGAGCGACATGGCCAGATTCTTGGGTGAGTGGAACTGCGACCAGTCCCGCTCGTCCACAAAATTCCGCATGGCCAGGCGCAAATCCGCGATCGTCGTCGTCTGGTCGCTCATGGGCCTGTCCCCGATTCTGCTTCGCCCAGGCGAAGGCTCAACTCCTCGTGGAGCGCGGTGCCATTGGTGCACAGAATATCGGGAACCGCCAGATCCAACCGGCTGCCATCCATGCGCGTGGCGCGACCGCCGGCTTCCCGCGCGATCAAGACGCCGGCGGCCATGTCCCAGGCTTTCAGGCTGGTCGACCAGTAGCCATCGAGTCGTCCTGCGGCCACATAGGCGAGGTTCAGCGCGGCCGAGCCCGAACGATGGACCGTTTGGGCATGGTTGATCACATGCAGAAATCGCTTCAAAGGGGGGCTGTCCGCCTTGGCGTTGGGGGGGAAACTGGCAATCACCATCGAATCGCGGAGCCGGTGAAATCGACTGGTCCGCAGGGGCTGGTCGTTCAGCGTCGCCCCAGCGCCGCGGAGTGCGGCGAACAGTTCCCGCTTGCTGGGGTCGTAGATCACTCCCGCGACCAATTCGCCGGCCTGTTCGAGTGCGATCGAAACGGCATAGTAGGGAAATCGGTGGACGTAATTGGTCGTGCCGTCCAGCGGATCGATGATCCAGCGAAAGTTTCCCACACCGGACGCCTGTCGCAGTCCTTCTTCACCCAGAAATCCGTGCTCAGGAAAGCGGGGTTGAAGGACCGAGACTATGGCATTTTGGGCAGCGACATCCGCTTCGGTGACCAGGTCGGCAGGGCCTTTTTCGCTGACGGTAAATTTGCCCGCCCACTCCTCCAGCACTTGGCCGGCGGCCAGCGCCGCCACCTTCGCGGCTTCGAGAAACTCCTTTTCAGTCGACACGATCTGCGATTCCTTGCGGTGGGTTGGTGAGCGGTGAAAGTCAGGGGCGACGCGGATTGGGGGCCGGGTTGTGAATCATCAGCCGGATGGCGTCAACTCGACCCTCAACCGCTCGGCCACCTGGACCGATTGGGTTTCAGTCAGACAGAGGGGATGGATCACGAGGCGCCCCAGGGGCAACTGCCCATGGCCGACGAAAATGCGCGGACTCCCATCCCGCAGTGACCGGCAGATGTCGAAGGCCGACTTGCGCAGGGCCTGTTCCGCCACCACCACCTCCAACACCGGGAAACGCTGTCCGTCGTGAGGATCGTCCAGTTCCCAGCGCGAGGGGGCGGGAATCTGACCAGCGATCTGCCGCAGCCGGGTGAGTTGCTGTGATCTTTCCTGGTCGTAATGTCCCGAGAAAAACAGTTCGACCGCTGTCAGCAGGGCGGCGATCTCTTCCTTGGAAACCTTGAACCCCCGGCCCAGCCCGTGGCGCGGTTGGCCGAACAGCCGTCGTGGTTCCGGCAGGATCCCTGGGGGGGACCAAAGATCGGGATGGTCATCCATGTCGAGCATCTGCAGCAAAGCCGAGCCGACGAGCTCGGCCCTCCCGCACAGGATGCCGGTCGACTGAGGTCCGCGGAGCGCCTTGCCTCCACTGCAGGCAACCAGGTCGGCACCGGTCGCCACAAGGTCGGGCAGCGTATTGCGGGGCAGCAATTCGCCGGCGGCATCGACGAGAACTGGCAGGCAATGGCGATGGGCCAGGTCGACCACCTCTTGCAGTCGGGGTCGCGCCTCGGGGGCCGCGATGTAGAGGATTCCCGCTGTCCGTTCGGTGATGGCGGCTCCGTACTCCCACGTCTCGGTCCGTCGCACCCCGGCGTTCGACACGATCTCGTTGAAACCAACTTCGACCAGGGTCGCACCGGCCGCACGTACTGCATGGTCATATCCGTTGCGCTGCTCACGGGCGACCAGGAATTCGTGACGGTCTCCAGGGGCGGGGCGCGGGAGCCGTTCCATTCGACCTGCATCCAATCCGGCCAGGATGGCGGCGGTCCCCAGGGTAAGTCCGGCGGCACACCCGGCGGTGACAATTCCCGCAGCAGCCCCGGTGTGATGTGCCAGGATGCGCGAGGCGGCGACCTGGAGTTCCTCCAGAGAGCAGGCATCGGAAGCAGCCGCCGAAAACGCCGCAATGACTTCGGGAGGCATGACTGCCCCCCCCAGCCGGGTGACTGAGCCGGTCGCATTGATGATTGGTGTGACCCCCCATTGTTCGAAGATCGACATCAGGGAGTCTCTGCCGGCGGGCTGGCGGGGGAGGGTTGGCGATCGGTCAGGTCACCCAGCAAGCGGTCTGCGATAGCATCCGCAGCCAATTCGTGGGCCCGCTCGTTCGGATGGGCGTCAAAAATGTTGACAGTCAGCTTTTCGCTGGCGTGCGGTTCCAACACCGGCAGCAGATCGAGACAGGGAATGCCTTCCCGCCGACACGCCTCCACAATCAGTCCATGCGCCTCTCGGAAGGGATACTTCGGACCGAGATTGTGAAGGAAGGGAAACACGACCACGCGGAAATCAATCTCCGCGTCCCGACACTCCTGGCTGAGCGTCATCAACTTCCCGAACATCCGCCGCCAGGCGATGCCCCGATACGATTCCTCGACATGCGAGTAGTAATCGCGGACTCCCGGAACCGTCGCCTGCTGGCTGCGGAAGTACAAGAGATTTAAGAAGTAAGTGTCGTTCAGCAGGAGGTTGGGGGGACGCCGGACTTGATTGGTCGGTGCCTGATCGCGATGTTCGGGGTCGAAGGTCTCAATGTCGTTCAGACACAAGACGTAGACCAGTGTCGTTACCGGCAGGTGATTCTCGATCAGTCGGTCCGTCACTTCGCAGACCCAGTGCAGATCCTTGCCGGCGTCGGCAATATTGGTCACCAGAATCTGACCCGGAGCCTGCCCCTGCAACGTCTCGCGGACCCGATTGCTGAATCGGTCAGGAACATGGCGGATTCCATGTCCGAATGTGAAACTGTCCCCGATAAAAACCACGTGCCGCTGCCCAGGTTCGAGGCGAGTTGGGAAGTCGACGTCATCGCGGTAGGGGATTCCCTCGCGGCCGGCGAACTTGAGGGGCTTCTGCCGGACCCAGCGCCGAAACCACTTCTGCGACACGTTCGTCATGTTGAACGAATCGCTTTGATCGTAGATGACGGCGAAGTAAAGCTCGACCGCTGTCAAACCCGCAAGCAGCATCCAGAGCGACAGGCCCAGGTTGGAAAGACGGAGGGACCGGCCCCGGCGACGGGCGGCACGCCGCGACCGCAGCAGAACCCAGAAGGCGACTGGCAGTGCCAGCAGCCACAGTGACATGCCCAGGAGATAATCGAACGACAGCTCGAACACTACACCAACTCGCGGATCACCTGGGTGGTGCTGGGAAGAATGGGAATCGGGCGATCTTGCGAATCGCGCACCAACTCATGGGGATCGATGCCGATCGACTGGTAGAGCGTGGCCAGGACATCCAGGTAATGAATCGGGCGGTCCTTGGCCGAGTCTGCCATGGAGTCTGTTGTGCCAATAAATTGCCCGGTCCGCAGCCCGCCGCCGGCGAGCAGAGCGCCGTTCACCCGCGCCCAGTGATCGCGGCCCGCGTCCTTGTTGATCTTGGGGGTTCGGCCAAACTCGCCCCAGACCGCCACCGTCACATCCCGTTCCAGGCCTCGGTCATGCAGGTCCTGAATCAGGGCAGCGATTCCCTGATCGAAGATCGGCAGATTCCCTCGGAGATGATTGAAATTGTTGCCGTGAGTGTCCCAAAAACCATACGCCACGGTCACGCAGCGGACCCCCGCCTCGATCAGTCGGCGGGCCATCAACAACTGATCGTTCCACAGGGGGGCACCGTCTCCCTGGTGCTTCGACGAACTCTTCCCGTACCGTTCGCGGATCCGCGGATCTTCCTTCTCGATGTCGAGGGCATCCACCAGCCGGCTCGATGTCAGAACATCAAATGCCCGTTGCGTCGCACTGTCTGCCGCCTGCAGCCGCTCGCTCTCCAGCCCGGATTTCAGGCAGTCAATCTCCCGCAGCAGTTTGCGGCGATCCGAAAGCTGGGCGGGCGAGACAAATCGCAGCTTCATGCTTGCCAGATCCTCACCATCGGCCCGGACGCCCGTGTATCGGGGCCCCAGCGTCCCCGATCCCGGACTATTGTAGGGGCGATGCTGCATCGTGGGAAACAGATCCACGAACGAGGGAATCACAGGATCGGTCGGCCCCAGAACCCGAGAAACCATCGATCCGAAGTTGGGTTTCCCGTCCCGCTGCGATTCTCCCATTGAATACCCAGTGAGCGTCTGGAAACTGCTGTGCTCATCACGCAGACCGACGATCGATCGCAAGACTGCGTACTTGTCGGCCATGCCGGCCAATTGTGGCAGCAATTCGCACACCTGGAGCCCAGGAACATTCGTGTCGACGGGATTGAAATCGCCCCGGATCCCCGCGGGAGCCTGGGGCTTCAGATCAAAGGAATCCTGGTGAGACAGCCCTCCCGAGAGGTAGACCATGATGATCGACCGGTTCGACTTGCCACGGTTCTCCTCGGCACGCAGGACATCGTTCAAGCCCAGCCCCAGGCCGCCGAAAGTGAGTCCCCCAATCTCCAGGAACGAGCGGCGGGACAATCCATCACAAAAACTTTGCGAGACTTTCGGGAAGGTCTGCATGTTCGAACTTTCTTCCGGGGAACCGAGGAGTCTTCCAGTCAGGGCTGCTGGGGAGCCGGGGGGGGAACTGGGACAAGCAGCTGCCCGGGAACACTCGGGAAGCTCGATACCTGTTTATATGTCATCGTCTGCCCGGGGGGAACTGTTCAGGGTTTTCTGGGGCGGACTTTTTTACGAGTCGGATTCCGGGGCAGGGGGGAGTCAAATCCCCAATCCTGAACGCCCAGACAACTCCGGGGCCGTCAGTTTGACTCGGGAGATTCCTTTAGCCGGATCTCTGCGTCGGGGGCGAACAGGTCGGCTCCGGGATTTTTCGCCGAATCCGTGATCGGCTGATTCTTCGGGAGGCTCTTTGAGATCATCGCCTGGGTTTCATTGCCGGAAACTGGCAAACGCTCTACTTGATCGGGGCCCAAGTGGACCCGGAACTTGGCATTGGCGACGGCCAGAACGTCCCCCGGCAACAGGGCTCCCCGGGTCACCCTCTGGCCGTTGACACGCGTTCCATTCGTGCTTAGAAGGTCGCGCACAAACAGCAATCCATCCGTCTTGACAATCACACAATGAATTTTCGAGACACTTTTGTGATCGATGGTGATGTCGCAACCCTCCTCCTGGCGTCCCACGACCATCAAATCCTTGTGGATCATGATCGGTTCCCCGCCGTTCTCCGGAATCAATTGCGCAATCACTGTCGTCTCGGGGGGGTGAAGTGATGAATCGGAGTCTGTGGATCGTGACGAGTGTGGACGCGGCCCCAGCGCTGGTTTCACTGCAGTTTCATCGCCAACCCGGCCAGTCGTCAAGGCGAAACCGGCACCTCCGTGAAGAGAATTCGGGTTTTCTAAAAGACCATGGGGCGAAGAGGCTGCTTGGGAATTGGCTGCGAAGGGTTCAAGCAATCCAGGGAAGCAGGATTTTGACCAGCAGGATGATCACGGCGACACCGACAATATCCAACAGCAATCCGTAACGAATCATCCGCGGCAGGGGAACCAGACCGGTCCCATACACAATCGCATTGCAGGGGGTCGAGACGGGCAGCATGAAACCGAGGCTGGCCCCAAAGGTCGCCCCGAGCGCGGGAGCCAACGGATCGACCCCGGCTGAGCGGGCCATCGAGATCACCAGCATCACCACAATGTTGGCCGAGGCGGTGTTGGACGTCGCTTCCGAGACGAGGGCTGCCAGCAGCGTGCCCCCCACCAACAGGGTCCATTCCCCTCCCCCTGGCAGCAGCCCCGCGAGTGCGTTGCCGACGGAGGTGGCCAATCCTGTCTGGTTGGCGAGTTCCCCCAGCGTAAAGCCCCCTCCGTAGAGCAGCACGACCCCCCAGTCGATTTGCGTCGCCTTGCTCCAGTCGATGGCCCGGCCCCCACAATTCCCAGGCAGCAGAAACAGCAGCGACGCTCCCAGGATTGCCACCACTCCTTCGGGCAGGCTGCTGCGCACCCGGCTGTACATCGGGCTCTGTTCCCCCCAAAACAACGCCACGATCCCCGGCAGAACCCACAAAAGTGTGGTCAGGCCGAATGCAATCAGGGTCGACTTCTGCCCGGCCGTCCAACGCCCCAGCGAATCCCGGTTACGGTTCAGCATGTCGATGCTTCCGGGAAGCTCCCTGACCCCCGCCGGACACAGCCGGTTGAGATAGACAAAGAGAAACAGGTACAGCAGGGCCACGACTGGAACCCCCAGAACCATCCACTTCAAAAAGGGAATCTCGACCCCCAGTTCCCGTTCGATAAACCGCAAGCCGATGACATTGGGTGGTGTGCCGATGGGGGTGGCCAGCCCCCCAATCGAGGCGGCGAATGAGGTCATCAGCATCAAGCCGGTCGCGAACCTGGGGTCGATCCGGCCTGATGCTGTCGACGCTTCTTTCAGGAACCGGACCAGAGACAGCCCAATCGCCAACATCATCGCGGTCGTGGCGGTGTTCGAAATCCAGGCCGAGATGAAGGCCGTCACGGCTCCGTACGCGAACAGGATTCGTGAAGGTCGGGCGCCGACCCAGCTTAGCGACATCACTCCGTACGCCAGGCGTCGATCGAGGCCATGCAGGAAGATCGCTCTCGCCAGCATGAACGATCCGATGAAGAGAAACATCAGCGGATCAGCGAACGGAGCAAAAACGGTCTTGGCGTCGGCCACTCTGAGGACCACGCATCCCGCGGCACCCAAGAGCGCGGTGACCGTCATCGGGATGGGTTCTGTCAACCAGAGCCAGATCACAGTGGCCATGATCGCCGCCAGATGATGTGCCTGCGGACTCATCGCGGCGGAGAGCCCCGTCCTGCCGTCGGGTCCAACGGGTGTCGCAGAGTTCGACAGCGGCAGCCACCAGATCACCAGGAAGAGCACAGGTGCCAGCAGCAGGCCCGCGACGGATCGCACCCGTTCAAAACGCTTTTCCAGGTCGGACTGGGGGATCTCGGGTTCAGGATCGAACATGAGAGGGGGCTCAGGCGTGGTTCAGCCGGGACGGCGTTGATCTGGTTTCGGGGTCATGGTGCGAACCGCCTGGAGAGGGAGCACCGTCGGGGAGCGTCCCGAACTGGAAGCAGGCGGAGCGAAGCCTATACTCTTAAAATGAAGACCTTTGCCGATCTCGCCGCGTCGCGACGCGCGTGGCTCGATGAGATTCTGAAACCGTGGTGCCAGACAGCCTCCCGCCGGGATCTGCTGTTGGCCGAACACGAATGGACCGATGTGGCGGGAAAAGTCGATCCGGTCAAAACCCTGTGGTGTTGGGCTTGGGGAAGGTTTCCCCATCTCGTGAACCAGGAATTGCAGGGGATCGATGAAACCACGGCGGTCCGGGTGAGTCTGAAGGACGGGCAGACCGTAAGTGGTTTTCCCGATGCCCGTGAAAGCCAGCATGGAGAGCTATATCTCCTGGGGCGAGATCCAGGCCAGACTTTCCGGACGATCATGCTCGGACCATTCAGTATCGATGACGTGCAGGCAGTGGAAAAATGCGTCTGAACTGAGTGCTCAGAGCTCGGTCTGAATTCGTCTGAACCTGAGCCGCGTGCTGCACGGAATGACTTTGCGGGAGACAATTTCCGGATCGGCCGGACAGAAAGACTGACTTGATCTGGAGACGTTCCGGAAAGTCTGTGATCGCGCGGGTTCGACTCCATTGTCAACCACTACCGTTCAAGACCGCGGAATCCTCAGGTTGTGGAAGTGTCAGCAAACCCGATGCAAGGAAGTTCAGGATGGGTCATGTGAACTGGCATATGGCTGGGGAAATCAAAGCACACTGTCCCAGCGGGACCATCATCCCCACGACCACAAGGCAACACAGCTTCTGCAACAGAGGCTTCCACGAGCCGATCCGCAGGAGCAGGTGCTCCGTCGATGCGAACTGACGGAAATCCGGCCGACGGTCTCTCATCCTCCGCAGCCGACACCAAATACACGAACCGTCCCCGGCGAAATTCTACTGAAAACCTCCGACCCAACAGAGAATTCGTCCCGACCGATTGGGTGCGTTCCTGGTCATCCGTTGGTTGCTGCGTGCCCCAATGCGCACAAGGGCTGGAATTACAAGGTGTTGAACTTGCCGGGCATGGCTCAAAGGTTCATCGATGTGGTGCTGGGGGGAAACCACCCCGGTCGCCAGCGTCGGCACAACTGATCAATCGCCAGCACCGCCAAGACCCCCAGAAAGCATCCCTGCAGGTCGGCCACCCAGTCGTACCAGTCGCAGTTCCTGCCAAACAGCGGTTGGGTTGTTTCATCGAAAGCACCGTAAACCGCCACAATCCCGATGACCATCGCAAGACGCCGCCATCCCAGGGGGCCCTGACAAGCGCTCAGGCTCAATCCCAGACCTACGGACAGCAGCATGTAGCCAATCAGGTGCTCGCTCTTGTCTCCCAGTTCCGGGTCATATTCTTTGGGAATCTCGGGTAGATGGGTGAGGACCAGCATCAACAGCCAAAAGGCGGCGGTGCCTCCCAGAATCAGCGGGCGCAACCGCACGACCAACGGACGCGCCGAAAGCTCAGACTGCATATGGTGTCCGCAAGGAAAACTTGGGGTTCTTGTCCAGGTAAGCCCGCACTCGGTCGACCCGACCGAGTGCCACCGGAAGGAAATCAATCGCCTGTTGGAGCCGTTCGTTGGGCTCGGCACAGCTGAACCTCAGAAAGCCCGCCCCCGCTTCGCCGAAGCACTCTCCCCCGAGACAGGCGACGCCGAAATGATCATCGGCCCCTTCCAGCAGATACAGCGCGAGGCCATGGCTGGTGATTCCCAAAGCGTTGCAGATCGGTGCGACATTGGGGAACACGTAGAAGGTCGCGGTGGGATCGAGAGTCTTGAACCCCGGGATGCGGTTGAGTCCCTGTGTCAACAGCACCACTTTGTCACGAAACAACTGCATCACCCGGTCTCGTTCGACTTTGTCGTGGGTCAGGGCGGCCGCACCGGCCAACTGGACGATGGGGGGCACACAAGAGAGGCAGGTGTTGATCATCTTGCCGATGGCGTCGGTGATTTCCGGGCTCGAGACGGCAAATCCCAGACGCCAGCCGCTCATGCTGTACGACTTGCTGAAGGTATAGGCGGCGACCGCCTGGTCGAGCATTCCCGGTTGTTCCAGCAGTGAACGGTGCCGTCCTTTCCAGACCATGTGACAGTAGGGCTCGTCGGAAAAGACGGCAATGTTCTTGCCACGAATCAGGTCGGCAATGTCGCGTAAATCCTGCTCGAGGGCCACTCCGCCCGTAGGGTTGTGGGGCGAATTGAGGAAGATGGCCCGGGGGGCGGGGTCGGTTGAGAGGAACCGTTCGATCTGGTCGACTCCCGGACGGAACTCGTTCTTCAGAGACAGTGGAGCCAGCACGGCCCGAGCACCGCGCCGCTCGATGTTGGGAATGAAGGTGGGAAAATGCGGGCTGAAGACCAGGGCTCCGTCACCGGGATTCAGAAACGCTTCGCAGAAAAACTGCTGGAAAATCTTGGCTCCAGGGCCGACCACCACGTTTCGCCCCTCGGCGGGGATGTGAAACTCGTCGCGCACGAACCGGGCGGCCGTTTCACGGAACTCGGGAAGCCCTGGCGAGGGACAGTAGTGCGACTGGTCATCTTTGATGGCCTGCTCGCCAGCCTGCTTGGCGTGGGCCGTGCTGGGAAACGGGCTGTCGCCAATTTCCAATTCAACCACATCCTTCCCCTTCGCCTTAAGTTGCTTGGCGACGGCCAGGACCGTGAAGGCGGTCTCGACATTGAGGTTGCGGGCGAATTGGCTGAGCGTCACAGACATGGAAGGCGATCCTGCGAAGGGTGAGAGACAGTCGGCGGCATTCTAAGGGGGAAATCGGGTTCGGGGGAGGGATGCGGCCTGTGGGGTTGCGTGGGAGGCGGCACAGCCGCGGCGCGGGGCCGCTCCCGCCAGAGGAATCGCTCCGCCCAAATCGATACGATCGCGGGATCAGACCCCGCCTGCCTTGTCTCTTTTGCAAATTCCGCACCCATGACCACCGCCGAGGCACTGGATCAAGTTCGGGCCCGAATCCTTTCGGATTATGGCCTGTTGTTCCTCAAGACCTTTGAAGAGGAGCGCTGGGAGACTGAATTGGCCGAGGTGCTGTTGGAGGTGGAACGGGGACTCGTGACCTGGACCATCACGGACGGTCCTCAGCCACCCCCGGGGAGCGACGAGGCGATTTCCACCGACCCTCTGTGGTTTCTGGAACGGATCGAGTGTTATCCCGCAAATCACGTCTTCCTGCTGAAGGATTTTCAACCCTGTTTCTCCGACGCGCGCGTGATCCGTCGGCTGCGCGACCTGGCACCGCGCTTGGCCCGTGAGGGGAAGACCCTGCTGTTTCTGGGGGCCGGCTTGTCGGTGCCGCTCGATCTGCTTAAGGAGGCCTTCGAGATCGACCTGCCCCTGCCGGGGATCGAAGAAATTCGCCAGGAACTCCAGGCGGCCCTCGCCGCCCGGAACGCGGCGGCGCAGACTTCGCTAGAGGTTGATCCGGCCGCCGAGGAAAAGCTGGTCAAGGGGGTGCTGGGGCTGACGGCTCGGGAAGCCCGCAAGGCGCTGCAATTTGCGCTGCAGGGGCGCGAGACGGTCGACGACGAGGCTTTCCGTCTGCTGGTGGCTGAAAAACGCCACCTCGTGCAGGGATCGGATCTGCTGGAGTTCTATGACCTGGAGGAGGGAGTCCGCGATGTGGGCGGGCTGGAGGTGCTCAAGGACTGGTTGAGTCAACGCGCCGAAGCCTTCACGGAACGGGCCCGCGAACAGGGAATTCCCCTCCCCAAGGGACTTCTGTTGTTGGGGGTGCAGGGGTGCGGCAAAAGTCTCACAGCCCGGGCCACCGCCCGCCTGCTGAGTTTTCCGCTGGTCCGGTTGGATGTCGCCAATCTGCTTTCAGCCGATCGCGGGACCAGCGAGCGAAACCTGCGGGATGTGCTGCGGCTGATGGAGACCATTGCCCCGGCCGTACTGTGGTTGGATGAGATCGAAAAAGGCTTCGCCGGGTTGGGGGAAGATTCGCAGGGACAGGATTCGGTCATGGCCCGCCTGTTCGGCAGCTTTCTTACCTGGATGGAAGGCCGTAAGCAGCCAGTGTTTGTGGTGGCGACCGCCAACTCGGTCGCCAATCTCCCGCCGGAACTGCTCCGCCGGGGACGGTTTGACGAGTTGTTTTTCGTCGATCTGCCGAATTACCACGAACGCCTCGATATCCTCGAGATTCACCTTTCCAAGCGGGGCTGGAAACCCGAGAAGTACGATCTTGAATCGATCGCCAATCGCACCGAAGGATTCAGCGGTGCCGAATTGGAGCAGATTGTGGTGTCCGCCATGATCGATTCGTTCGGACAGGGGCGGCTGCTGTCTCAGGAGGACCTCGAGAAATCGCGAGATCAGACCGTTCCCCTGTCAGTCACCATGGAAGAGAAGGTGTTCGAACTCCGGGAGTGGGCGTCGAGCCGCTGCCGCCGGGCCACGCTCGACAGCCGTGTCACCAAGATGATCGAGGACGAACACCGCCGCCTGTCGCAGCTACCGCTCGACGACGATAACTCTGCGGCCGAGGGGTGGCAGCAGTTGGCCGAGCATGGCCAGGTCAACGCGGGACTGGTTGAGTACCTGCGCCGGTACGACACGACCACCTTCGCGACAATTGTCGAGAAATTCGGGAGGTATTTCCCCGGTGCGGGAGAACAGGGACTCGCCCTGCGTTCCGACCCCAATGTGGTTCTGTGGTCCGGACTCAGCCCGGGATTGGCCGAGACCCTTGCCAACCTGATCGCGAACCGACGGGTCTACGTCCATCCCGTGTCGGCCGACGAGTATCGGGGTGGACTCCCCCCTCCCAAGCTTCCAGCAATGACACAGCTACCCGACGGAAAGTTGACCAAGCCTGGTTGGTTCCCCGCCGCGCTTCGCCTGTTGCCCCCCCCGGGGGGATCAACCGGCCGGTTTGGCCGGGTCACCCGAATCAAACTGCAGTCGCGCTGAATTCAGACCGAGACAACTTCAAACACGTAGCCGTTCGGATCGCGGAAAAAAAACCGCTCGAACGGGGTTTCACGTCGGGGCTCGATCAACTCGGCCCCGTGATCGCGCAGCCGTTGCTTCAAGGCGGGAAACTGGGACACTGGAAACCCCACGGCGAAGTGCCGTCCGAACTCGGCCTCGAAGGGACTGGGGGCGAAGCCCTCGATATGCAGCAGGTGCAGTTCCTGGCCGGGGGCGATTCCCAACCACGCTGCCTGCATGGGGATATTGTTGGGTCGGTCGACCGGCTGCCAGCCGAGTGTTGCCGAGAAGAATCGGGCTGTCGCGACCACATCGCGGGTGGCCAGGGTGAAGTGGAGAATCGACATGCAAAAGTGGGGTCAGAAGAGCCATGGAGAGGTGTCGCCAGAATATCCCGGGGCATCATCCCGGGAAACTCACCCCGGGGAGGCCACCCGAGTCCCTCGCTTTGACCCCATCCGGGGGTCTGCGGTACGCTTTCTGGAATCCACGACCCGTTTTTTGGACCACGCGGGGTGATCATGTCGTTGCCTGCTTCCGGCTTTCTGGGCCGTCGAGAGTTTTTGTCCTTCGCTTCCCATGGCCTGGGAGGGGCGGCGCTGTTGTCTCTGCTCGACCGCCAGGGGTTGCTCGCGGCCGGTGTTCCCGGGGAAGCCGATGATCCTCCGCCCCACCATCCCCCGAGGGCCAAGCGGGCCATTCACATTTACGCCTGTGGCGGCTTCAGCCAGGTCGACACATTCGACTACAAGCCCGAGTTGATCCGCCTGCATGGCAAGTCGCTGACGGCCGAGGAACGTCCCGACGTCTTCTTTGGCCAGGTCGGCTTATTGCGACAGCCCGATTGGGAATTTCACCAGCATGGGCAGTCGGGCAAATGGGTCTCGACGCTGTTTCCCCACCTGGCGGGGATGGTCGACGACCTGACCTTCATCCATTCGATGTATGCTGAGACGTCCAACCATACCCCCGCGACATTCCAGGCCAACACCGGGTTTCGCCTCAATGGGTTTCCGACCATGGGCGCCTGGCTCTCGTACGGTTTGGGAAATGAAACGGAAGACCTGCCCACCTATGTGGTGATTCCCGATGTCCGGGGACTTCCCGCAGGAGGTTCGATCAATTGGTCGAATGGATTCTTGCCAGCCCGCCACCAGGGGGTCACCATGCGCAGCCAGGGGCAGGCGATTGCCGACTTGGTCCCGGCCCGCGAGATCGCGCCCGAAACAGAGATTGCCAGTCGGAAGTTCCTGGCGGAGATCAATCGCCGACACCTCGAGGACCGCGGTCATGACGACCTGGCGGCCCGGATGCGCGCCTACGAGTTGGCGGCCCGCATGCAATTGGCGGTTCCCGAGGTCACAGCGCTCGATCGCGAGACCGCCGCGACGCAGGCTGCGTATGGTCTGGGACAGCCCGCCACCAATGACTTCGGCCGCAGTTGCCTGTTGGCCCGACGCCTGCTCGAGCAGGGGGTGCGATTCGTACAGCTGTTCGCCGGAGGGGCGTTTGGTTCCCCCCGGATCAATTGGGATGGGCACGAGAACATGCAACAAAACCATGGGCAAGAGGCGGCCCGCTGCGACCAGCCTCTGGCGGCGCTGCTGCGCGACCTGAAGGAACGGGGAATGCTCGAAGACACTCTGGTGATTTTCACCAGTGAATTCGGCCGCACGCCCTTCGCCCAATCGGCCGATGGGGTGCTGGGGACGGGACGCGACCACAACCAGGCGGGTTTCACGGTCTGGATGGCCGGGGCCGGACTCAAACCGGGGATGTCCTATGGAGCCACCGACGATGTGGGGTACCGGGCGGTCGAGAATCGCACCAGCTGGTACGACTTTCACGCCACGGTCTTGCATCTGTTGGGAATCAACCACGAGCGGTTGACCTTTTACCACAATGGCATCCGCCGCAGGCTGACCAATGTGCATGGCGAGGTGGTGCGGGAGATCCTCACGTGAAAATTCGCGCCTGGCAACTGGGGATGTGGTTGGCCCTGCTCGCCGCTTCCCTGGGTTTCGCCGAACCTTCTTTGCCAGGCACCTCCCCGTTGCAGCGTGCTGAACCCCTCGATGAGGTGATGGTCGATGGGATTCGCAAGCATGCTTTACGGGAGTTGCAGGTGTCTCCCCTGCAGCGGGCCCGATTCTGGAATTACGACTTCACCAGCCTGGATGCGTTCGAGAAGAGTCTCGCTCCAAATCGGGCCCGGCTGGAACAGATCCTGGGGGCGGTGGATCCCCGGACATCACTCGCGAAGGGGGCTGGGTTCGAACTGATCGGGACCCCCTCGGCTCCTGCGATTCTCGCCGAGAGTTCAGTGGCCGCGGTGTTCGCCGTTCGCTGGCCGGTCCTGGAAGGAGTGACTGGCGAGGGTCTCCTGGTGGTTCCGCACCAACCGAAAGCCGCCGTGGTGGCGCTACCGGATGCCGCCATGATCCCGGAGCGATTCGTCGCGCTGGACAAATATGATGATGGTGAGACCTGGGTGAAGATGCTGGCCGCGACTGGCTCTGTGGTCCTCGTGCCAACGCTGATTGACCGCGGACACGAATGGTCGGGGCATCCCGAAGTGGGGTTCACTGATCAGCCGCACCGCGAGTTCCTCTATCGCCAGGCGTTTGAGATGGGACGGCATCCGATCGGTTATGAGGTGCAGAAGGTGCGGGCCGCCCTCGATTTGCTGGAACGGTTTCGAAGGCCTGAAGTCCCTGACGCAGCGGTTGGTGATGAGCCCGATCAGGATCCCCGAAGACTGCCGCTTGGGGTCAGTGGGGTTGGGGAGGGAGCGATGATTGCTCTGTGTGTTGCGGCTCTCGACACCCGCGTGCAAGCGACGATGATCAGTGGCCACTTTGGGCCTCGAGAGGGACTGTGGGCCGAGCCCATCTATCGGAACGTCTGGGGGTTGCTGCGGGAATTTGGTGATGCCGAGCTGGCGTCGATGCTCGCCGCCCGCCATTTGACCATCCAGGAGCAGTTGAATGCGACCGGATGGGAGACTGAAGAATCTGAGGTTGAGGAGGTGCTAAGTCTTCCCAATAAAGACCCGGAAGAGACCGCTCCAGGACGCGCCTCGACAGCGGCGCCTGGACACTTTGCGATCCGGAAGATTTCAGAGGTCAAGCACGAGTTCGAGAAGGTGGCGGTGGTTTTCAAGCAACTCGAAAATCGACCGCAACTGCGTCTTGACATTGGGGACAACGGCTGGCAGCAATGGGGCGAAGGGAGTGGGTTTTTGCAGGCGCTGAAGCTGGTGCTTGCCGAGGATTCGGTGCTCGCTAACTTTCCGGCGGAGCAGGAGGATGACACGGATGGCGGTCAATTGTCCCACAATCCGCGGGAGCGGCAACGACGGCAATTCCAGGAGTTGCAGGACCATGTTCAGCGTCTGATGGAAAAGAGCCATCGGGTCCGGAACGCCCGCTGGCTCCCTCCGCAGCAGACCCGCGAGGCCTGGGGGAAGTCGCGCGCCGAGCTCCGCGACCTGGTTCTCGATTCCTACATCGGCCGACTGCCCCACGACCGGTTGCCGCCACGGTCCCGTTCCCGGGTTGTCCGCCAGACGGAACAGTACACCGCTTTTGAAGTCGAATTGGATGTCATGGAAGGGGTGATTGCCGGGGGGATCCTGCTGGTTCCGACCGATCTGAAGCCCGATGAACGCCGCCCGGTCGTTGTCTGCCAACATGGTCTCGAGTCGCTGGCGATCGACACACTCGCCCTGGATGGTCCCGGTTTTCAGTATTACAAGGGCTTCGCGCACAAGCTGGCTGGGGAGGGATTTGTGGTCTATGCCCCCCAGAATCCCTATCGGGGCGAAGACCGCTTTCGGGTCATCCAGCGGATGGCCAATCCCCTGGGGCGGTCGCTTTTCAGCTACATCATCGCCCAGCACGAACAGACTGTCGCCTGGCTGCAGACCCTGCCGTTCGCACAGCCGGAAAAGATCGGGTTTTATGGCCTGTCTTACGGAGGGAAGACGGCGATGCGGGTGCCCCCGTTTGTTGAGGGTTACACCCTGGCGATCTGCTCGGGTGACTTCACGGATTGGGCCCGGACGATCACAACCAACGAGGAACGCTACGGATACGCCTTTACCCGAGAGTACGAGATTCCCGAGTGGAATCTCGGGCACATCGCCAGCTATGCTGAGTTGGCCAGCCTGATGTTCCCCCGTCCCTTTATGGTCGAACAGGGACACCAGGATGGCGGGGCCCCCAGCGAGTGGGTGCTGGGTGAGTTCGGGAAGGTGCGCCGGATGTATGACCACCTTGGAGAATCCGAACGCTGCCATATCGAGTTCTTCGACGGCCCCCATACCATCCATGGGGTGGATACGTTTGAGTTCCTGCTCCGTTGGCTTCGCTGATCTGGGCCCTAAAGCGCGACGATCTGAGGTCGGGCGGGGAGAGTCCGTCTCAGGCCAACAGCCCTGAGACCACCTCTCCTTCGACATCGGTCAGCCGGTAATCTCGCCCCTGGAAAAGATAGGTCAGCCGGGTGTGGTCGAGCCCCAGCAGGTGAAGCACCGTGGCATTGAGGTTGTGGACCGGTACGGCATCCTCGACCACGTTGTAGGAATAATCGTCGGTCGCGCCAAAGGTTGTTCCCGCGCGAACGCCTCCGCCGGCCAACCAGATCGAGAAACACCGTCCATGATGATCACGCCCGTAGTTTCCCCCCTCGGGAGTCCCCTGGCAGTAGACCGTCCGTCCGAATTCGCCTCCCCAGATCACCAGGGTGTCATCCAGAAGTCCCCGCTCTCGCAAATCTGCCAGCAGGGCCGCACAGGGCTGGTCGATATCGCGGGACTGCAGGCGAATGTCGCTCGGTAAGTTGTAGTGCTGGTCCCAGCCCCGGTGGAACAACTGCACAAATCGGACCCCCCGTTCGACCATTCGCCGCGCCAGCAGGCAATTCGCGGCGAAGGTGCCGGGCCGCTGCACATCGGCTCCGTAACGCGTCAGAACCGCGGCTGTTTCACCAGAGAGCTCGGTCAACTCGGGAACCGAAGACTGCATCCGGAAGGCGAGTTCATGCTGCGCGATCCGCGTGGCGATCTCGGGATCTCCCGTCACCTCGAGCCGACGGCGGTTCAGGGTTCGGCCGGCGTCGAGCAGCCGGCGTCGGGCCCCGGCATCCAACCCCGCCGGGTGCGTCAGGTACAGCACGGGATCTCCCTGGCTCCGAAAGCTGGTTCCCTGGTGGTTCGAGGGGAGAAAACCCGACCCCCAGAGCCGGGCGTACAGCGGGTCATCGGGACGGGCCGCGCTCCCCCGCGAGAGCAGCACCACATAGGTGGGCAGGTCCAGGCTCTCGTTGCCCAAGCCGTAGCTCAGCCAGGCCCCCAGGGAAGGACGGCCCGGTAACTGGTGTCCAGTCTGCAGAAAGGTAATCGCCGGATCGTGGTTGATCGCTTCGGTGGTCAGCGAGCGGATCACGCACAGCTCGTCAGCCTGCGTGGCCAGATTCGGCAACAATGCACTCAATCTTTGGCCCGACTGCCCGCATGTCTGAAAGTCAAACACGGATCCCATGACGGGAAAGGACTTCTGGCTGGAAGTCATGCCCGTCAGCCTTTGCGTCCCCCGGATCGAGTCTGGCAACTCACTGCCCCGCAGTTCGCGCAGCCGCGGTTTCTCGTCCAGCAGTTCGATCTGTGAGGGGCCGCCGTGCATAAAGAGCGAAATGACGCGCTTGGCCCGCGGGGCAAAGTGCGGTCCCGAGGTGTTGGCCATCGGGGTGTGTGCTGGCTCGGCCGCCTGGCACAGATGCGAGCGGTCACCCAGCAGGGCCAAGGCGGCTGCACCAAGGCCTCCCAGCGACTGACCGAGGAACAGGCGGCGGGCCGCAGCAGAGTCCCGGGGGCCGGCGAAGTCAAAGGCCAACATGGAGAAGGTCACTCGCGGTTCAAGGTTTCGTCGAGGGTGAACAGAACCTGCAGTACGGTCGACAGGGCGGCCCAGCGGGTGCGATCGAGTGTTTTGTTGGGATCAAGCTCGGTTGGGGTCAGATCGTCCGCAGTCAGCAGGCGATCAACCTGTTCCGGATCATCACGCAAACTCTGCCATTGGTGATTGTACAGATCCTCCAATAATGCCAGTTCGTCTGTGTCCGGCGAGCGAACCAGCAATTGATGACAGGCCACCTTCAGCCAGCTTCGCGGAGCCTCTGGAGCATCGGTCGCGACGGGCGTGTCCCGCATCAGCCTGGCGGCCCACACCTTGGCCGCCTCCACCAAATTGCGGTCATTGGTCTGAGCCAGCGCCTGGAGTGGGGTGTTGGTCCGAGAGCGGGAAACCACGCAGGTTTCCCGCGTTGGGCCATCCCAGATCAGGAATGTCGGCGGGGGCGATTGCCGTTTCCAGAAGCTATACAACCCCCGCCGGTAGCGGTCCGATCCCTGAGAGGGAACGTGACTATGATCGCCGTCATACGAGACCGCCTCCCACAATCCAGGAGGCTGCCACGGTTTGACGCTGGGACCGCCCAATCGCTGGGACAGCAGGCCGCTGGCGGCCAGGATCGAGTCGCGAATCGCCTCGGCCTCCAGCCGAAACCGCGCTCCCCGGGCCAGCAACCGGTTTTCTGGATCACGGGCGAAGTCGGCGGGAGCCGCAAACGAAGACTGCCGGTAGGTGGCGCTGCACACCAACTGCCGGTAAAGCTGCTTGAGATCCCAGCCAGACTCCTGAAAGTCGAGCGCCAGTTCATCAAGCAGTTCGGGATGACTGGGGGCCTCTCCCTGCAAACCGAAATCGCCCACCGTCTTGACCAGCCCCACTCCCCAGAGTTGTGCCCAGACGCGATTGACGATGACCCGGGCCGTGAGAGGATTGTCGCGCGAGACCAGCCACCGGGCGAAGTCGAGTCGATTGGCCAGAATGACTGGTTGATCCGTACCAACCCCTCCGGCCAGAGAGGCCGGCAGGGCGGGTGTGACTTTTTCGGTGGGTTGATCGTATTGGCCGCGAGTCAGCACAAAGGTCTGTCGGGCTTCTGGAAGATTTTGCATCACCATGCTGGTGGGAAGCGCCTTCTGAAAGGCGCGAGTCGTCTGGTCGAGCTGCCTGAAGTCGCGATGCGCCTGCCGCCACTCGGCCGGAGCCTCATCGAGGAACGCCTCCCGGAACCACTCCCGCTGTCGGTCCGAGCGTTTTTCAGCCAGGGTTTGCAGAGTCCATTCAACCGACTCATGGCGAAACCATCGCTGGACTTCGTCCGGTTCCAGCGCCCGGTTGTAGATCCGCAGTTCGTCGAGCATTCCAGTGAATCGCAGGCTATCTCTCCGCTGTCCCAGACGCAGGGGTTGTGCCGTCCGGATGGAGCTGCGCAGTTGGTCGAAATCGACGGTGAACTGATCGCGTTCGCCATTGATGTAAATTTGCAGGCCGGCCGCTCGGCTCGATCCATCATAGGTCACCACCACCTGCTGCCAATCGGCAACAAGCGGCAGACTGGACGTCACCCGGATGGCATCGGCCTCAGCCCGGTGATTCAGGTGCACTACCAGGCGACCCTTCTCGTACAGCAGATCGAAACCACGCAGTAACTGGTCGTCGTCGGTCTTCGAGAGCAGGCAGGCGGCCATTCCCGTCGACGGCCTCACCCACAGTCCGATTGTCCACGGAGTGCTCCGCTCGAAATCGAATGCGTCCGGGTCGGCCACCCAGACCGGCTGAGTGGGATCACACTTCAGTCCTCCACCCAGGAGAGCTGGTTCTGGTGTCCGTGGTTCCCCGGCTCCCGTGACCAGTGTACCCGCTCGCAACACCGGTCTCGGGGATTGGTTCGGGGAATCAGATGATGCGCTCGGGGGCTTCTGATTCGCAGGACCGGCGAACGGTGAGTCAGCGGCAACGGCGATCGGATGCTGGAAATCAAAATGGCACAGCAAACCGGTTTGAGAAGGAGAGGCTGTGGCGCGTGATGCCCGGTTGGTTTCCCACGCAGTCAAAAGCGGGGTGAGCTGGATCTCGATCGCCTGCCAGTGTTCGCGGGCGGCATCCAGCTGTTGTTGCAGTTCCGCAAGCCGGGCGGTCTGGTCAAGCGTGGGGGCGGGAACGAATGGGGGCGAGTTCCCTTCCTGTCCCAGCCCTTGGTCGGCCACCTGGTTGAACAGGTCCAGCAGTTGGTAGTACTCGCGCTGGCTAAGGGGGTCAAACTTGTGCGAATGGCAGCGGGCACAATTGAACGTCAGGCCCAGCCAGACCGCACCCATGGTTTCGAGGCGGTCCATCGCGTAAGAGAGCCGGTACTCCTCGTCAATCAGGCCGGTCTCATTGTTGGTGGTGTGATTCCGGTTGAACCCCGAGGCCAGACGTTGGGTTTCCGTCGCGTCGGGCAGCAGGTCCCCCGCCAACTGTTCCAGGGTGAATTGGTCGAAGGGTTGATTGGCATTGAAAGCCGCCACGACGCCGTCACGCCACCGCCACATGGTGCGTTCGCCATCGGTGAAATAGCCGTTGGTATCGGCATACCGGGCGGCGTCCATCCAGAACTGGGCCAGCCGTTCCCCGAACTGGGGAGCTGCCAGCAAGTGTTCCACCAGCTGTTCGTAGGGAACGGGTGGATCGCTTTCGAGGAACAACTGCCGCAGGTCTTCACTGGGGGGCAGCCCCGTCAGATCGAGAGCCACCCGTCGCAACAGATGGGCGCGGGTGGCCTCGGGACGGGGCCCCATCTCCTCGTGCTTCCATCGTGCCAGGACCCAGCGATCCAGAGGAGAGCGGATCCAGCCCCTTTCATCCCCCGTCGGGGGGGCAGTTCGGTGGGGCGGCTGCAGCGACCAATGGGCCACGACTTCGGCCCCGGCGGCGATCCAATCCCGTAGCAGATCGATCTCGGCTGGCGTGAGTGGATCGCCCAGGTCAGGCGGCGGCATTCGGAAGACTTGATCGTCCGTCATCACTCGCCGCAGCAGTTCGCTGTGATCGGGTTCTCCCGGGGTCACCACGCGTCGATCCCCGCGCACGCGCCGCAGCGAGCTGGCGTCATCGAGTCGCAAATCGGCCTGTCGGCGGGATTCATCTGGACCATGACAGGCCAAACAGCGTCGGGCCAACAGGCGGCGGACCGCGGGGGCGACTTTCGATGGAGCAGGCTGCGACGGCACGCTGTCTTGCAGTTTGCTGTCTTCCGCCGCGCAGGAACTGGCTGCTGGAAAGAGCCCCGGTTGTCCCCAGGCCACCATCGTCCAGCACGCCGCGTTCAGCACTCTCACAAACAGATGGGAGGTGGGCATTCGCTGGGTCATGAAGCTCGACGCCTGCGGAAATGGGTGCTGCGGAGAACGGCGACGACTCTGGAGGCCGCGATGATCACTCTGTGCACCAAGTCTGATTACCGCTGAGCATTCAAGCAACTGAAATCATTCCGTGGGAGGATTGCCAGAGATCATGCCGAATGGGGTCGGCGGATGGTGTTTTGGCAAACTGGCCTGCGGGAGAACACAGTCGCCCCTCTTCCGGGTGGGAGGGGCCAGGTCCTGCCAAGGTTGGCCGCTTGGCTGATGGGCTGTCCAGAAGGTAGACTCGTGAAACGGCCGCACAGTGCGGCTGGCCCTCACCGCAGGAACCGCTGACATGCCCTTGGCGCTCAAGACTTTGCAGGAAGTTTCAGTGGAATTGGGAATTCCCGAGGCCGAGTTGAAGGCCCTGGTTCAGATGCAGAAAATCCGGGGGATGATGAAGCGGGGCAAACTGGTGTTTGCTCCTGATGAGATCGCGAAGATCAAGCGGCAGAGAAAGTCGCTTCCCGAATCGGCGAAAGAGACGGTGGCTCCCCCGGTCGTGCCGAAGCCGTCGATTCCTCCCAAGCCTCCCCCCGTCCGCACGCCACCGCGGCGGTTTCCGCAGCGCCCCACCGATCTCTGAGAGAACGGGTCGGGACCGTTTGGGCCTCACCGTGATTCAGGCCCAAACCCTTTTTGATTGGCTCTGCTGCGTTACCGGACTGAAGCTGTTTGGTCGTGAGTGTTTCAACCCGGGCCGAGGTCGGTGTACCACGGTTTCCGCTGGCACCGGTCCAGAATCGGTGATGATGCTTGCTGGGTCGCTTGGGAACTTTCGGGACGTCAGTTCAGGCCGAGTCGAGGGAGCGGTCGAGTCAGCCTTCTGAGACCAGACCGCTCTCGACGCATTCGCAACGGTTTCCACGCATGCAGCGCCGCGTGTTCGCTGCGACTGCCTCAGATGGGTTGGAACCTCAAGAACCGGCGGCCGCCCTCCAGGCCTTTGAAAGTTGCCATAGACCGGGGGCTTCCGGGTCGTCTTCTGGAATCTCTTCGAAAACTTGGGCGGCTTCGGCGAACTTTCCTTGGGCCGCGAGGGCGACTCCCTTCATCCTGCGGGCCTGACGGGTCCATTCGCTGATCCGATTGGCCTGTCGCAGGTAGCGGTCAAAGGTATTGGCCGCAGGACCATATTGACCTTGCTCCAACTGGCAGAGCCCTGACCAGTAGGCGGCATCATCGATGGCCAGGGCGTGAAACAGTTTGACATTGATGGGCCCCAGCCGTTTGTCCATCAACAGGTTGTTGTCGGGGATTTGCAGAATCTCGCGGGAATTGCTCTGCACTTCGACATAGGCTCGCAACGCCTCGGAAAGATTGCCTGCCACCTGAGCCAATCGCCCCTCCATCTGTCGCCCCGAAGTGGTCCGCGACTCAGTCCGGGCGAAACCTCCCACACCGGCGTCTCGACTGTCCAGTCCCTTCAAGGTGGGATCCCGTGACTCCTTCGAACCGCTGACCACGAACTTTCCAGGCATTTCCGGGATGGGGGTCGCCACCAGGTAAGCCATGAATCTCAGTTTGAGGCCCTTCCGGCGCTCTTTGGCCTCGTCGTCGAGCGCCAGGCTGCGGGTGATCTGGTCTTGGGGATACTTCCATAGCCGCAGTGAATCGGCATTCCACGTTCCCTGCCCCGCCGCGATCAGGCGGGACCAGAGTCCGGGAACATTGTCGACGTCCTCCAGCGGATCGGAGATCAGCACCGAATGCTCACCCGCGAAGACCTGCTGCAACGCCTGGGCCGAGCTGGAGTAATACGAGAGATCTCCGACGAACAGCACCACGGGCTGGGCCAGATCCGCGGAGGTGAGCGGGTACGGTTTTTCTGTTGAGCCCAGATCGCTCAACAGAGTGGGTTGGGCCTGGACCTGCTTGAGCGTCGCAGGACGCACGACACCTTCGCCCGACTGGGGGCCAGGAACCGGAATTCCCAGCAGTGGATCGAACAAATACACCTCCCCCTCGATCAGGGCACCCACCAGAAAGGGAGTGGGATCCCCCGTCATCCCGGGGTCCTCGGCGTTGGCCGGGATCAACAATACGGAATCGATTCGCAAGGCTCGCAACGTATTTACAAACAGCCACGCCCGGTCGTTCGCTGTTCCCTTGCCGAGCAGGTAGAGCTCGTAAGGGGTGAACGGAAGGTCGGCACTGTGACGGAGCTGCAATTGCAGGGTAGCCACCACGTGGTCAAATGCGGCCCGAGCCCGGTCGAGTTCGTTTTGCCCCGCGGTCTGGGGGGATTTCATGAGCCGGTTGGCCACTGCAGAGAACAACACGCAGTCACGAACATGAGACGCGTCCCGTGTGCGGTACTGATCTCCCGACATCAGGGCCAGTTGGGCTCCCGAAAAGAGTTTCCTGGTTGCTTCAGGAAGCTTCGAGGTGGGATCGCTTGCCGCTCGGATCGCACAGCCGCGGTACCAGTCGTTCAGGCGATTCGCTCCGATCGACACATCGAATGTCGTCTCGAACTTGTCGATGCGATAGACATCGAACAGGCTCTTGAGCAATTCATCGCAGGCGTTGGGCTCGTCGTCCTGACCCCGGTCGGTGGTGGCGGTGTTGGCCGTGGCGGGGGCAGGTGCCGATCCTGTACCGGTCGACGGGGCCGATTGCGAACACCCCGCCAGCCCCGGCAGAAGCGCGGCCAGCGCCGCCATCAACAGTGGTGGGAGAAACCGGGGAGTCTTCACGAGGCCACCTCTTCCGACGGGAGATTGTCCGACAGGGCGCGGCGAATCCGCAGCAGTTGTTTCAGAATCCGAGGCAGTTCCGCCAGGGGAATCATGTTGGGGCCATCGCTCTTCGCCCGATCGGGATCGGGATGCGTCTCGAAGAACAGGGCGTCGCAACCGCAGGCGACCGCCGCCCGGGCCAGAAAGGGAACCATTTCACGCTGCCCCCCGGTGGTTTCACCCCCTGGCAGCTGCACACTATGAGTGGCGTCGAACACCACGGGAACGCCCATCGTCTGCATCACCGGAATGGATCGGAAATCGTTCACCAGCCGGTGATATCCGAAGCAGGCACCCCGCTCCGTCAGCAACACCCGCGGATTGCCGAATTGCTCGCATTTCCGCACCACATGAATCATGTCTTCGGGGGCGGTGAACTGAGGCTTTTTGACATTGATGGCGCCCCCCGTCCGCGCGGTCGCCGTCGCAATCGCCTCGACCAGATCGGTCTGGCGGGCCAGAAACGCCGGTACTTGCAAGACCTGGCAGACCTCGGCCACGGACCCTGCCTGGCCCGGTTCGTGCACATCGGTCAGCAGGGGGAGTCCGGTTGCCGCGCGGGCCTTCTCCAGAATCTTCAAGCCCGCCTGCAACCCTGGGCCGCGAAAACTCTTGACGCTGGTCCGATTGGCCTTGTCGTAACTCGCCTTGAAGACGATCGGAATTCGTAACTCCTCACCAATCTGTTTCAGCCGCTCGGCCACCTGCAGCACCAAATCTTCCGACTCGATCACGCAGGGACCGGCGAAGAGCAACAGGGGCTGACCCAGGCCAACTTGCCATGGTCCAATCGCGAAGGGGTTGCTGGGCATCAGGAAAGATTGGCCTCAGAGGCCGGGGGGAGAGACAACGACGCGAGGTGAAAACAACTGCAGACCCTGGGGAATGATCCCGATCTCAATCGGCGTAGTCCCTTGGGGATCGCCATCGACCTGGACGGGAACCGCATGCTCTGACTCGATCCGAACCCGCCGGGCCCGCATGGAAATCACGTCGGGAAGATCTTCGTGACGCCCGCACAGCAAGGTACAGAAGTACCGCAGGATTTGGAACGCCGATCCCTTCTGAAAGAGACGGACTTCCAGCCACCCATCGTCGGGCTTGGCCCGCCTGGCCATCGGGAGATTCAGGGCGTACATCGGGTAGTTCACAATCACGGCCAGTCGCGCTTCCCGCGGATCGGTCTCGTCATCGAGCCAAACCTTCAGTTGAGGATGACCATATCTACGCAGTGCCGCCCAAATTGGTTGGAGATAGGAAAGGTGGGTGATCGTTCCGGTACGGGCCGCGTGCACCCGATGGATCACCTCGGCATCGAACCCGACACTGGCCATCAGCACGAACCGCCGGTTGCCAGCCAGTCCCAAGTCAATGGTCCGTCGATGCCCCTCGGCAATCACCCGCGCCAGGTCCACACCCGAAGGGGGGATGCCCAGACCACGAGCCAAGAGGTTCTCTGTCCCTAAAGGCAGAATCGCCAGGGGCCAGCCCGGATGCCGGTTTAGCAGGTCGTCGACAGTTCCATCACCCCCAGCCGCAACCAGGCATAAAGTGGACGCCCGATTCT
>CAIOTJ010000034.1 GCA_903861195.1 uncultured Planctomycetaceae bacterium | reverse complement strand
GCAGCACTGATGCATGGGAGTCAGCCACAGCGAGTTGTTCGAACTCGTCGACCTGCTCCGCGAGCCAGGCGAGGGGGCGGAGGAGGACGATCTCGAGTGTGCCGCCGTGTTGCTTCCGCATCCGCAGGCGGATGTTTCTCCAGGTGGCCGAGTCGATCTCGCTGGCAGCGACCGCGGCGTGGTCCACCAAGGGGTTCGAGGCCAACACCCGCTCCCCCGTCTGGATCTCGCCAATTGGCTTCGTGCGGTAGCTGCGGCCGGGGCTGGTCGAAGACTGTGCGGCTGGTCCGGAGAACGCGCCGGCCTCGGCAACTGCCGACGGATTTGGGCCAGCCTGCGGGACCGGCGACCGGCTCGCCGTCCACATTCCCATGGTCATCGCGAACACGATGGCCACCGAGAGGAACGTACGGGCGATCCCCGCGAGCACGCCGGGTTCATCATCGAACCCGTCCTCGACACCCGCAGCCAGCACGCGAACCACCGGCGTTGGAGTCCCCGCGGATACCGGACCGCCATGGGGCGCGGCACCGCAGGGGATCGAGTCTGGGTGAACGCCGGAATCCGTTTGCCCGCCCGACACACTGCCGAGTGACGAATCCGAACGGGACTCGGGGCCACCTCGACCGACCACAGCAGCCGCCCCACGCCCCGCATAAGAAAGCGGGCGGGCGAACTCGCACAGCGTGGGGCTGACTCGGCTCATGAGAGGCATCGCGGCGGTCGGGACGGCCGGGTGGTCGGAACGGAGGCCATTCTGCACCGTGGTCGAGGAATCGTCAACCGGGTGTGCCGGGTGGTCGGGGGCCACTATCGGCGGCTCGGGAAGAGCAACTTGGTGATTCGCCTCAACAGGGGATTGACCTTGAGGGGGCAGATCATTTTTCCAGGGGGACTGGCGGTCACCCAAACGTGCAGGGGCTGGAGCTGGAGCGCTATCAGCTTGACGGATTGGTCAGGGATAAGAAAACAGTTTACAGATGTGGCACGATTGGAAATATCACATGATCCGCATGCGTTACACCAGAACGGATGATACTTGCAATAGACGGAAATAGCGTTGTCTTATCGCACCTCAGCAATCGAGCCCTGTCGCGAGTCATCGTACACAGAGCCGCGACCGCCAGTGCCACGGCGCCTGCTGTTACCACATTTCATAAACACAAGGTTTTGGTCGATTCCTTTCACCAAAAAGGTGGTTCGTCTCTATCCCGCGATCGCTATGCCCCGACACCTTTTGCGTCGTTTCGTTACAACCGCCTCAAGTAAGGGGGCAGGCATCACACACTTTATGACAGAATAGCCGCCAAGAGTCTTTTATTCCTCGATTCAGCATAGGTTCTTGCCGACTCTCCATCTGGCGCACGATGCATTGGATTTCCGCCAGCCATTAACAGCATCCGCCCAATATCACGACTTTGTTCATCATTAAGAGCATTGGTCAACGCGCATGCCTCCAGAGGGGTATTGCCCACCGAATCGATCGAGTTTGGATCGGCTCCAGCAGCCAAGAGCAATCCAATAGCTTCTGTGCGACCGTACAGGATTGCCAGGTGCAGTGCCGTGCATCCTTGATGCAACCTATCGACCGCATGTGGTGCAGCTTCAAGCTCCGAAGCCAATCGTAATAATTCTCCATTACGCGCCGCAATCGCAATCTGGGGCGGTCCTGGTATCACTCGCCCGTCGTCCTTCAGTTCTAGGATTTGGGATTGATCGGTGTCTGCTAACACGAATAGCCGCCACCCGTCTAAATCCACCTCAAACCCACCCTCGCCAATCCCATCTTCAAGTTGAGAAACGGTGTATGTTCTCAGGAAATCAATCGATTGATTGTCGGGCGTGCCGGGATACCAATATGTCACCTCAATTACTGCCTCTACCTTGGTCGATCGTTTCAAATACACCTCACCGCCTACAACACCGGTATCCGCAATATCTTCGTCGAGATATGTAGCCAAAGTGTCGTCGGTCAACTTGATGTCTTGCTGAAAACTTGGAGCGTGTAATTCCAATCCAGACACTGGATCGATGAACCGAACCTGAAACGTGAATCCTATTCGCATCGACTTTCCTTATCGTTTCCACATTTTGATGAGTTCCTTAGAAAATCCCTCATGTTGATATAAGGTTCCTACCACGTTTTTCTGCCCAGTTAATAAATAATGAGTTTCCCTTGCGGGAAATCCCCCAGCCAACCGCAGGGAAAATGGCCATTCGTATACCAATAGGCGTTACTCGCGAAGAAGCCGGGTGGGTAAAGGTCAGCGAATTCCGATTCCAGGCAGACGCCAAGTATGTCCCATTGAACCATATTCTCAAAAATCGTAGGTAGGTTGTTTTGTCCAACGACGGCTTCAATCTTGCGCTGCACAAAAGGTATTGTTATTGCCTTAAGCATCACGGCAACCTCATTCCACTGATTGAATCTCTCCGTCGACCGCTCACATAGCCGTTCGCAATACTGGTTCTGGGCTTCAAGAATCGCATTCTCCCATTCAATTGAACTGCATTGCTCAATCGCTTCCTGCCATGAAGCGAGGATGATCACCTCGCATGACTGTTTGACCCCGTACATGGTTCCAACTTGAGAGAACCAATTTGCTTTCTCCAATTCCTCAAGCATCGCTTTGGTTCTTGGGTGCATATCGTCTCCTCACGGCCTTCGCTGGGGAAGTCGTCCGGGAATTCGTGGCACGAGTGCATCCTCAAGCAAGCCAAGCGCCGTTCTTTGAATGGCCGCTTGAGCCGCAAGTTCTGCGGCTTGCTCTGATGATAACCCCGCCGCTTCCAAAGCCTGACGAAGTGCCAGCCCATACTGTGCGTTTGTAGGACGTTGACCGAAGAGAGAACCATGGGGGCGATACTGATTCCAGAATCCTTCCAAAGACCGATGAAACTCGAAATGTGGTGTCCCTGGCTGCGTGAACGCATCGCCACTCAAATGATGAGAAAGGCCCTCGTCTTGGTGAATTATCGGTTTATAGGCGGCATTCTGATTGAGATGGGTCGCTTGGTGCCCTGTTCCGCGAAGCTCATCTTTAATGTCACCATACCTTCCCGTTCTCGGCCTACCTGAATCCCCCCCCGGATACGCATTATGCACCAGCACCCCGGCGGTCGAGACGTAGTACACGTGCTCGGCGTCGACTTCGAGGTTGAACACCGCGACGGGGGGGCCGCGGCGGGGGGTGATGCGGGTGAC
Organism: uncultured Planctomycetaceae bacterium; assembly: GCA_903861195.1. Taxonomy (GTDB): domain Bacteria; phylum Planctomycetota; class Planctomycetia; order Planctomycetales; family Planctomycetaceae; genus UBA10511. The sequence goes on along the minus strand of CAIOTJ010000034.1, from coordinate 95 downwards.
CTGGCGGAGGGTGCCCGATTCGGTCCGGAGGTGCTCGCCGATGGTCAGCGAGCCGGCAGGGACGAAGTCTTGCCGGTCTGCGCTCCAGAACGGGT
>CAIOTJ010000033.1 GCA_903861195.1 uncultured Planctomycetaceae bacterium | reverse complement strand
TCTGCGAGGTAGGTCCTGGGTTGGCGAGGGGTTTTGGGCCAAAGGAATGGGTTTTGACTCGACAGGCTGGAAGCCTATCCCACGGGCCGTGGCGACAAACTTCCAGTTTGTCGAACCTTCGAGTGTGATCCCGGCCTCCCAATGGCACGACGGGGGCCAGCGTCCGCACACACAGGGTTTTTCACAGACAGGCTGGAAGCCTATCCCACGGCCGTTGCCAACGGCACGACGCGGCCCATTGTGCCAACCCCACGCAGGTCATTTCACGAACAGCCTGAAAGCGTACTCCACGACCTGGCCCCCCCGGCGCTTGTAACTTTTACCATGCCTGTCCCGAATTCCGGGAAACCGTGATTGACCCCCCTCCCGGGCTTGGAATATCTCTGACACTCCCTCCGCGAGCTGCGTCTTGCCGCTCTCAAATCCTCGCCCCCCGCGGGCAACCCCCCCTCCCCCTGCTCGACCGCTCTCTCTCCCTCCCAAGGCCACTCCTCATGCGCGCTTCGATCCCTCTGCACGCCCTGGTCCTCGGCGGTGCACTGGTCGGCCTGTCGGCCTGCAACAACACCCGCCAGTCCAACACTGCCCGCACCGCAACCGAGCAACTGCTGATCGCCAACTCGATCGATCAGTCGCTCGATAAGGTCGACTTCTCTCCCCTGGCGGAAGCCTCGGTGTTTGTCGAAGAAAAGTACCTCGACTGCGTCGACAAGGGATATCTCATTGCATCGATCCGGCACCGACTGCTACGGCAGGGAGCCGGTATCGCCGCCAAGCCCGAAGAAGCCGATGTGATTCTTGAAGTGCGGGCCGGGGCGATTGGTACCGACCTCTCCAGCTCATTCCTGGGTGTTCCTGAAGTCACTCTCCCCGGCATGCTGACCCTCCCCGAGGTGAAGATGGTCAGCAAGGACGCCCAAAAGGCCGCCGCCAAGATCGGCCTCGTCGCCTACGACGCCAAGACCAAACGCCTGCTGGGCGAAGGGGGGGTCTCGAACTCCTTCTCCGACGAAACCAACACCTTCGTGTTGGGGATGGGCCCCTGGCAGGACGGGACTCTCCGCGACGAACTGAACCACTCGGCGACCTACGGGGCCCAGCGTCCGATCGACCACGTCCCTCCCATGGTCACCTTCGCCCGCCCCAGTTCCCGGTCGGTCGGCCCCGGCAGTCAGCCCGATGTGCAGCTTTCCGGTGCGGAAAAAGAACAGGCCCAGGTGCCTCCCGCGCCTCCGGCGGCCGCCAAGATCGGTCACTGAGGTTTAACCCGGTGTGCGGCCCGCAACTGGCCAGCGGCAGTCCCCCAGCAAATACCATCCCCAGGAAAAGTCACACCAAAATTCGACCCCTGCCCGTCCGGCAGGGCCCGTTTTCGGTGCCCGCCTGTACACAAATCGATTGACAAGACAGGGATAGATTCGTCAGTATTGATGGATGGAACGGCAAGTGAGACACGGGCGGGAAGCTTTCCGCCAGAAGTTGCTTGCCCGTTCTCCCTCCTCACGAATCCCACCTCATCCCTGTTGGCGATCGGACATGCACAGTCGGCCGATTGGTCTCCTCCTGTTGAGCCTGGCCTGCACGGTTCTGGCAGGCCCACTGTTTGCCGCCGAACCAGCGGCCAGTTCCCCAGGGGTAACGCCGTCGGTCACCTTTGAGCTCGACGTTCAGCCGTTGCTGACGCGCTATGGCTGCAATTCGGGTCCCTGCCATGGCAAGTCGCGGGGCCAGAACGGGTTCGCCCTGTCTCTGCTGGGTTTCGATTCCGAGTTCGATTATCTGGCTCTGGTGGGGGAAGGACGCGGTCGCCGTCAGTTCAACGCGACCGCCGAGGGGAGTCTGCTGCTGCGCAAGGCGACCGGTGAGGTCCCCCATGGCGGCGGCAAACGAATCGAAGTCGGCAGTCCTCACTATGAGTTGCTGCAGGAATGGATGCGGCAGGGTTCCCCACGAACGCCCGAGACCGCTCCCAAGCTGGTGCGCGTGGTCTGCGAGCCCGCCACCCAGGTTCTGACCCCCAACGCCTCCTTCCAACTCAGGGTGTTCGCCGAGTATTCGGACGGTTCGCGCCGCAATGTGACCGATGTCACCGCGTTCCAGTCGAGCGACCGAGCCTACGCCGCCCCTTCGAACGAGACCGCCGGACTCGTCCAGGCGGGACCGATTCCGGGCGAAGCGGCCTTGATGGCCCGGTATATGAACAACATTGCCGTCTGCCGGGTCTTGATTCCCCAGCCGGGCGACCTGACCGATGCCGATTATGACCAGCTTCCCCGGCGCAACCCGGTGGATGACCTCGTCTGGCAAAAACTGAAGCTGCTGAAATTGCTTCCCTCGGCCGAGACGAGTGAGGCCGCTTTCCTGCGTCGAGCCTATCTGCGGATCATTGGCCGGCAACCGACTCCGGAAGAGACCCGCGCCTATCTGGCCGACGCCAGCACGGGGAAGCGTGACGCACTGGTCGACCGATTGCTCGAACGGCCGGAATACGCCGATTACTGGGCCAACAAATGGGCCGACCTGCTGCGCCCCAACCCCTACCGGGCCGGGATGAAGGCGGTCTGGAACCTCGATGCGTGGCTGCGGCAGGCGTTTCGCAAGAACCAGCCTTACGACCAGTTCGTGCGCGAGCTGGTGACGGCCCAGGGAAGCAGTTGGCGGCATGGTCAGGCCGTGGTCTTCCGCGACCGACCCGACACGGTGGAGATTGCCTCGTCGGTCAGCCAGTTGTTCCTGGGAGTACGGCTGGAGTGCGCCAAGTGCCACCACCATCCGTTTGAGGTCTGGAGCCAGGATGACTTCTTCGGCTTCGCAGCGTTCTTCACCCGCATTGGACACAAGGGTGAGGGGTTGTCTCCCCCGATCTCGGGAGGCCAGGAAATGATCTTCTCGACCCCCGCGGGGCAATTGGCCCATGGGCGGACAGGAGCGATTGTCGATCCCAAGCCGCTGGCGGCTGATTCGCTGAAGATTCCCGCCGAGCAGGATCCGCGGGAGGTGCTCGCGGGGTGGATGACCTCCCCCGACAATCCCTACTTCGCGAAGGTCATGGCGAGCCGGATGTGGGCGGAGCTGATGGGGACCGGTCTGGTCGAACCGGTCGACGACCTGCGGGCAACCAACCCGGCCTCCAATGAACCCTTGCTCGATTACCTGGCCCAGGATTTCCGGGAGAACGGCTACAACATCAAGCATCTGATCCGACGGATCATGACCTCGCAGGTCGCGGCGTTGAGCTCGAAACCGACAGAGCGCAATCTGTCGGATACGCGGAATTTTTCACGGTACTACCGGCAACGGCTGCGGGCGGAGGTGCTGCTGGATGCGGTGAATGACTGCCTCGACACCGAGGAGGAATTCCCGGCGATGCCGGCTGGCTCGCGGGCGACCCAGGTTTGGACCTTCCGCTCGGCGTCGCTGTTCCTGGATACCTTCGGGCGTCCTGACGCCAATCAGGATCCTCCCTGCGAGCGGACCTCCGACTCAACCACCCCGCAGATCCTGCATTTGATGAATTCTCCCTCCCTCAACCGGAAGCTGGCGCTCGATACGGCCCGTCCTGCTCAACTGGCGGCCAGTGCACTGTCGAACGAACAGGTCGTGGAGGAGGCGTACTTGTGGGTCTACTGCCGGCCCCCAACGGCCGACGAGAAGCAGGCCGCCCTGGAACTGCTCCCCGCCCCCCCCGACCGCCGCAAGGGGGTCGAGGATCTGTTCTGGGTGCTGTTGAATACTCCTGAGTTTCTGTTTGTGGATTGAACCAACCAGCCCGCCGCGGCGTCGACCGCAGGCGGGTTGACAGGCCCCTCGGGACGGACGAGAGTCTGGGTCCGGGGGATCACCCGTGCCTAGAAACATCCCCCTCCCCCTGTTGTGATCAAGCGAGAGCACACGATGGCCATCCACCGCAACTGCGAAGGACTGCGACGCCGCGACTGTCTGTCCCTGGGCCTGGGGGCCCTGCTGGGGGGCGGGTTCGTAAGTGCCCTGCAATCCCGCGCCGGGGCCGGGGAGCCGGGAGCCGACAAACGGCCCACCGGCTGTATCCTGGTCTGGCTGGATGGTGGCCCCAGCCACATCGAAATGTTCGATCCCAAGCCCCAGGCTCCCGCCGAGATCCGCGGCGAGTTCCAGCCGATCGAGACCAAGGTCCCGGGGGTCTTCTTCAGCGAGAACATGCAGCGTCTGGCGGCAATCAACGACAAGTTCACGATCGTGCGGTCGGTTTGTCACAATCAGAACAACCACGGGGCAGGGAATCACTACATGATGACCGGGGCTCCCACGCGGATCCCGGTCAGCTGCGGGGCGTTCGTCAGCTTCCATCCCAGCATGGGCTCGGTGGTCTCGGCCGAGCGGGGGGCACCGCACAATCTGCCTCCCTACTTCGCGATTCCCAGCATCACCCGCTCGGGAGGACCCAATTTTCTGGGGAACCGGCATGCCCCGTTCGTCGTAGCGGATGACCCCAACAGTAAGGGCTTCCGGGTCCGGGATGTGACGTTGCCGACCGAGCTGGACGACGGTCGGGCCATCAGCCGGCGCCTGGCCCGCAAAAAACTCGACCAACTGCAACGCTATCAGGACCGCGCGACGGGAGACCCGGTGGTGGGGTCCGACGAGAACTTCCAGCAGGCGGTCTCGCTGATGACTTCCGATGTGGCGCTCAAGGCGTTCGAGATCGATCGCGAATCGGATGCGGTCCGTGAACGGTACGGGCGAAACGCGCTGGGACAGCGACTGCTGCTGGCACGTCGGCTGGTCGAAGCGGGAGTGCCGTTTGTCACCATCAACGACGGTGGCTGGGACCATCACTCGAATATTTTCCCCGCCTTCAAGAAGCAGGGAGCCACCCTTGAGTCGACCGTAGCGACCTTGATCGAGGACCTCGACGAACGGGGCATGCTCGACACCACACTGGTGCTGGTGATGGGGGAATTCGGCCGAACCCCGCAGATTTCCACTCTGCCCGGTTCGACCACCCCGGGGCGCGACCACTGGTCAAGCGCAATGTCGGTTCTGGTCGCTGGGTGTGGCACCCCCCGGGGCCAGGTGGTTGGTGCGACAGACACTCGGGGCTACGCCGCGATTGAGAAGATCTACGCCCCCGAAAACCTGGTTTCCAGCGTGTATCTGAAGCTGGGAATCAACCCCGACAAGATCGTGTACAACTCGTCAGGCCGGCCCTCGCACCTGGTGAGCGACTCGCGTCCGATCCAGGAGTTGATGTAGGAGCCCCCCCGCCTCGTGGCAGCGGTGGGGAGGCACTGGGCATCGGCGAACGTCATGGACTGGGTGATTTCCGGTTTTCTCGCGGAATCGAATGGACCCCAGTCCTCTGGGTGAACGTTGCGTCCCGCATTGTGTTGCCCCCAGTCGAACGGGATCCGGAGAGCCGTCTGGAAATCTGACGGAAATTTATTGATCCCCAGCCCAGTCACAGGCGTTCCCGCTCTGGGCTTTGTGATGACTGAAACCTTGGCAGCTCACACAGGGTAGCTGCTGCGACGCTCTTCGTATTGTAGGCGTTCCGGAACGGGCTTGCTCGCCTCGGCCTGCAGCGGGGAACTGCCGTTCCGCGAATCGACGAAGTCGCTTTGCCCGCGAGAGTCTCTGGGGAACGGAGATTTCCACCGGCGGCCTCTGGCCGGAGGATTTTGAGGATCGGAACTGAATGCAGAATGCCATTCCGTCTGGTCGGTATGGCGTTTCGCAGAGAGATCCCAAGGGTGGGGCCCAGCAGGCCTCGGTTCAAGACAACAGGTCAAACATGAATCTGCTCGTCGTGGTGGTGGCATCGGCCGTGATTTTGAGCACGGCCTATCGGATTTACGGCTCACTGCTGGCACGCCTGCTCGGGCTGCGGAGTGACGTACCCACCCCGGCGGTGACCCTGCGGGACGACGTGGACTACGCGCCGATCGATTCGAAGTTCCTGCTCGGGCAACACTTCTCGGCGATCGCCGCGGCCGGCCCCATTGTCGGTCCAATTCTGGCCGGGTACCTCTTTGGGTGGCTGCCAGCCCTGCTGTGGATCCTGGTGGGATCGATCTTCATCGGCGGAGTGCATGACATGACGGCCCTGACGGCGTCGATCCGCCACAAGGCCCGGTCGATTGCCGAGGTGGTCCGCGACCACATGTCGCGGCGGTCGTACCTGCTGTTCCTGGCGTTCGTCTGGCTGGCCCTGGTGTACATCATCGTGGCCTTCACCGACGTGACGTCGAGTTCGTTCCTGGGGCTGCAGACGCTGGAGAACAACGAGATCATCACGGGCGGCGGGATCGCCACCTCTTCGCTGCTGTACCTGGCGATTCCCATCCTGATGGGGCTCTGCCTGCGGTACACCAAGCTGTCAATCAACTGGGCGACTGCGATCTTCCTGCCGATGGTCGGGTTGTCGATCTGGGCGGGGCAGTTCTTTCCCCTGGCGGCCGAAGATCTGTTTGGCATGCCCCGCTTCGTCGCCGAGGAACTGCCGGCGGTGCGCCAGCAGGCCCTGGCAGTTCTGACGGAGCAGCAGCGGGAGCAGTTTGAGGCCCGGGCGGCCCATCCCCGTCGGCTATTTGAGCTGGGAGACAAGGGGCTGGCCCAGAAACTGGAGCTGACCGCCGAGCAGGTCGCCGCCGTGGGGCAGGTGCTGGACGCCCCGAGCCGGAAGTACAACGGGATAGTCGCCGACGGGCAGCGGCTGTGGAATGTGGCGCTCCTGGTGTATTGCATTCTGGCCTCGGTCGCCCCCATGTGGCTGCTGCTGCAGCCGCGCGGCCACCTGGGAGGCTACTTCCTGTACCTGGCTTTGGCCGCCGGGGCGCTGGGAGTGATGTTGGGGGGGAAAACAGTGGAATACCCCGCCTTCCGGGGATTCTTGGTGACCGATGCATCGGGCACCGTCATGCCGCTGTTTCCCCTGCTGTTCATTACCATCGCCTGCGGGGCCTGCTCTGGTTTTCACTCGATCATCGCCTCGGGAACCACGTCGAAGCAATTGCGGTGCGAACCTGATGCCAAGCTGATCGGCTACGGCTCGATGCTGCTGGAGGCGATGGTGGCGATTGTGTCGTTGTGCTGCGTCATGATGCTGCGTCCCGACTCGGAGCTGTTCGCCGGGGGTCAGCCCAAGCCCAACTTCCTGTACTCGCGCGGGATTGGCAGTTTTCTGACCGTGATCGGAGTCCCCGCGACGCTGGGTGTGTCGTTCGGGCTGATGGCGTTCACCACGTTTGTGTACGACACACTGGATGTCTGCACCCGACTGGGACGGTACATTCTGCAGGAGTTGACGGGGTGGACTGGTCCCAGTGGGAAGTTTGTAGCGACCGCGCTGACGGCAGGTTTTCCGCTGCTGTTCTTGATTTGGCAGCCGGTGGACGAATCGGGGCGGATCAAGGAGCGGTGGCGGTTGTTCTGGGACCTGTTTGGGGCGAGCAATCAGTTGCTGGCGGCACTGACCCTGCTGGGAGTCACCGTCTGGCTGTGGAGGACCCGGCGGGCGAAGTGGGTACTCTATGTGACGGGACTGCCTTGTGTGTTCATGTATGTGATGAGCATGTGGGCGTTGGCCCGGGCGATCACACCGCTGGCGCAGGCCGTGCGGGGGCGGCTGGCGGGTCAGCCAATCGGCGGCCTGTGGAGCAATCCCGTTCCCTGGGTGGCGCTGGTGCTGGGCGCACTGGGTCTCCTGATGGCGTTGGAGGCGATTCGAATTGTGCTGGCGGGACTTCGTCGTCCGCCAGCGGCCGAAGGAGCCACGGCACTGGGATCAGCCGGGTGACGAGGCCGACCGGGGCGACGGGGTGGGCGGGGCGACGAGGTGGGCGGGGCGACCGGGTGGGCGGAAGCCGGACTCCTGGGAAACACCGCTACAACCGGCACAATCCTCAACGCGGACTTTCCGGCAGGGGTGGTACAACCGGTGCTTCCGTCTCGACTCCGGGACCAGACCCAGGGAAATGCTGGAACTGGTCTGGCGAGACCCTTGACGCGTGACGATCTTCGTAGCACCTCTCTGTGCGGGGGCTGTGTGCCCGCTGGACCTCACGGTTCAGTCGTCCGCTCGGGAGAAATGGAATCCAGCCTGGCTGGCTGCAGCCTCTGGTCATTGAAGACCGCGAGAGACCCGGACGGTCTATCGCACGACGCGAAGGAGAGAGCCCGATGCTTGTCCTGTCGAGACAACGCGACGAGAGCATCATCATTGGTGAGAACATTGTGATCACCGTGGTGGACATCCGTGGCGACAAGGTGCGTTTGGGGATCCAAGCCCCCACTGAGATTCCCGTTCATCGCCAAGAGGTGTACGAGGCGATTCAACGCGAGCAGGGAAAGATTCCCGCCGAGGGAACCGTGATTGAGGCGACTCTCAACAAGTTTCCCAACCGACGGACCCCCAAACCGACGACCTGAGTCAACCCGAGGCCCGGCCTATGGCCAACGTCATGCGGCTGGGCGATTTTCTTGGCTGGCGCCTGCCGCCGGATGGACAGCACACGTGTGTTCCGAAACACCCCCCTGGGGGTGCCTGACCCATCGAGACTCCATTTCGGTTTGAAGTCGAGGCGGTCGATCCCCACACGGCGGCCCGTCTGGGTCGTCTGGAAACTCCCCATGGAGTGGTCAACACCCCGGCATTCATGCCTGTGGGAACACTGGCCACAGTCAAGGGTGTGACTGTTGACCAGTTGCGGGCGGCTGGAGCGCAGATGGTGTTGTCCAACACCTACCATCTGGCCCTGCGCCCCGGTGCGGAGGTTGTCGCTGAACTGGGGGGCCTCCACCGCTTCATGGGATGGGAGGGCCCAATCCTCACCGACAGCGGAGGATTCCAGGTCTTCAGCCTCGCGAAGCTTTCGCGGCTGGATGACCATGGCGTCACGTTCCGATCCCACATCGACGGGTCGCTCCTGGAGCTGACCCCCGAACGGGCGGTGGAGATCCAGGAGCTGTTGGGCCCCGATTTCCTGATGTGCCTCGACGAATGTCCGCCCCATCCGGCACCCCGGGAACAAATCTGGAAAGCAGTGCAAAGGACGACCCGCTGGGCCGAGCGCTGTCGCCGGGCCCAGAAACGGACCGATCAGGCACTGCTGGGGATTGTCCAGGGGGGGACTGACCCGGAGATGCGGGCCCTCTCCGCAGAGGCCCTCGTTGACCTCGATTTTTTCGGATATGCCGTCGGGGGCCTGAGTGTGGGCGAGCCGCCTGCCGAAATGTATACCACACTGGATACAACCGTCCCGCGACTCCCGCAGCAGAAGCTGCGTTACCTGATGGGCGTCGGTCGGCCCCAAGACCTGCTGGAGGCGGCGACACGGGGCATTGACCTGTTCGACTGCGTCATGCCCACCCGGAACGGCCGGAACGCCATGGCGTTCACCAGTCGAGGGCCGTTACGCCTGCGAAACCGGCAGTTTCAGACCGATTCCCGCCCTTTGGACGAGTCGTGCGTGTGCCCGGTCTGCCAGCGGTATTCTCGGGGCTACTTGCGGCACCTCTTTTTGGTCAATGAGATGCTGGGGCCGATTTTGGTCTCCTGGCACAACCTCGCGTATTATCAAACGCTGCTTCGCGAGTTGCGGGAGGCGATTCGGGCCGGTGCAGCGGCCGAGTTTCGGGCGCTTCAGCTTGCCCGCTGGGGTGAGAAACCCTAAACTGCCGCGATTCTTCTGACGGCGCAAGGGGTTCCGGCGATTGCCCGCCTCGTGATGCCGTGTGGAGGAGGCTCTTCCCGCGGGGGGTGTCGGAGCGTGTCCAATTGCCATGAACCTTGTGACAGAGGTTCCGGTTTTTTGGTGCGGTCCGATCCCTTGGCTCGAGCGAGTTGCCGGAATCGTCCTCCCCGCCGCCCGGAAAACTGGAAGTGGAGTTTGCGGGGGAATGTTCACTGCGGCCGGCTCTGTCCGACATCAGTCCGAAGTTCCCCCAGCCAAATCCGCGATCCAGCGGCCGATCTCCAGGGACTGCGGCGGCGGAGACGTGTGATACAACGGGGAACTTGCGGTGCCGTGGAATGGCTGATGTGCCGCTGAATGGCGGTCAGCACCCGGAGGGCGAACCGGGTCGCGGGTTTGGAACCGCGGGCCAAGCGGGCTGCAGAGCGGCTGAGGTTGGGGGCACTGAGAGAGACAATGAGACGGAAGGGAACTGACGAGAACCCATGATGATGTGGACTCTGGCGGATGCGGCGGCACCGGCTCCGGGTGGCTTGGCGGAATTGATCGCCACGTTCACCCCGATGCTGTTGCTGCTGGGGATCTTCTATCTGTTGGTGATTCGCCCGCAGCAACGCGAATCGGCGAATCGCCAGGCACAGCTGGAGAAGCTGAAGAAGGATGACGAGGTTGTGACCATCGGGGGGCTGATTGGAACCGTGGTCAGCCTGACGGAAGACCGCAAGGAAGTGACCTTGAAGATCGCGGACAGCACCCGGGTGCGGGTGCTGCGATCGGCCATTCAGTCGGTCGTATCCAACAAGAGTTGAGGGAGGCGGACTCGGCGTTAACCGTCGGCTCCCAGAGCGGAAGCTGTTGACCCCGCGGGCGATGGCCGATCGAATTGCGGAACACGAGAGGGGTGGGACCCCGGGGCAGGCCAGCCGGCCTGCCCAAGTTAGTCAGGACAGTCAGGACGGAATTTCGATGACCTTTTTGACCCAGAACTTCGAGTTTTTCCTCTACTTCTTTTTCCTGCTGGTGCTGCCGTTTGGGTTGGCGCACCTGATCTGCAGCTCGCTGCGGGTGCGGGAATACACGTTCCGGCTCGGCTGGGTGCTGTTCTTCATCGCGGCGGCCGTGTTGCCGTTTCTCTCGCGAATGATCCAGCGCGACCGCTATGCCTACCAGAGCGTGGCGGATCTGAAGTGGATTTCGATCGACAAGGTCGACGAGACCGCCGACCCGGCGACCGGGGCAGTGAGCGCGGTCGAAAAGGGATCGGGCACTCCGGTCAAACGGGTCGACCTGACTCTCGATGACATGGAATACAAGGGAGGCAAGTGGCTGTTCGTTGATCCCGCTGTCGCTGCCAAGAAGAAGGGGACGGCGGATGAGAAGACGGAAGCGGCTCCCGTCGAGGTGGTGAATCGGGTCTCGTTCGACCCGTCCCGGTGGCGGCAGGCCCTCAGCTTCGGGATTGATCTCGCCGGTGGAACCAACCTGATCTACGAAGTGGCTGACCGGGATGGCGGCGGCGATGAAGTGACCGTTGATAACGGCCTGATGGACCGCATGGTGGGGGCCGTGATGAAGCGGGTGAATCCCAACGGCACCAAGGAAATCGTCATCCGTCGGGTGGGAGAAAAGCGGATTGAAATCATTCTGCCCGGTGCCGACCAGGCGGTGGTCGAACAGATCAAGCAGGAAATCACCGAGCTGGGAAGCCTGGAGTTCGCCATCCTGGCAAACCAGCGCGATCATGGCGAATTGATTCGCCAGGCTCTGGGCAACCCCGCCAAGAAGGTGCCGTTTGGTCAGCTCGAAGCCCAGTGGGTGCCGATCGCTCCGGCGACCGATGCCCGGGGACGCCAGATTCCCAACACCGAGTTTGATGGCGATCCGGAAATCGCAGTCCGGCAGATTGCCGGACTGCCCCGTGGGTTCAGTGAGATTCTGGTCGTCTATGAGCCAGAAGACCGGCGGGTCACCGGTCACTTCCTGCAGCGGGCCGAAGTGACGACCGCGAACTCGGGTGGCGGGCCGGCTGTCGGTTTCCGCTTCAATCTCGAAGGGGGTTACCGGTTCTACAGCCTGACCTCGCGCAACGCTCCCCGCCAGGATGGATCCCGGCGGCGTCTGGCGGTGCTGCTCAATGGCGAAGTCCAGACCGCCCCGTCGATCAACTCGCCGATCGACCGGCAGGGAATCATCGAGAGTGACCGGTTCACCCTCGACGAAGTCCAGAAATACGTGAACGTGCTGAACGCCGGCGCCCTGCCTGTTCCGCTCAAGAGCGAGCCGATCAGCGAATTCACGATCAGCCCGACCCTGGGGGCCGACGTGCAGTCCAAGGGGCGTCTGGCCTTGATCGTGTCGTCGCTGGTGGTGTTGGTCTTCATGGCGGTCTATTACCGGACCGCTGGAATCATCGCGAATATCGCCCTGCTGATGAACCTGCTGTTCATCGTGGCGGCAATGGTCTATCTGAAGGCGGCCTTCACTCTGCCGGGCCTCGCCGGGCTGGTCTTGAGTGCCGGTATGGCGGTCGATGCGAACGTGCTGATTTACGAACGCATGCGGGAGGAATTGGAACGCGGCGCCAGTTTGCGAATGGCGATTCACAACGGGTTCGACAAGGCGTTTGTGGCGATCTTCGACTCGAACATCACCACACTTTTGACCGCCCTGATCCTGTATGTGATCGGCACCGAGCAGGTGAAGGGATTCGCCATCTCGCTGTTCATCGGGTTGGTGGTGAACCTCTACACGGCGGTCTACTGCAGCCGGCTGCTGTTCAACATCCTCGAGCGGTCTCGGGTGCTGACCAAAGTCAACTTCATGAACGCGATTGGCAAGACGAATATCGATTTCGTCGGCAAGCAGAAGATCGCGATTGTGGCGTCGCTGGCCCTGATTCTGGTCGGCCTCGGTTGCTTCTTCGCCCGGGGAACCCGCAACTACGACATTGACTTCATGGGGGGGACTTCGGTCACCATGCAGTTCGAGAAGCCCCAGCAAACCGAGAGCGTTCGAGAGCGGTTGGAGACGGCCTTTGGAACCAAGAACATCACTGTGGAAGAGTTGAGCCCGTCGGCCGACATTCCGGCGGGAACCTTCTTCCGGTTCCGGCTCGCCAGTGAGACCGACGCGATGCTGCCGGTCCCGGAGATCGAGAAGAAAGTCAGCTCGGCCTTCCAGGGCGAGTTGGTTCGACGGACCATGAAGCCGGGGGAATTGTCCGAGATTGCTGCGGCCCCCAAACCGGACGACGAGGAGAACACGACGTCTGCGGATGAGTTCGCCGGCGGTCAGCGTGTGACTCTGTCATTTGCCGATCCCTCGGGAAAACCAACGCGGGCCTCGGAGATTGCTCCGGCAACCCTCGCCAACCTGATTGAGCGGAAGCTGTCGGCGATTCCGGCGGGGGAAGGCACCACCGGCTCGAAGTATGGCCGCAGCGATTCGCTGCTGTCCCTTGAAGGGAAGTCGGGAAGCGGACTGCAGACGACCGGCAACCGTTCGAAGACCTACTCGGACATCGAGTTGAAGGTCAGCAAGGTCGTGAGCCCCGAGGATTTGCGAGGGGCACTCTCGGCAATTGCCACTGAGATGAACAACGAGCCGGTGTTTGATGAGGTGACCAGCTTTGAAAGCTCGGTGGCCGACGAAGCGAAGTGGTCGGCGCTGATGGCGATCCTCGCCAGCCTGATCGCCATCGTGGCCTATGTCTGGTTCCGGTTCGACAACATCATCTTCGGCCTCGCCGCCGTGGTCGCCCTCGCGCACGACGTACTCGTGACTCTGGCGATGGTGGCGATCTGCTCGTACCTGTCACGCACCCCGATCGCCGGACTGTTCCAGTTGACCGACTTCAAGATCAACATGCCGATGATCGCCGCCTTCCTGACAATCGTCGGGTACTCGATCAACGACACCATCGTGATCTTCGACCGCCTTCGGGAAGTCCGCGGGAAGAATCCGGAAATCACGAAGGAGATGATCAACGAGACCGTCAACCAGACCCTGAGCCGGACAATTCTGACCGCCCTGACCGTACTGCTGACCGTGATCATCCTGTATGCCCTGGGTGGCGAGGGGATCCATGGCTTCGCGTTCTGCATGGTGATTGGAGCGATCGCCGGAACGTACAGCACGGTCTACATCGCCAGCCCGCTGGTGTTGTGGTTCATGAACCGGTTTGGCGAGAACCCGGTCCCGGCGAAGCGGAAGGCCGAGCCCCGTCCCGAGGCGGCTTGACAGGACCGCGGGCCGTTTCAGCGGGCCCTAGAACATGCCCAAGTCTTTGCGTTCCCACCTGCTGATCGCCGGACGCCGGTTGCGCGATCCAAACTTCTTCCAGTCGGTTGTGCTCATCCTCGAGCACAACCAGGACGGAGCGATGGGGGTCGTGCTGAACTGTCCCACACGCAACAAGGTGGTCGACGTCCTGGCGTCCTACGTCGAGATCCCCGATCGCGGGGATCTCATCTTCCGGGGCGGCCCTGTTGAACTTCAGGCACTCTTTGTGCTGCACAGCTTCGACGGACTGCGCAACGACGACAATGAGGTGCTGCCGGGGCTGTTTCTGGGGGCCGGTCCCGATGACTTCCGCTCGATTCTTGACCAATTGGCCGATGACCACGACAACGTGCGGTTCCGCATGTTTCTGGGCTGCGCCGGCTGGGGACCGCGCCAGCTCGAACGGGAACTGCGCCGCAAAGACTGGATGGTCTTGCCGGCCCGCCTCGAGCATGTCTTCACCTCCGATGTCTATTCCCTCTGGGAACGGGCGGTAAGCGAATACCAGGAGTTGAATCCCGCGGTTCCCGGCGGGATCTCGAATCCCCAATGGAACTGACGTCGCCGGGTCGCGGAGCTTCCTCCCGACAGATCCCCACCGGTCGCAACATTGCGCTGCGGCTGGCCTACGACGGGACTGCGTTCTGCGGCTGGCAGGTGCAGCCCAATGGCCCAACGATCCAGGCGGCCTTGCAAAAGGCGATTCTCAAGCTGACGGGAGAGTCGGTCACCGTGTATTCCGCGGGACGGACTGACTCGGGCGTCCATGCCCTGGGACAGGTCGCCAACTTCTACAGCGGCAGCCCGATTCCCCCCGCGCAATTCGCCGCCGCCCTGCAGACCCATCTTCCCCGCGAAATCCAGCTGCTGCAGTCGTGGGAGGCGCTGCCGGAGTTTCATGCCACCTTCGCCGCCCGCTGGAAACGCTACCGGTATCTCATTCACAACGCGCCACAACCAGTTCCCTTTCTGCAAAACCGCTGCTGGTGGCTGAAGCGCCGTCTCGATGTGGAGGCGATGCAGGCCGCCGCCCACCACTTGCTGGGAACGCATGACTTCCGTTGCTTCGAAACCGAGTGGCCCAACAAGACCACCAGTGTCCGTACCATCCATGAACTGAAACTGTTCCGCCAACCCCTGTGGGACGCGTGGCGCCCGTTCGCGATTCCCCGTGTCGATTCATCCCCTTCGACTGCCGCTCGTGATGACTCGCTGGTCTGCCTCGAGATTGCCGCGGATGGCTTTCTCTACAACATGGTCCGCAGCATTACCGGCACCCTTGTGAACGTCGGGCGCGGACGCTGGACCGCCGCCGACGTCGCCCGCATCCTCGCTGCTCAAGACCGCAATCTGGCGGGTGCGACCGCCCCGGCTGAGGGGCTTTATCTGGTGCAGGTCGAATACCAGCACGACTGGCCGGATCTCAGCCCTGCCGACCCGGCCCTTGCGGGGCCCCCTCCAGCTCTCCCTCGGCCAAAACCCTGAACTTCCTCCAGACCTCCAGTTCACTTCCAGTAAACATCCGGATACAATCAAAGCTGGTGTGTCGCTGGAGACCAAGACGTGAGGCACTGCCGGGGAAGCGAGAGATGGGACGTTGCAGCGCGTGGATCCAAAAGACCTGGCAACTCGGTTGGCTGACAGCCGCTCTGCTGGGATGGGGACGTCTGGTCCCGGGAGCCGACCGCCCGAACGTGTTGTTCATCCTCTGTGATGACCTGCGGACCGACGCGCTGGGGTGTTATCGATCGCCGCAGGTTCGCACACCTGCGATCGACGCGCTGGCGACACGCGGAGTGCGTTTTGCCAATGCATTCTGCACCACCTCGCTCTGCTCCCCGAGCCGCGCTTCGCTGTTGACCGGCCAGCATGCCCATCGGCACCGGGTACGGGACAATTTCACCGAACTCCCGCCACAGGCTGTCCACTGGCCCGCCCGGCTGAAGTCGGCCGGATACCGCACAGCCTACCTGGGCAAATGGCACATGGGAGAAGACAACGATGAGCCCCGGCCCGGGTTCGACTGGTTCGTCACCCATCGAGGGCAGGGGAAATACTTCGATACCGAATGGAACCTGAACGGAACCAGCCGGGTCAAAAAGCCAGGATATTACACCACCGTGGTCACCGACCTGGCGCTCGAATGGCTGGAGGCCCAGCCGCGTGACGGGCCCTGGGCCCTCTGTCTCGGCCATAAGGCCCCGCATTCGTTCTACCAACCTGAAGAGAAGTACGCTCATGCCTTCGACGGGATAGCGGTCCCCTACCCTGAGAGTGCCTTCGCGTTGGAGGACAAACCGCGCTGGATTACGCAACGGCTCGACACCTGGCATGGGATCTATGGCCCGCTGTTTGAATGGCGGAAGAAGTTTCCCGACCGGCGCCCCGAGGCGGTACGGGATTTCGAGAACATGGTGCACGCCTACTGGGGCACGGTGCTGAGCATCGATGACAGCGTCGGGCGACTGCTCGGGTTCCTGCGAGAGTCGGGGCAACTCGACAACACGATCGTGATCTTCTCGGGCGACAATGGCCTGCTGCAGGGAGAGCATGGCATGGTCGACAAGCGGACGATGCACGAACCCAGTATCCGGATCCCGCTGATCGCCAGTGGTCCCGGGCTACCCCGGGGAGTGGTTGAACATCAGCAGGTTTTGACTTTGGATCTGGCCCCCTCGGTTCTCGAACTGTGCCGCGCCGAGCCACTGGCCGAGATCGCGGGACGCTCGTGGTGCCGCTTGGTCAATGGGGGCGATCCCGAATGGCGGCGAGCGTGGTTCTACGCGTACAACTACGAACGACAGTTTCCCTACACCCCCAATGTGCGGGGGATTCGCACGTCCGACTGGAAGTTCATCCGCTATCCGCATGGCGATGCGCAGCCCGACCGGCACCGTGCGGAAATGTACCACCTCACTCAGGATCCGGAAGAACGGCGGAACCTGGCGGACGATCCGCGATATGTTGCCAAGCGGGCCGAATTGCAGGCTCAATTGGAAGCGTTGCTGGCCGAGGAAGGGCTCACGGCCCAGACCGATCAAATGCCCCGGGACGAGGGAATCAAGCCCCAGCTTCCCGACCAAAAGATTCGCTGATCAAAGCAGGACAAGGCATGATTGCAACGGGTTGGCGAGTCTGGTTCGCGTTGCTGGTGCTGATGCAAACGGCTGTGACAACTGGCGTCGCGGCGGAACGGCCCAACATTCTGTTTCTGTTCGCCGACGACCAGCGGGCCGACACGATCGCCGGCCATGGCAATCCTCACATCGACACCCCGCATCTCGACGCACTGGTGAACCGGGGTTTCAGTTTCCGGCGCAACTACACCTTCGGCAGCAACAGTGGTGCGGTCTGTGTCCCGAGCCGGGCGATGCTGATGACCGGCAAAACGTGGTTCCGGATCGACGCCCGGACCATGGGAGACTCAGTTCTGCTGCCGGAGATCCTCGGCCAGCAGGGATATGCGACGTTCGCCACCGGGAAGTGGCACAACGGCGAGGCTTCGTGCGCGCGGGGGTTCCAGCGGGCCCGCAACATCATGTTCGGGGGGATGAGTGACCACACGCAGGTTCCGGTCCAGTCGCGAAATGCCGATGGGACCTGGAGCATGTCCGAGACTGCGAGTCAGTTTTCGACCGAGTTGTTCGCCGACACCGCCATCGACTTTCTGAAGACCCACGATCGGTCGCATCCCTTTTTCTGCTATGTGGCGTTCACGGCGCCGCATGATCCCCGCCAGCCTCCCGAAGAGTTTCGGGATCGGTATGCCCGCCAACCTCCTCCCCTTCCCACGAATTTCGCCCCGCAATTCCCGTTTGACAACGGGTTTGTACGCGGACGGGATGAGGTGCTGGCGGCGTGGCCCCGCACCGAGTCGGTCATCCGGGAGCAACTGGCCGACTATTACGGCCTGATCTCGCATCTGGACCAACAGATCGGCCGGGTGTTGGCCGCTCTGGAAGACAGTGGTCAGTTGAACAACACGCTCGTGGTCTATGCCGCCGACAATGGTTTGGCCCTGGGAAGCCATGGATTGCTGGGCAAGCAGAGTGTCTTCGAACACAGCCTGCGGACGCCGCTGGTGATCTCCGGGCCGGGTGTGCCGCGCGGGCAGTCGTCCTTCGCCTTTACCTACTTGCTCGATCTGTTTCCGACCCTCTGTGAGGTCTGTGGAGTGGCAGCACCCGACGATCTCGACGGTCACAGCCTGCGGCCGCTGTGGACTGGTGAGCGGCAAGAGGTGCGGGATTCGGTCTTTTTGCCCTACCTTGGCGTACAGCGCGCTGTGCGGGACCGGCGCTGGAAGTTGATTGCCTACCCCGACCAAAACCATCTGCAACTCTTCGATCTCGAGCGGGATCCCGACGAACGGGTGAATCTGGCGGAGCAGCCCGAACAAGAGGCGACTCTGATCCGCCTGAAATCGCTGATGACGCGCTGGCAGACGCAGGTCGGCGATCAGGTGACCATTCCCGAGACCAACCAGCCCCCCCTGCCGATCGACCTCACCGCCGAACCGCGGCAACCCGACCCATGGCAGCCCGCATGGATCATCGAGAAGTACTTCCCTGCGCCGTGATCCTGACCGCCGCGCGATCGAGTCGGTTGGCCGCACTGCTGGTGATCGGCAGCACGCTCTGGCTGGCGGCCCCGACGCGCAGCCTGGCCCAGGAACGTGGGGCCCCGGCCGGGGCTGTCGAGTCGGATCCTGAGGACGAGGACGCGGACGATGTGTTGTCTCCGGTCGAACAGGAGCTGCTCGAACATCCGACACGGCTCGATCCAGAGCTGTCTGGAGAAAAACGACGATCGCTGCCGCCAGATGGCTCCGGGGTACGGGAATTTGCCGCGCAATTGGCAGCACGGGCCTGGATCCACTGGGAATTGGGAAACCTCTCGGCGGCGGGGGACGATGTCAACGAGGCGCTTCAACTGGTACCGAATCAGCCGGAGGCAGTCGCGCTCCAGGCGCGACTCGCGCAGTTGCCCGTCCCGCAGCCCGGTTGGCCTGACGCAGCCGCTACGCCATCGCGCGCTGGAAGTGGTTCCCCCAGCCTGCTCTTCTCACTGGGGACGGCGCTGCGATCTCTCCTCGGCGCCTGGCAGGGGGCAACATGGTCCCTACTGCTGCTGATGGGCTGGGGGGTGCTGTGGGTCGTACTGGTGTCGACTGGAGCACAGGCGACCCGGGATGTGAATGGGTCCCAAAAACGTCTGTGGTTTGTCTCGGCAATCCTGGCGGCAATGTGTCTGTGGCCAACCCTCATTTCTTCCTGGTGGGGTTTGCTCGACGCTTCTTCCACCGAACTCTGGCTGGTGCTCGGCTTAGGGACCCTCCTGTCCGTGACCGGGCTCAGCGCCTCCTTGCGGCCTCCCATTCAACTTGCCGACAAGCAGCCGCTCCCCCTGGTTGACGATCCGGATGTTGTCGCGCGCATCGAACATCTGTCCAACCGAATGAGAATCTCGCCGCCGAAGATCCGGCTCTGGCGGTCGGCCACCGACAACCAACTGGCGCTGGCGTTTGCCGGCTCACTGTCGGCCCCACAAGTTGTGGTGACCGATGGAATCTTCAACCGGTTGTCCTCTGCCGAGGCCGATGCGATTCTTTCGCACGAACTGGCGCACCTCGCCAATGGGTCGTTGTGGCTCTTCGCTCCGTTGCTACCCCTGGCTGCTGTGGCCGCCTGCTTCGGGTCACCGTGGGGACTGGGCGTCGCCTGGGGACTGGGCCTGCTGGTGTTCGTCGGGTTGAATCGGCTGGTCTCACGTCCGCTGGAATTCGACTGTGATCGACGGGCCGCCCTGGCGGTGAACCCGCAGGCGATGATCTCGGCCCTGGAGAAAATTCATGCACTGCTGCCGATTCCCAATGAAGGTTGGCTCTCTGCCCTGTTTTACGCCTCGGCCACCCATCCTCCGTTGGTCAGCCGAATTGCCCGCCTGAAGCACCTGGCGGGCGAACGGCTGTCGTTGTCCGACGAATCCCAGGTGCGGCGCATCCGACGGCTGGGATGGCTGATGTTCGTCCTGTGGCTCGGTACTCTGACATGGGGATTGTGGCAACTGCAAACCTCGCCTCAGAGTGCCCAAGCGGTGATGATTGCCTGGCTCGCTTTGGCCACCGGCCCCCTGCTGCTGCCGTTTGTCGCGACGCACCGCCTGCGGCGTCAGCAAGCACGTCGTTTGCAGGCTCGGCGATTCTCCAGCAACCCCATCCACTGGCTCAGGCAGTTCGGCTGGAGGGTGTTGCTTCCGGGTGTGGGCCTCTTTCTGATTCAGGCACCGGGCTGGTTCAATCATCCCGCCAGCGATGTGGCAGCCACGCTGGGGATCTGCCTGCTAATCGTTTGGGTGGGGGTCTGGCTGATTCGGTTGTTGCGAAAAGATCGGCTGCACCACAGGATCAACACGCTGTTCAGTCGGGGTGAGTACGCCGCCGTTGTCCGGGAGTTTGACGCAGCCCCGGCGAGCCAGCGTAAAAACCCCGCGCTGCAGAATGCCGCCGCCCTGGCACTCTCCCTGACGGGACAAACCCAACAGGCGGTGGAGCGTTTGGAGTCTCTGAATCAGGCTGAACCCGACTTCCCGGCCGCCTTGATGTCGCTGGCCGCCTTGCAGTTCGATGCGGGCAACTTCTCTCTTTCTGAGCAGTATGGCACCCGATTGGCCGAGCTGCTGCCGTTCGATCCCATTGGCCCTTTTCGCCAGGTGATTGCCCTGTTGCGAATGGGCAGGCGACACGCGGCCCTCGAAGTTCTCCAGGCCGCAAAGTCACGCATCCCGTCCCCCGGCCTGCTGGAGATCGCCGCAGCGGCGTTGGCGATCCAAGAGGACAATCCCGACGCGGCACTCCCGTTGCTGGCGGCGGCCGAGAGACAACTTCCGGGAGACTGTCACCTTGCGATTCAATGGATTGAATGGCACCTTCGGCAGGGCGAAACAGCACAGGCGCACACCTGCCTCGAGAAATTGGAGTCGCTGCTGAAGTCGAACCGCCTGGCGTTCCTGGATGGGGCCGCCCGAGACCTGCGGTCCCGGCTGGAGGCATTTGAAAAGTTGACGGCCCAGGCGGGGGATGCCGAGGGATCGGCGGATACAGATCTTTGACAATTCGGTGAGTCCCTGGGTGCAACTTATGGGCGAGGCGGAATGGCGGAACCGCGATTGAGTTCTGCGGGCCCGGTCCGGCACCAGACTGTCCGACCGCCGCCAAGGTCGCTGGCTCAGTCGGGAGATCCCTGATGCCGCAGCCTGACAGTCAGTCAAACTTTGACGGCTGAGCGGCCCTTGCATCGGATGCCGGATCCACCGGGCCCCGTGTTCACACTGTGACGGTTGGCGGAACTGAATCTGCAGCGGGATCCCTTTGAAGGGCCGGTCCGTGATGCCGTGGCTCGACGAACTCCAGTTCAATCCGGAATTCCCCCCGGTTTTGCCCCAGTTGATCGAGGGGTTTCACCACACAACCCGCACATCCCGAATCACGTTCGCTCTGGGCAAGCTGTGCACGAACCGGCCCTGTGTTTCAAGCGTTTTCTGAGGGGCTGACGATCTCAGCAGGCGAACCGCTGCAACCGCGCAGTGTGGTTCTGTGGAGAAGGATTCGATTCACACCAAGGCTGCCAGGGATGGGCCTGCACTCGGCCGTCCCCGGGAGACGTGAAAGAGCCCGGAATGTTGACCGCCGTTCACAAGTTCCGCCTGCTGCCCCTGACCTTGTCCCTCGTGCTGGCCATTCCCGTGGCCCGAGCCTCGGACATCCGACAGACCCCCATCGTTCGCGCGGTCGAACGTGCCCAGTCGTCGGTGGTCAACATCCACAGCGAGCGGACCCAGCACAGCCGGGACTCGCATTTCGAGACCGGAACCGAAAAGAAGCTCAACGGGATGGGGACCGGCATCATCATCGATGATCGCGGGTACATCCTGACCAACCACCACGTCGTGGCGCGGGTTGAGACCTTGCGGGCGACCCTGCACGACGGGGCCAGCTACGATGCCTCGATCGTTGATGTCGATCCCGTGCATGATCTGGCGATCGTCAAGATCGACGCCCCCCTGCCCCTCCCGGTGTCACCTCTGGGGACCTCTTCGGATATCCGCCTGGGGGAGACGGTCATTGCCATCGGGAATGCGTTGGGATACGAACACACCGTGACGGTGGGCATCGTCAGTTCGCTGGTCCGGGATGTTGAGGCCGAGAATCAGTCGTACCGCAACCTGCTGCAAACGGCTGCCGCCATCAATCCCGGCAACAGTGGCGGACCGTTGATCAATCTCGACGGCGAGGTGATTGCCATCAACGTCGCGATTCGCGCCAACGCTCAGAAGATTGGGTTCGCGATCAAGATCGATGACGCCCGCAACTACGCAGCCCAGCTGCTCGACATCCGTCGCCGCAGCCAGACCTGGCACGGCGTGCTGACACGGGACATCAAGTCGCCGCGTCAGCGGTATCTGCAGGTTGTCGGCTGCGAATCGGGGAGTCCGGCGGCGACGGCAGGACTGCAGGACAACGACATTCTGGTGCAGGTGGGGAGTCTGCGCATTGAAGATGGCGTCGATCTCGAACGGAGTCTGCTCCAGGTCCCCGCGGGAAAATCAGTCCCCTTGGTGGTGAACCGCGGAGGTTCCCCGCTGACTCTGAATCTGGCCCCCGCCCGCTTCGAGGGCCGCACCGCGTCAATCGCCCGTCGGCCCATCAATTCGGGCAAGGCCCGCTCTGTGAATGTGGATGACTCGATTTCTGGTCGCAGTTGGCGACTGTTGGGTCTGAAGTTGGCCCCCACCACCGACGTCGAGTCCCGCCAGGTCCGCGAGCGGTACAACGGCGGGATGCGAATTGTGGATGTTCGGGGAAACAGCCCGGCCTATCAAAACGGGATTCGCAAGGGGGATATCCTGGTGGGGCTTCACGAGTTCGAGACCAAGTCGCTGAAGGATCTCGAATACATTCTCAACAAAGCCTCGAACGATTCGTCCCAACTGCGGTTCCGGGTGCTGCGTGGCCGGGACGAGGTGTTTGGCAGCCTCGATATGCGGGCCTCGGCGGCCAGCGACGAGACCTCCGCCACGCGCTGAGTTCCCGGACCTACTGGGCGGAGGCAATCTCCAGACGCCGCTGGATGTCGAACTGCAGAGCCAGGATCAACAGAATCAGGATGGCATCAATAACGGCACAGGCCGCCTCGCGACCAACGATGCTCCCTCCCGACGTGCCCATCACCGTGGTGAAGGCGGGCACAAAGCAGCACCCGGCGAAAGTCGAGGAGAACAGCATCACCGCGATGGCCAGGGGCAGGGCTCCCCACCGCACGACCAGCGAAAAGAACATGGTGAGTGTCAGCATCAGGACAAAGACAATCACAAACATCCAGTAACTGGGAAGAAACAGCGTATTCCAGAGGTATTCCAATCCCCCTTCCCAAAAGCAGAGCGAAATGACCAGACAGGAGAGTCCTGGAATGAGCGCTGGCACGCATCCTGCCAGCTTCGTCAGCAGGATGCGGTGCACGGGAATCGGCAACATCAGCAGCATGGGAAGCGTGTGTTCCCGCCATTCGTCGTGCAGCAGTCGGGAGGCATAAAAACACGCTTCGACAATGACCAGGCCCAACACAATGACCGAGATCACCTGGGCGGTCTCGTCCGAACTGGCCTGCCCCCAGAATAACCCGGCGAGCACCCCCAGAATCACAAACAACAGGTAGCAACAGAATCTCGCGATCAGGAATCGCGAGCCGCCCGTTACGAATTGATATTCCTTCCACATGACCGGATGGCTGCGGGGACGGGGCCGTTTGCTTCCGAACAGCCGCTGCAGGCGGTCCGCCAGGTCGGGGGTGGCGGCCCCCATCCGTCGCGGATTGGTGAAATAGTTGAAACTGCCCCACGCGACGAGGAACGACACCAGCGCGAGACCGCAGTTCGACCAGAATTGCAGACCCAAGGTGGGACCGGCAAAACCGGTGGAAAAGATCTCCTGCAATCGGGTCCACACCGAACCAAGCCCCACCGCCTGAATAATCTGGTCCGCCCGGCTTCCGGGCGGTGCGGCAATCCACTGCGATTTGGTCAGACCGTCCAGCAGCGGTCGGGCCAGAAAGTAGATGAGAAAAAACAGCGACACGACCCAAGAGGCGGTTCCTCCCCGACGAAACGCCACCGAGGCCAGCAGTCCCACATTCGCCGTCAGGACCAGAAAAGCCGCGAGGGCAGCATAGCCCGCGACGATCTGCGTCACCGTCGCCCCACCCAGGGTGACCGCCAGCAGAGTGAAGGGAAACTGCACCCCCAGCAGCAACAACGTGTTGATCAGCCGGCTGGTCGACTTGCCCAACAGCAGACCCAGCGGGTTGAGGCCCGCCATCTTCAACAATCCCAGCGTCTCTTCCTCCTTCTCCTCGGTGATGGCGGTGGCAAAGAAACTGATCCCCGCGAGAATGATCAGCAGCACATTCAGCGTCATCATCGACTCAAAGAGTCTCAATCCCGGCGCGGCGGCCAGTCCATAGCTCTGCAGATGGGCGATGATCAGGCTGAAATACATCAGCACGGCAAAGCCAAATCGAAACAGGTGCGCCGAGATCAGCCGCGAGTCAAGACGCAGGGCCCGATGCAACAAAGCCAGAGTGCCGGTCAACATCAGCCAACTCCTCCGGTCGTCAGGTCCATGAATGCTTCGTTCAGGTGTCTTCGATCTTCTCCGAACGAACTCACCAACACTCCCTGCGCGATCAATCCCTGCAGCAGCCGGTTTCCTGAATCCGGGCGGGCCTCCATCTCGACCCGATACTCGTTGCCTGCATCGACACGCACTGTCTGCAGCACGCCTGGCAGGGACGAAATCCGTTCCGTCAGATCGGGGGACCCGGCGGCAACTCCGACTCGGAATCCGGCATGCTCGGTCGGTCGCTTCAGCAAGCCGGAAATCGAGCCGCTGTACTTGATCCGACCAGCGTCGATGATCGTTACCGAGTCACAGAGTTCGGCCAGCTCGCTCAGAATATGAGAACTGATGAAGATGGTCTTGCCCATCCGTTTCAACTCGCGAAGGATTTCCATCAGCTCGATCCGGGCCCGTGGATCCAGTCCGCTGGCAGGCTCATCCAGCAGCAAAACATCCGGATCACTCACCAGCACCCGCGACAGCGCCACCCGCTGCTGCATGCCGCGCGACAACCCCCCCACGAGCTCCTCCCGGCGACCCTCCATGTCGGTCAGGGTGAGGACCTCGTCAATCACCTTGTCTCGCTGTGTCATCGGAATGCCATACGCCGCCGCGAAGAAATCGAGATACTCGAACACCGTCATCCGGCGATACATACTGAAATGGTCCGGCATGAAACCCAGCCGGCGGCGCACTTCATTGGTCTGGGCGACAACATCCAGCCCCAGCACCCGGATGGTTCCCGAGTGCGGGATCAGCAACGTGCAGATCGACTTGAGCGTCGTGGTCTTGCCCGCACCGTTGGGTCCCACAAAGCCATGCAGCGCTCCCTGGGGCACTTCAAAACTTGCATTTCGAACCGCCCACCGCGATCCAAACGCATGACTGAGATTCACCACCTCGATGGCGGCCGGTCCGGACTGGCTCATTGGTTCACCTCCAGAGGAACGTCCAGACGGAACAGGCAACGCCCCTGCTGATTCAGAAGCTGCGGGCCCTGCAGCCAAAACTGTCTGGGAAGCTCGGTCTCGATGAAGACGGCGATGCGATCAGTTGGCAACTCGAACTCAAGCACATCACGACTCGTCTGGAACGCCAAGGCGGCCTGCATCATCTTTCGGACCCCTTCGGCATAAACCGCTGTGTGATCCATCTCAGCCGCATACCCATAGGATCCGAAATTCGGCAGCCCCCCCACGAACCCATCCTCCACCCGGAAGAATTGCGGCAGGGGCTGGCCTCCCAGCCGGCAACTGGCGACGAATACGGCCGCAGCCTCCCGGGACTCAGAAAGACTGAGCGCATAAACCTGCTGGTGAAACACGGCCCAAGCCGCCAATGGTTTCATTCCGCCCTCCCTGACCGTCAGCTCCAACTCCAGGTTCTGCAGCACTTGGACCATCTCCACTTTTTTGTTCACAACGCGGTCCGATTTGAACTCGTACCGCGTCGCCTGTCCGGTTCCAAGTTGCACCTGGCGGATCCGGGCCTCCACATCGGGCGCGGTGGCCTCGATGCGGGACAGCAGGGTCCGGGATGAAAACGGGGGCATGTCCGCGATCAGGGCGGCCTCCGCCCCACTCCGGATGATTCCCCGCATCCCTTCCGACGACTGACCCGAGGAGTACATCCGACCTGCACCCTCATGCTTCAGTTCATAGTCTCCCCCAGTCGTGGCAAACACGTTCGACCAACCGGAGACGCGATATCGCCCCGCCTCACTGCGTTCGGCCAACATCAGCGAGTCCACATGAGTCGATTCCCCCGTACCCCGACGCCCCACCCAAAGAAAAATCAGGCTGAACACAGCAATCGTCGCCAGCAACGTTCCAAACACCAATCGGTAATCGCCACGACGCAATTGGCCCAACCACCAGACTCCCGGAAAGACCATCGTCAGAAAGAGGAGCGACAGAAAGTGAATCAACACCCAGCTGTGTTGAGCGCGAGTCAACTGCTTCAGGTTGCGAAGCAGCGGGTCGTCGACTTCAAGATTCTGATCAGTAAACAGGTTGCCTCCGACCTCCGGAATTGGCTCAGGGTCAGCCGACGATTGGTCCCACGAATCAAGTTTCTCACGTTTCCAGCGGTTGGTCTTCAGAATCCGGTTGCGAATGGTCTCCCGATCGAAAGCCGAGAGCGGCAGATCATGCTGCTGGATCCGGCCAGCCCCCAAAGCTTCGCTGACGCCTCGTCGGTCGAGAACTGCGAGCAGTCCGGTAAGAATTGGAAAGCGACCCGCGGGCCCTTGGACGATGTGCAATTCACCCCCCAGTCGAATCCAGTCGACGAAGGCCTGTTGTTGAGCCTCACTCCAACGAGGCTCATGATCGAGAATCATTCCCCCCAAACCTGCACAGCCTGTGACACTTCGGGGGAACAATTCTTCCGCAAAGCCACCGGTGCCCACATTGGGCCTTGCGATCTGCCCGGACTGTTCCAAGACCACAAGAGCGGGGCGATCCCTGGTTCCCCGCGGGCTCGAGAGAGCACCTCTCTCCTTCGCCCCCTTCCCCCAGACCAATCTCCAGGTTGAGAACCCAACCTCGTCGATCCATGGATAGAACTGAATCCACCGCGAAGTTCCGGGAGTGAGATAAAGCGTCTCCACGATCGGCGCATCCACCACGTCAAATCCCTGGATGCGTTCCAACCGAATCTCTCCGTCGAACGGAATCGTCCCTGGGTTCGACACTTGAACCGAGAGCAGGTTGAACTGCTCGGATCTGACCTGACCATCAAAGCCCCACTTCTGCTGGGTGATCTCCAGTCCCCAACTGGCGGTTGTGACCCACCATCCGGACAGCCACACGATCAGGGAAATCCAGAACCGACCGCGACAGGCCATGAGACAGCACCGTCGTTGCAAGATGGACTTCATACCCCCTCCTCCTGCTGCGCCCCAGAAAAATGGCGAGTCCTTTCTCTTTCGGTGATCTCTCGACACCAGTTCCGACCACAGTGCCTTTCCATTCGGCAGCCGTCAGCCAGTCGGCAATCGACAAGTCCCAGCCGCGAGGAAGGGCTGGATGATGACGGCCAAGTCATGCGGTCTTGCCCTCGGTGAGTTTCATGAATGCAGTTTCCATATCCATGGCCTCCGGCTGGAACATTCTCAGACGTGCACCGAATTGGACCAGGAAACCATGCAGTTCCTCAATCGACGTTTGGTCCTCATGCAGTCGAATGGCCAGACGGTCCAGTTGAACCTCAGCCGACTCGACGCCCCGCACTTGCCGAAGTTTCTCAGCGAGAGGCTCCAGAGGATCCGCCGCCTGAACGTGCACGATCCTCAACAATCCGAGTTTACGATAAATGTCATTCACCGATCCCTCAGCCACCAGTTTTCCGGCTTCGATAATTCCAATCCGCGTGCACAACTGCGCCAACTCATGCAGAATATGGCTGGAGATGAGGATGGTCTTGCCCATTTCCTTGAGGGCTTTCAATAGCTCTCGCATCTCGATCCGCGCCCGGGGATCAAGGCCGCTGGCCGGTTCGTCGAGCAACAGAAGGTCCGGATCGTGCAGCAAGACTCTTGCCAAAGACAGTCTCTGCTTCATGCCGCGGGACAGTCCATCCACGGGGGCGTCGAGCTTGTGTCTCAAATCGGTCAAATCAAGGACATCACCGATAATCGACTTTCGCCGAGATCTGTCGATCCGGTACGCAGCCGAGAAAAACTGCAGATACTCCTCGACGGTCAGGTCCTCATAGACCCCAAAAAAATCCGGGACATATCCAATCCGCTCCCTGACCTGATGGGGCTTGGTCAACACATCCAATCCATTGACTCGCACCCGCCCCACGAAATCCCTCAGCAGGGTCGCCAAGACCTTGATGGTTGAGGATTTTCCAGCTCCATTCGGGCCAATGAACCCGAAAACCTCACCCCGGGGAATCGTGAGATTGATCCCCCGGACTGCCACCAGGTTGCCGTACCGCACCCACAGGTTTCTGACATCAACCACCAGCATCGCCACCTCCCTTGTCCATCTCCGAATCGCCGCTCAAACCGCCCCCAAGTGATTGCCGAGTCTCTCCCAAAGTCATCCAGGACAAGAACGGCTGACACGCCCAGCCGACCCACCTGAACGAGGCCTGACACCTCACGATTCGGGAATCGCTCACGCAAGCGCTCACACAGCAACCCTCATTCCCGCAGGTCGTTTCTGAAAGAACAACCATTCGATCAACAAGAGGGAAAAACCCAGGAGTGCCAACCAGTGCCACAGAGGCCGGTCGGTCTGCAACCGGGCCGTGGCCGCCGACACCCGCACCTCCTTCACCCGCAGAGTATCAACCCCCTCCAGTTGCGTCTCCGTCACGGACTGCAAACTGACCCCCACCACTTCCGGGTCGCCCTGACCGCTGTCGACCAGATACCGGCCAATTGTCGGCGCGGCAATTCCCGCCAGGTCTCCCTCGGCAGAAGACCGATGGACGGTCCGGCTGCCATCCGGAGCCGTCACAGTGAAGCTGCTATCCGGCGCGACGCTGCGGGGCTCCAGTACTCCCGTGGGCTGGCTGCGGGCTTCGGACAAACCAGCGAGACGGCGGGCTTCCTCCAGAATATTTTTGACCAGGATCGGAAATCCGATCCGGTAAACCAGGGTCGAGCGGTCGGTATGAAACAAAAATACATAGTCATCGCGGGTGGGGCGTGCCCTGTGCAAGACAAGTGGAGCGCGTTTTCCCTGGGCCAAGATCTCATATCCCGCCATTTCGAACGCCTTGTCCTCCACTCCCTCGAGTTTCCGGGGCTCGTCTCCCAACTGCACATCACGCAGCTGAACATACTGCAACAACGGCGAACTGCGTTGCCAATCAACGATCTCTGCGACCTGCGTGGTCGTATCCAGCAATTCCTTCAGATCTTCGGGTATGACACCAATGGAAAGTGCCATCCGGGCGTTCAGCGGAAGATCAGCCCCCTGGTCGGTAATCACCAAATCGTACTCGGCCGCAGTCCCATTTCCCTCATCATCCGGATACAGCACCAAGGCATCCTGCTCGGGCATCGCCTGCCGATAGGTCGCCAGGCTAAGTGGGCAATAGACACGCAGGTTGCGCTGTCGAGGCAAATCGAGAAACGCCTGATTGTCAAGACTCAGCGAATCGAAGCCATCGGGCTTGAGTCGAACCTCCAGCGACGCCGCTCCCTCGTCGGGAACATTGAACACGACCCTCTGCGATCCAGCCCCATCAACCGTCACCAGTTCACTGGCCTCCAACCTGCCCGAATTCCAAAACTCGACTGTGGTGGTGTGGGCCGAGTTTCTGGTCGAATCAACACGCACGAACACATCCCAGCCGTCACGGTTTCGCTGGGCATTGACGGCGGTGATTCCCACATTCGAACCGCCCGAGGGCAGTTTCTGGTACGAGAGTTCAAACGGCAGATCAAAACTGACGACAGTCGGAAGATTCCCGTCCGTGTAGAACAACACGGTTTCGACCGGGTTTGTCAGGGCGAGAGCCTGTGCCATCCGGAGACCATCTTCCAGACGACTGGGGGCATGCTGAACCGTCAGTTTGTCGAGTGCGGCCCGCAAGATCCTGGGATTGTCGGAGAAATCACACAGGCTTCGGGCCGAGTTCGCGACAGCGATCAACGCGAGCCGCTGTCCAGGCAAAAGGTTGTCTATCAATCGCCCCACTTCCTGTTTCGCCAGATCCAGCCGGGATTGTCCGCCCGGCTTGTCCAGGGCCGCCATGCTCGCCGAGCAATCAATCAACACCGGCAGGTACTGCGCCTGATCGGCGGTTCCCCGCCAAAAGGGCCTCATCGCCGCCAGGACCAGACAGCCCAGCAGCGCCAACTGCAGCAGCAACAGCAGATTTCGTTTGAATTTCTGGAATGGGGAATTCACACGACTGTCGTTGATCACCGAACGCCACAAGACCAGGGACGGAACCTCCAATTGGGGCCGTCGCAGCTTGAGAAAATAGAGGATGACCAGTGGGCCTACGAGCAAGAACCACAGGCCCGCCATCGGATTCAGAAATCCACCCCAGTTCATCGGATCCATCCCTTCCGACGCAACAGGTCAAACAGGACCGACTCCAACGGCGCTTGGGAGGAAATCGAAAGGAACCGTCCCGAGCGTTGGCGGCAAATCATGGCCACCTCCTCCTCGAGGGCCAGCCGATGAGCGTGGTAGACCGACAAGAGGTCGCCGACATTCGAGACATCGAGGGTCTGTCCTGACTCACTGTCCACAAAGCGCAGATTGCCGGTGAGCTCCGGATTGAGTTCCGTGGGACCGAGAATCTGGATTGCAGAGACTTCCAACCCCGCGCTGAACAGCATGTTGAATGGCTTCTGCAGATCGCCAAATGTCAGGAAGTCTGACAGCAGGATCACTAAGCCCCGTCCTCGATGTCTCGACAGCATTCCGTCGATCGCCGATTCGAACGGGCAGTCTCCCTTCACCTCCAGCCGCTCCAGGAAGTCGAATAGACGTCCCCGGCTGACGCGGCCAGTGCAGGGAGGCAGGAACAGCGGTTCTTCCGCCCGGGCCGGGCAGGTGTAAACGCTGACCCGTTCCACATTCATCAGTCCCATGGTTCCCAAGGCTGCCGCCAGTTGCCTGGCCCGATCGAATTTCCCTTCGAATTTCATCGAGGCCGAAGAATCCAGGAGCAGGACGACGTGCAGATCCTCCTCATGGCGATACAGCTTCACGTAGGGACGCTCGAGTCTGGCAAAGATGTTCCAGTCCACGTTCTTGACGTCGTCTCCCGGAACATAATCGCGATAGTCTGCGAAATCGGTGCTGGTCCCCCCCTTGCCCGACTGATGTTCGCCACGGGTCCGATTCGTCAGCCTGCGCAGCGGATTCAGACGCATCTTCTCCAGACGCGACAACACCTTGTTTTCCAACAGTGTGGTGAAGCGGGCATTCGCCGGGGACATGACTCGATTCCAACAAGGCTGCCAGCGGGCGAATCAGACTGGGGTTTCGGGGAGTGCTGCCAGGGCCTCCGAGACCAGCTCTGCGACTCGGATATTTTCGGCCTGACCATCATAGTTCAACAGCATCCTGTGCTGCAGCACCTCGGGCGCAAAGTGCCGGATGTCCTCAAAAGCAACATGCACACGCCCCACGGACAAAGCTCTCACCCGGGCGGCCCGAATCAGCGCCTGCGCGGCCCGGGGACTGGCTCCCCAGCGCACAAACCCCTTGACCCGCTCACCAGCGAATTCACTCGTGGGGTGAGTGGCCAGCACCAATCGACAGGCGTAATCCCGCATCGGGTCCGCCACCACGACCTTCTCGAGAGTGGACCTCAATTCCAGAATCCGGGCCCCAGTCAGCAATTGAGGCAAATCGACGTGCTTCCGCAGAATCGTTCGGCTGACCACCTCGTTCAGTTCGGCACGGCTGAGAAATGGGACTTCGACCTTGAACATGAACCGATCCAACTGGGCTTCCGGAAGGGGATATGTGCCTTCCTGTTCGATCGGGTTCTGGGTCGCCAGCACGAAGAAGGGCTGCACCAGCTGATAGCAGGTTCCCCCCGTGGTCACGGATCCTTCCTGCATGGTTTCCAGAAGGGCCGACTGCGTTTTGGGAGAAGCCCGATTGATTTCGTCCGCCAGCAGCAACTGGGTGAAAATCGGACCGCGACGGAACTCGAAGCGATAGCGCCCCCCTTCGTCACTGGTCATGATGTTGGTCCCGATGATGTCGGCGGGCATCAGGTCAGGGGTGAACTGAATGCGGCGGAACTCCAGGTCCAGAACCCGAGACAATGCCTTGACCAGTTCGGTCTTGCCCAGGCCCGGGACACCTTCCAACAGGACATTGCCGCCACAAAACACCGCAGTCAGCACCGCCTCGACAACCCGCTGCTGGCCAACGATCACGCGGCCAATCGCCTCCCGAGCCTCTGAGAATTGTTGCTTGAAACGGGCCGCCTCGACCTCCGGCGGAGGGGACTCCAATGTCGTCGGGATCGCGCTCATGCTGTTTGCAGTCTCCGGGGACTCACGGTTGACCATGGCCAACCCATTGCGGGTTGAACCACTCACTGGTTTTGCTGTCGACGACGCTTCAATTCAAGGAGCCGCCCTGTCGTGGAGCCGCCATCGGTCCCGGCCTCACTTCCCGTCGAGGGGGCGGGGGAGGCTTTGACTGCGGGGGTATTGACGGATGGACGGGAAATGCCACCTACCGATGGAGCAGGGTCACGGCGTCCTGTTTCCTGTGGAGTCCGATCCCCCGACATCCCGGACAAGAGGCTGCCCACCTCTCGTTTTCGCTCCAATAGAGCTCCCATCGTTGGCCCGGAAGGTTGGGCACGCCCAGCCAATCCCAACCAGGACAGGACCTGCCGGAAATCGATCTGGACGCGGCGGATTCCGACATCCAGGGGGACAAGGCAGGCCAGGGCAATCAGGAACCAGTCGTCAATCGGTTGGGAACTGCGGCGTGGGACCCGTTGTTCCTCAGGAGGAAACACCTGCGCGGCGACAGCGCCGGCAGACAATTCACCAGTTAGATCAAGGGACTTTCCGCCAGTCTTGTTCTTCAATTCGTCGAGCACCAGCGAATTCGAACGGAAACGCAGGTACTCGGGGGAATAGGGGATGATGAATCCTCCAAACGCACGGTCGCTTGTCGTTCCCTGACCAACAGGCTCGGCGACCACGTGATATCGTCCTTTGCCCCACAGGGGGACCGCGGCCTGGTACCGGCGGGGACCAATCTGCCGCAGGCTGACCTCCTGCCGGCGCCCCTGGGGACCCGAGACCAGAGCCCGCAGTTCTCGGAACGACTCCGTTTCAGCAAAGTCCTCGACTCCGATGATTCCCTCAGAGCCATTCAGGTACGTCCACATTCGCAACGTCGATTTCTCGCGAGAGCGCGACACCTCGGTCACCAACTGCTGCACGAAAGCATCGTACCGATCCCAGGCAGTCCATTTGCTGCTCCAGTTCGAAGACAGGTCAGCCGTGAAGGCCGCGGTTTTTCCCAAACCATACTGCCAGATCGCGAGGAGCGGATCGTACTCAGGCCCATCCGTATCGGCATTCGACTCCCCCGGAACCTGAAGTATCAACTGCTCCTTTTCCCGCCTGGGACTGGTCAGAACATAGCCATCGACCGCAGGCAAGGCATCGAGCCCTTTCAACACGCTGCTGGGCATCAGCAATTCGGGAAACACGGTCTTCCGCTGGATCATCGTGCGTTTGAGAGTTTTTGCCTCCTTGATGAAAATCCGGGGCAACTCATTCGAGTCCGACGGATAGTAGTACCGTCCGCCAGTCGCCTTGGCCACCTCCCTCAACAAGCCGATTTCCATGCCCCCGTGGGGAAAAATCGCCACCGTGGAGACGGAAATCTGGTTGTCCACAAATTTCTGAATCACTGCCGGAGGAGGAGGCTGCGGGTCACCGTCCGAGATGATGATGACGTGCTTCGTCGCGGCATCACTCTTGCTCAGTTCGGCCAACGCCATCTGCATGGTTCGATCAAACGATGGCATATCCCCCGGTTGCGCCTGTTCAATCAGTTTCGAAAGTTTTTCATATTGGGCTGCAGGGGTGAGTTTGAAGATCCAGTTCTCACTCGCCTCATAATCGATCGCCGCGACCTCGTCCTGCGCCCCCAAGACCTTGATTGCCTCGCGGGTGATCCGCTTGGCCCAGGTATTTCCCTCAGGAAATTCGCAGGTGTGCAAAACCAGAACCAGTGCTCCCTTGGGGAGGACCTTTTTCTGATCAATATCCATCGTTACAGGCAGGGCATCTTCAATCAGCGTCCGGTGATAACCACCGGGACCAAAACTGTTATTCCCCCCCACCATGATGAAGCCCACGCCGTTGGTGAAGACGGCGTCGTGGACGGCACTCATCTGCGGCACGTCCAACGCGTCGGCGGGCACATTGCAGAAGAGGATACAGTCGAACTCCAGCAGTCCCAGAGGATCGCGGGACAGTTCATAAGCCGACTCAATCTGAACAATCCGCTGGCCATCCTGCAGTGCGCGAACAATTTCCTGTCGATCGCGGGGATCGCCAGCCGGATCATGCACGACCAGAACCTTCCCCTGCCCCTCGAGGAACAGGGAATTCAAGACCCGGTTGTTCTGAGAGAGAGTATCTCTTCCCACCGGAACCAGGACTTCGGCTGAATACTCGTAATATCCCGCGTTCCGCAGATAGATCGGAAAGGAGACCCGAGTTTTGCCCGCCTCGAATTCAACTTCTCTCTCCGCAATCAGCTCGCCATTCTCCTGCAGGCGGAGCGTTCCTTTTCCTGCCGACAGCGCAGACAACAACACGGACGCTTCATAGGTCTCGCCCTGCTTCACGAATTGCGGAAGTTCCAGCCGCTCCAGCCAGACCTCGTTGCGGATGTCATATTCGACAGGCAACACATCGATTGAAATGCCCCGCGACTGCAGGTCGTCGATCACTGGAGCCAGATTACCTTCGGTTTCGATGCCATCGCTGATCAGTACGATCCGTCCCAACTTGTCCTCCGGCAACATCGCAGCTGCCAGCGACAACCCCTGCTCGATGTTGGTGGCATCACGGTCCACCAGGGAGTTGAGGGTGATGGAACTTCCTTCGAACACCAGGGGCTTGCGCGCGGGAAACTCGACCGCTGCGTTTTTGCCAAAAATCACCAGTCCAGCCAAATCCTGCCGGGGCTTTCGCGAGGCCGTTTCCGCGATAAAACGCAGGGCCTGATTGACCTGTCGATCACCCGTTGAATCGGAGATGTCGAGCAGATACATCACCGCCAATTCAGTACTGCTTTTGACGGACCTGGGTTCCGCCAGAAGCATTGCGAACAACCCCACCAGCGACATGCGAATCCACAAAGACAGCATTCGCCGCCACCCGATGAGCCCGGCATAGCCCTGCTGCCATTGCCACCAGATCCAGGGAATCGCCAACAACAACAGAAAGCCCCAGGGATTGGCGAAGAGGACCCGTGCGGACCGATCCAAGAACAGGCACAAGGCCCCGAAGCCGACCAGGAAGAACACGCACTGAGCCAGATCCCACCTGTTCACAGTCCGTCGCGAACGGGGGAATACCACGAACCAGGTGCGGCGGACAGCATCCACCCAACCTGACTCTCCGGTTTCCTTGGCTCCACTTCGGCTCACAACATCTCCCCTCAGAACTTCAACTGCACTATCCGACGATTTCCCGTGTCCGCGACATAAACCACACCACGCTGGTCGACCGTCAAGCCCCAGGGAGTCTTGAAACGCCCCACCCCTCCCCCATCTGACCCGGATTGCCCCAAAAGATTGCCGGCCAAGTCCAGCCGGGTCACCCGCCCAGCTCCATACTCGACCACGAACAAATCGGACTGGGGCCCCAGCGCGACGTCGTAAGGGTAGACAAGATCGGGGGGATTCGACAGCCGCTCACCCAAGACCTCCAAGAACTCTCCCGCGCAGGAAAAAACCTGGATGCGATTATTGAAGGCGTCTACGACGTACACCCGATCGCCCGAAATCACGATTCCACTCGGCCTCTGAAACTGGCCCGGTCCGGTCCCGGCCCCCCCCATGCTGACCAGAAAACGCCCCTCCGGTGAAAACTTCTGAATCCGGTCATTCCCTCCATACTCACAAACATACAGATTGCCTTCGGCATCACAGGCAGTGGCCACAGGAAAAATGAATTGGCCAGGTTCCTGTCCATATCCCCCAAGCATTCGGTCAAGGCTGCCATCACCGCGAAACAGGACCACCCGGTGATAGTGAGTATCTGCCACCGCCAATCGGCCATCCGGCAATTCACAGATCTTTTCGGGCCGCCCGACAGAATACTCAGGCATCCACCATTGGTTCTGAAAGGTTCCGTCAAATCCAAACGCGAGAACCCGGCCAACATTGTCCAGTACCAACAATCGATCGCGGGTCGCATGCAGGGCCCTGGGTCCTGGAACCCGGATCCCCTCAGCGGGCAGAACCCATTCCCCAATCTCCGAGCCGACCGGTGTCGTCGTACCGGGTGTCGGCACACACCCAGACAGACAGAGCAGACAGGCAAGAAAAAACGCGTGCCCACAAAGCCTGAGGTTTACCCAAGCCCCGCTTTGCAGCCAGTTGAAACCGCCAGAAACCAACCATCGTCGAGTCTGCCCGGAGACCCGATTGACAAGCTCCAAAGCAGACAGCCCGCCGAGCGTCTCCACGGTTTTCACCAAGCCGGTCCCGTCTTCTTCAGTGGTCACCCTGACTTCCTGAGGACGGACTGCACGGTCCTGGAAAAAAGACTCGCCCAGCCACTGGCGGGCATCGTCCACGGTGACCCAATTCGCTGGCCCCAGGTACCAAGCCAGGGCTTCGCTGGGGGGCGAGTGATACAGATCCTGAACCAGTCCGGAAAACTCGACGCGTCCCCCGGCCAAACAGATCGCATGCTGAGCACCGGCCAGAACCAGGTCTGGCTCGTGTGTTGAAAACACGGTTGTGAGAGTCCCCCGTCGAATTCGCAGCACCGTACGCCACAGCTCCCGAAGCAACAGGGGTTCCAGGTGTACCAAGGGCTCGTCCAAAACCAGAAACTCCGCATCGCTGGCCACAGCTCGACACACCGCCAATCGCGACTGTTCGCCACGAGAGAGGAGATCCGGATAAGAGTCCGATTTGTCTAACAGGCCAAAACGCCCCAGCAGCTCATCAATCGCCGCTTCTCGGCCGATCACACCTGGACCTTCTAAACTGGAGAGCAAGATGCCCCCCGTGGGCATCACTCGTTCCAGGTGATTGCGGACCGTACACTCCGACCAAAGGCCGAAATCGGGAGGACACCAAAACATTTCCAGGCGGGAGGGATCGATGCGTTTCTCACGACGCACCAGCCCGGATGTTGGTCTCAAAAAGCCGGTCAACACGTTCAAGAGGGTTGTCTTGCCAGCCCCAGACGGCCCCAGGATAGCCGTCACTCCACGTGGCACCACCAGATTGAGCGGACCGAGCAGGTGCCTCCCCGAGCCAGTCACCGTGACCGACTCAAGCCGCCAGGCGGGATCAATCACCTCCGTCGCCAGATTGTCAGGCGCGGCAGCACCATCAATAGGAACAAAGCGAGCGTCCAAGGAATGGCCACCGCCAACAGGGTCATCGCAGTCAGAAGAGAATTTCTTCCGTAGTGCATTTGAGTGTACAGCGTCACAGGTGCCGACGCCAGACCTGCCGGGGCCAAAAGTTGTCCGGTCGGCAGGTCGAGATAGGCGGTCATTGCCAGAAAGAGTCCAGCCATCACGGGATTCCGCCAGTTTTCACGCCACCACAGCTGGCGGGCGGAATGTCGTCGATCGGCTTCCGGAGCACTCGCCAGAAGGGTTCCCAGGAAGGCACTTTGGGGGTGTCGCCAGACTTGAACCAGGGACATCAGACAGACTGCCCTGGGAAACAGCCAAAGCGATTGAACCAAACACCAGGGGAACAACGTCTGGCTGAAAGACGTCAGGCCGACTGCCGCCAGACTGCAGAGAGTCAGCAGACACAGGGGAACAGCCCCCCAGGCCCCTAGCCAGAACAGGCACCAGTGCACCGCGACTCGGACGGGTCCCAGCCAGCCAAGTCTTGGCAAGCGTGGGCCAGCTCCGATCGCTGTTGGCTTTTCAGCATGGCCCGGAGCAATTTCCAGAACTCGGGTCAGGAGGATCGCGGCTGTCGCTGCAACAGTTGCCACGGCGCCTCCCACACTCACCTCGCTGACCAATCGCCGCAAGACCGCCGCTCGCTCTGCCAGGGCCGAGATACCCTGAATAAATCCCGGCGCCAGACTGAGGATAGGGATGGCCACCGTTGCGCCCGTCCCCAACAGCAATATCCCGCCCACGAGGATCCGACCCCAGCCGCCGCAGTACGCTTCAACCCGGCCGCTGCGCTCGGTGGCAAACAAGCCCTGCCGGACCGGCAAGATTCCGCCCACCAGCAAGGTCTGCAAGCCAGCCGCAACAGTCGCACGAAACAGCAATCCCGACACCCCCACACCGGTCGCCTGGGCATCAATGAGCCAGACGGTCCAGCACGGCCGGCCCAGTCGTGCCACCAGCTCAAACTCCTGAAAACACGTGATAAATGCCAGTCCGATGGCGGGAGCCAATCTCCGCAACTCCCTGCGATGTCGTCGGAACACACTCCTGATACCAGTCAACCCACCGTTCCGTGCATCACCCTGCGACATCCCGCGAAGAAACCAGCTGCTTTCACTCTCCTCGTCACGCACACCCCAGCGCAGCATCAACGCAGCCCAGGGGAGACATCGCGCAAACAGCAGAAAACACAATACAAGTTCATTGCAGATCCAATCGTAATGCAACGCCCGATCCACGAAGCTCGTCAGCCAGGGAAGACTGCAGCGGACGGACCATGAATGCAGTGCAAAGATCCAACCATTCCAGGCGTATCCGACCAACAGCCCCGGCATGAGCCAGGGCATGATCAACAGTGTCCAGCCAATCGAACGAACGGCACCCCGCGAGTCGGTCAACAGTCGGTTCACCGCACGACCCGCTACAGCCGCAGTGACTGCCACGCACGCGGAGCGGACCAGGGAGATCCCCAATGCTGTCGAGAAACTCACGAGGAGTATACCCGACGGAGCCATTGCAAAACCTCGCTGCGAATCTCCAGAAGCGCAGCGACATCAATCGACTCCTCAGCCCAACTCCGGAGAGCGCGCACCTCATCGGACAGCGTCACCGGATCGACCACTCCCAGCGGAATCTGACGAGCGGGCGACCTGGACAGCTCCAATTCCACGTTCGCTGAACTCAGGTGCGCCACAAGCTGCTGAGCCAGATCAGGTCGCGCGGCTCCGCGGATCACTGCAGCGGTATTCGGGATACAGATTGTCTTTCCGCCAATTCTGACAGGCTCAAAGAACAGCTCCGAACCAGAGTCCCGACCCACAAACAGATCATCGGTATCCGTGAAGCCCAACTCACACGCCCCTGCCGCGACCAAATCCTTGACCTGGGCATTCCCTTCGACAACCCGCAATCCCTTGGCCACCCAGGACTGATGCCGCTTCATCAGTGTCGGCAGCCCCCAACTTTCCGCCCAGGCGCAATACTGAGTGAGCGTTGTACCGAACATCGGCTTCGCGATGCAGCACCGGCTCAGATCATCTTGGTCAAGAAAAGAACTGACGGCCCCTTCCTCCAATGACCGCTTCCGGCCCGAAATGACGCACCGCAATCGCCCGCCGAAGGAGACCCACCGCCTCGAATGATCTTCCTCAACCTGCTGAGGCACGCCCAACTCGGCCAGAATATCCGCAGCAGCAAGTGCGGCCGTCCCCAGCGCTTCATTATTCCAGAAGACATCGCATTGCGGCTGATCCTTTTCCGAAAGAAGACGAGACACGAGGCCTAGCGATTTGCTGGCCTCGGTATCGTACTTCACATACATCGCGCAGTCTTTACGGAGCGCGAACTCCTCCAGAATGGGAGCCGCATAGAGCGAATCATGAGCACAATAGACGATGAGTGACCGTTCGGGGCGAGAATGGCATCCGCTCGCCAAAAGGCCGCTAACCGCGGCCCACTTCAAAAAATCTCGTCTGCCAATAGAAGTCATCAAAAGATCAGGCAGGCAATCACTCAGAAAGCCTGCACGATCTGCCAAACGAGGAGTCCTCACTTGACCGACTTCTTCCTCCGGAAAATGGCCAAACCGGCAATCCCAATCGACACCAAAACCAGAGTGCCTGGTTCCGGAATGATTTGCACCAACAGATCCTGAGTCGGCTGCCCGGCGGACTCGGCAAGAGTCAAAGCCCGCAGGTAGGATGCCTTCTTGCCGGTCCCATCGAGTTCGTCCAGGTACGTCTGCGCAAGGCTGACGACTCCATTGGATGAGTAGTTGAAGAAAATATCGCCCGAGTTCACGTCAAGATCAGAATAGGACAGGTTCTGAACGACGCAGTTTGAGTCCACCTTTTCACGCAGGATTTCCCAAGTGGCGATTTGCAAGGCCGCAGCTTGTTCCTGAGAAATTGACTGGCTGAAGTCGGGGTAGAACCGACCGAACAGCTCTTGGATCATCGCAGCTCTCTGTAACCCCATTCCTGTACCGAGATCCGTGCCGCCGGAACTCAAACCCTTAAGAGTGTACGTTTCGTTCGCAAACGACACTTGCTGGAGCGGTTCGAGACAGAACGCAACGAAACGATTCGGCGAATTTCCAATAAGTGTCCCCGCGAAGGTTCCCCCAGTGCGTTGCACCTGGAATTGGGCCGGAGTCGTTCCGAGAGTCAGAATGCCTGAGGGAGGGTAGCCCGGTTGTCCCGGGCCAGGAATATTCAACGGACACCAATGCCGCAGATTCATGCTCACCTGCGGTGCGTTGAAAGTGTCGACAATGGCCGCCACGGTGTCCGCAGATGCAGAATTGCCGATTGCCGAAACAGCCAAACCGAGCAGTAGAGCGAAGATGTTGTACTTCTGGCGAGTCATTCAGATCCCTTCCGGAGTGAGTTGACAGGAAGTCCGTCCCTTGTCACGGCAAACTGCCTGTACGAGGGATATTGCTTGTCGGAGCCTATGTCAATCCGTGTTTCGTGAATTCGGTGCCTTTGACTTGAGCGATGTTTTACAATCGCTCCCGAGAACCTCAGTTTTTTTCCTCCGAACTCCCTTCTATTGGTAATCCTCACAGCTTGGGTAAAATTGTCAAGGCCCCACCTCCCTTGAGCATTCGTGCTTGAGTTCTCTCTGGAGACTCTAGCAAGGACAGGAAAGTGACGATCTTCCAGATGTTCCGGGGCCCCAGCGTGTTTGGGCAATCTGTCCACATGGCCCCGCCAGATTTTTGTCAGCCTTTCCGGAGTCGTCACTGATGTTCAGGTTCTCCAAGCTGTTTGGTCGTTCCCAGAGCCGCAGTGGCCGGTCTCGGCGCGCTGTCATCGAAGCACTCGAAACCCGAGTCCTGTTAGCGAACCTCGTCAGTGCTGTTCGTGGCGCAAAATTCATCGATACCAACGGCAACGGATCGCTTGACTCCGGGGAGGGGCCGCCGTCTGCCCCCCAGAGGTTTACGGTCACGGCGACTGTGGTTGACAGCAATGGGACCTCAACGCTGACCACGCAAACCTGGCTGCCCGGAGATGCCCAGCCTTCGGGAGTCACCTTGACCGCCGGGGAGTTCTACTTCCCCATCACTGTCAAACAGAATCTGAACGACCCGTTCCCTACGATCACGATTCAGGAAGTCGTCCCGTCCGGATGGACGCAGACGACCGCGGCTGTGCCCCTTCTGTTTGTTGTCGCCAATGGACAGGAATTCACCCCAACCTCGGTGAGCCAACTCAACATCGGTAACTTCCAACAGGCTGCAATCACCGGCAGGAAGTTCAATGATCTGAACGGCAATGGAATTGACAATTCCGATCCAGGAATCGCCGGCTGGGAAGTGTTCCTCGACGCCAACGGAAACAATTCGTTTGATGCGGGCGAGGTCAAGACCACGACCGATGCGTCCGGAAACTATCGGTTCGACAATCTTGGACCTGGAACCTACACAGTGCGGGAAATCCAGAACCCCGCCTGGGTCCAAACGACGGCGAACCCAGGCTCGGTGACACTCTCTTCAGGTGCCACTTCGAACGGAGGGAGTTTCGGGAACTTCAAGCTGCAGGTCATTTCCGGCCAGAAGTTTGAAGACCTCAGCGGAGACGGTGTCAAGAACGGTAGCGACGCTGGTCTGTCCGGCTGGACCATTTTCAACGACCGGAATAACAACGGTGCGGTGGATTCCGGTGAGGAGTCAACCGTGACTGGGGCGAATGGCAGTTACTCCCTGAATGTGGGCCCCGGAACTGTCCGCATCCGCGAACTCAGTCAGACCGGTTGGGTTCAGACGACGGCCAATCCTGCGAGCTACACCGGGACGTCGGGTGACAATCGGTCAAGCGTGGACTTCGGCAACTTCAAGAAGTACACGATCTCGGGATTCAAATTTGAAGATCTCAATGGCAATGGCCAACGGGATGCGGGCGAGCCGGGATTGGCGGGCTGGACCATCTTCAATGATGTCAACAATAACTCCAATCCCGACTCCGGCGAGGCGTCGACCACGACCGGGGCGAATGGCAGTTACACACTGGAGTTGGGTCCCGGCACCTATCGAATTCGTGAGGTTCTGCAGGGTGGCTGGATTCAGACCTTGGCTGTCGCCTCTGGCAGCGGCCAGTCGGGAACGAATCTTTCCAATAAAAACCTCGGGAATTTCAAGCTGGTGACCGTCAGCGGCCTCAAATTCAACGACATCAACGGAGACCAGAATCCCGCTGGAGACCCAGGGCTCGGCGGTTGGACGATCTTCGACGACGTCAACAACAATGGACAATTGGATTCGGGCGAGCAGTCCACGACCACGGCCGGGAACGGAACCTGGTCGTTTACCGGCGTCGGACCTCGTCAGCTCCGCATTCGAGAGGTTCAGCAAACCGGTTGGGAGCAGACAACCACCAATCCGGCGGTCTTCTCGACCATCTCCGGGACCAATGTGACCGGCATCAACTTCGGAAACCGCGTCAAAGCGGAAACTGGGACCATCAGCGGTTTCAAATTCAACGACCTGAACGGCAACGGGGTCCGGGATGCGGGCGAGCCCGGCATCGAGAACTGGACCATCTACCTCGATCAGAACCTCAACGGCCAACTGGACTCGGGTGAGACCTCGGTCAAAACAACTTCGAACGGCAGCTTCCAGTTCAGCTCACTGGCTGCGGGAACCTACCGCGTCCGAGAAGTCTTGCTGACGGGATGGCAACAAACCACGACCAATCCGGCCGATGTTGTTCTCGCCGCTGGGGGAACCAAGGACAACGTTCTGTTCGGCAACTTCCAGCAGGTCTCGATCTCTGGAGCGAAGTTTAACGACCTGAACGCGAATGGAGTCCGGGACACGGGCGAGGCGGGATTGTCTGGCTGGACCATCTTCCTCGACACGAACAACAACGGCGTCCTTGATTCCGGCGAAAGAAACCAGGTCACCGACACCAATGGAAATTACTCATTCTCGAATGTCGGTCCGGGTACATTCCGCCTGCGGGAAGAAGCCAAGTTCAACTGGATCCAGATGACCGCCAATCCCACCGTGACCACAACCAGTGGCGTCAACGTGGGCGGCCAACTGTTCGGCAACATCCAGTTGAATGACATTGTCAAGCTTGGAAAACTGGCACTGACCAGCAGCAACCTGACCAATTTCAAGAATGGGACGATGGCCACCCAGGCCCAGTTCATCGCCAACCTCTACTTGACCTACAACAAGCCTTCAAGCCTGACCGGAATGTGCAACTACCTCAAGTTGTTCATGGCCGGCTACAACACGACTTTCGTGGAGAACAAATTCAAGCAGGATTTCGGAATTGTGTGATCTGAGCGAAACCTGATTGACTGAAAATCCACCGGGCCTGCCGAAGATCACTTCGGCAGGCCCGGCTCTGTTTCAGCTGCTGGAAACGTCTAATCCACAGACGTCTCTCAACATTCCAGCGTTAAAATCGAAGCTGGGCACCCACATTGATCCCCTGCACCCACATGCCCGTATCACGCCAGGTGAATGCGGGACGGGCCGGGCCGGACAGAGTTCCGGGGCCGGTGTAGTCGGGCAATTGCGTCGTGTTGACTGTTGTGTCGATCTGA
Source organism: uncultured Planctomycetaceae bacterium (assembly GCA_903861195.1). Classification (GTDB taxonomy): domain Bacteria; phylum Planctomycetota; class Planctomycetia; order Planctomycetales; family Planctomycetaceae; genus UBA10511. The sequence continues at coordinate 57,366 of CAIOTJ010000033.1, read as the reverse complement.
TCACCCGGCCGGACGACATTGCTCATGTACAGGAAGGTGTAGCCCACGAACAAACGCAGACTGTCCGTCACCTGCCGACCAACATTCAGGTTGAATTCCGGAACCACCGTGAAGACATTCCGGCTGTAGCTGCCGATGTTCGTCGGAAGTGCGTAAAAACCACCCGGCTGGGTGACCGCAGGCAGCCCCACCGGAGAAAAAGTGGACGAGCCCGAGATGTCGACCGTCTGGTGATTCACCCCCAGCGCGATCAAGCCGGCCCCATTGACGAACCAGCGCCCGCGGAAGTACTCCCCACGGATCCCCAGCTGCGGTCCGTAAAAGTCGTTCGTGGTTCCAAACTCGTCGCGTAACCGGATCGAATCACCGGCGAACAGGGGCGCTGAGTCGATGAAACGCAGATTCTCGTCGATCGACAGATCTTCGGCCAATCGCAGGTACCGGAACCCCGCCACGTAGCCGTAAGTGTAGCCATAAGGAGTTCCCCCTGGCGGACAGCAGGGCGTTTCGCAGCAGGGATTCGTCACCAGATTGAGGGACGCCCCCATAAACGTGCTGCTAGAGTTGATCGAGGTGGTGCCGCCGACCCAACCTGGCTCGGCAATGATCTGACGATCTTGCTGCCCTGTGATTGGGTTGAAGAAGGGACGCGACAGGACTTGCGACCCCTGCTCACCGGAAGAACTGGCTGTGTAGTTGTCATCACCATTCCCGAGGAAAAAGAAGCTTCCCTCGAGTCCGATGGTCTGGTCCTGGTTGAGCCAAGTGCCGGCGGTGAACCGTCCGCCGTTGCGCGCCCCGCCGTCAATACCCTGGAACAACACGCGAGTTCCTGGCTGGCCGAGCGCTCCGGGAAGGGCGTCGCTGGCCGATCCGGTTGTCAGCAACGGAGGTGTATCGGCCGACTGCATCGACCACATCAAATACTCCGCACTGGCCCAAAACCGTCCGGCGGGAGCCGCACTGACTTCGTCGAAGATGGTGCCCGCTCCCGTCGACTCCAGCGCCGCCGTTTCGTACTGGGATCCACAGGCCTGAGCGGCTGGCCCGATTGGAATGTGCTGGGCCTGAACGTGAACTGTTGAACCGACCGCCAACCCCGCTGCCACACAGGCCAAGCGAAACCGACGAAGAATCGGAGATTTCATGAGCGGAATCCCTTCCTTGAGAAAACGTTTGGCGACCATCCGGAGTTCGGAGATTCCACTCCGAACAATCACCGGGTGGCGATCTACCTTCTCAAATCGGTTCAACGATTTCCGCTGTTTGAGTCGTTTCAAACTGAAAACACCCTATCCTCGCGCCGTTTCGCAAATCATGCACTTTGTCTTTCGCAGTTTACCTGACTGGAACAACCGGAGTTGGTGGTTTTTAAGGTTTGCCGACCACCGAGGATCGCTGCATCCCTCCATTCATGCCTGACGTTTCCAGGAACCTCCAAATGTCCCAAATGAGTTGCCCTGGTGATTGCCGCGACGGTTTCTCAGAGAGTGTCGAGTCTCCAGGCCATTTCCCTGGGTGGGTTGATTCGCTTTCACCTTCCCGAAACTCTTTCTGGTGAGCCCTTCTCAAATCGAATACACTCAGGGTTCTCCCGTTCCCCCAGAACTGCCGCCATGCCCCTCTCAGTCTCAATCCCGAGTCACAGCCCGATCTCATCCGATTTTCTCCATCAATTGGAGACAATCGTCGGCGCATCAGGTCTGTTGAGCGCCCGGGAAGACCTGCTGGTGTATGAATGTGACGGATATACAATTGAAAAGAACTCACCTGATGTGGTGGTCTTCCCGACCAGCACCGCGCAGGTGATCCAAATCGTCCAGCTTTGCCAGCGCTATCAGATTCCATTTGTTCCCCGGGGAGCGGGGACCAGCTTGGCGGGGGGCTGCCTGCCCGTTGGGGGAGGGGTTTTGATCGCCCTGACACGGATGCGGCGGATCCTCGAAGTCAACCTCAGAGATCGCTATGCCGTGGTGGAACCCGGGCTGGTCAATGTACATCTGACCAACCACTTGAAGGGGTCTGGCTTTCACTACGCCCCCGACCCCAGCAGCCAGGGAGCCTGCACAGTCGGAGGGAATTTCGCAACCAATTCCGGCGGTCCGCACACCCTCAAGTATGGCGTGACGGTGAATCATGTCCTGGGAGCGCAGGTGGTTTTGCCCGATGGATCTGTGGTCGAATTGGGTGGGCCCTGTGAAGATTCCCTCGGATGTGATTTGACCGGTCTGTTCGTGGGGAACGAGGGGACATTTGGAATTTGCACCCAAATCACCGTCCGCCTGACTCGGGACCCCGCCGCCTATCGGACCATGCTCGCCGTTTTCAACAGTGTGCGAGATGCGACTCAGGCCATCAGCGAGATCATTGGCGCGGGCATCATCCCGGCTGCGCTGGAACTCATGGATCAGGGGATTATCGAGGCTGTCGAAGCGGCTTTTCATTTCGGATTCCCGCTGGATGCCGCTGCCGTCCTGTTGATCGAAGTCGATGGCCTGGAAGTCGCCGTCGACGACGAAGCCACCCAGATTCGCGGCTTGTGCGAAAGGGTGGGTGCCCGCGAGGTTCGCTCGGCCAATTCTCCTCAAGAGAGAACACTGCTCTGGAAGTGCCGCAAGCAGGCCTTCGGAGCGATCGGCCGGCTCAGCCCCAGCTATTGCACTCAGGATGGTGTGGTTCCCCGCACACGGTTACCGGAGATTCTCGACTTCATTCTGGAGACCAGCCAGAAACATCAAATCCGAATCGTCAATGTCTTCCATGCCGGTGATGGCAACATCCATCCGATTTTGTTGTTTGATGAACGCGACACCGATCAAGTCAGCCGTGTCCTCGCCGCCAGTGATGAAATCCTGGAAAAGTGCATCGAACTGGGGGGAAGCGTGACGGGCGAACACGGCATCGGTGTTGAGAAGATCAGTCTCATGAACCGCCTGTTTTCGGAGGTGGATTTGGCTGTCATGCGTGAAGTGCGCGATGCCATCAATCCGAGCGGACTTTGCAGCCCCAGCAAAATGTTGCCCACCGCTGGGGGATGCGGCATGGAACACGTTGAGAAGAAAACCCCGGGCCGAAGAGCGGCCCTCTAGCCCCCCTTGGCACATCCACCGGCTCCCGCCAACAGCATCCTCATGCCCCGCCCCAACCCGGAAGTTTGTCCTGAATCCTCTGCGGAACTGGTCGCCTGGATGACGGCGAACCATTCCGGGCCGAAGCGCTCTGTCAGGGCCCTGGGGGGGGGCTCCAGCCCTGTCTGGAATTCAAACCCGGCTCAAACCGCCTGTCTCCTGGGAACTTCGCGGTTAAATCGGGTGGTGGAATATCCGGCCAGGGACATGACAATCACGGTCGAAGCCGGGATTTCGATGGATCAGTTGCAGCAGGTGTTGGCCGCCGAAGGACAACGGCTTCCACTCGATGTCCCCCATTCCGACCAGGCCACTCTGGGCGGGGTCTTGGCGACCAATACCAGCGGTTGTCGCCGTTACGGACTCGGTACGATCCGCGACTCGCTGATCGGAGTCTCGGCCTGCGATGCGCAGGGGCGACTCTTCAAGTCGGGAGGCCGGGTCGTGAAGAACGTCGCCGGCTATGATCTTTGCAAGATGCTGATCGGCTCTGAGGGAAGCCTTGCCATCATCACGCAGGCAACACTCAAGGTTTTACCGCGTCCACATTCGGCTGGCGTGGTCTGGGTTCCCCTCGCAGCACTTGGGGATTCCGAAGCAGTACTCGCCAGCCTGGTGACGACCCAGACTCGCCCCGTGGCAGTCGAGGTATGGAACCGAACTGCCGTCGATGAGTGTTTGCCCGAGGTCACGAATGTCGTGACGGGACCAGAGGGGTTTGTGTGTATCGCTTTTGAAGGAGGCGACCGGGAAGTTCGCTGGCAAACCACAAAACTCTCCGAAGAATTGCGGCAACTGCGAATTGACTGCGAGTCGCGCCTCAGATCGGAAGCGACAGAGACTCTCTGGGCGGACCTCAATAGCTTCCAAAATCACAGATTACCCCCGCAGTTCAAGTTGAGTGTGCGCCCCTCGCGGATTGTTGAGGTTCTGGTTAAGGGAACCCGTTTGGGATTCTCTCTGGCAACTCATGCAGGTTCGGGCATCGGATGGGGAAAGGCTGCAGAGCTTGTCTCGCCGTCCGATTTCGCAGACCGGCTATCGGAATTCAGACAATTCGTCGAGAATCTGCAGGGGCACCTGCGCTGGCTCGGAGGCTCCGCGGTCGAGGGCAATCCGCCTGCCGGCACGCCGCTGCCTGCCGGCACGGAACTTCTCCTGCACAAGCTGAAGCGGCAACTCGATCCCGACGGCATCCTGCTCCCTGGCTGTCCTGCCATTTCCTCCCGGACTCCATGACCCCTCCAACATCCCCACAACCCGTCAGCTCACCCCTTCCGTTGGCAGATCGCCCTGTCGGTTCGGGTATCGAGTACGAGCGGTTTCTCGACTGCGTACACTGCGGGCTGTGCACCGCGTCCTGCCCGACCTACCTGGAGACCGGCGACGAGAACGACTCCCCCCGGGGCCGAATCTATCTGATGCGGGCGGTGGTAGATGGACGGATCGACCTTTCGCCCCGTGTCCAGAATCATCTCGACCTCTGTCTCGATTGTCGGGCCTGTGAAACCGCCTGTCCGTCTGGGGTTCAGTATGGCCGACTGATCGAACCCTTCCGGGCCGATCAAAAGCGAGCCTCAGCCAGGCAGGGGCAGCCTGAGAACACGGACTGGTTTCATCGTTTCATCCTGTACGGGCTGTTCCCCTTTCGCAACCGGATGCGGTGGGCCCTCTGGCCGGCCCGCGTCGCCCAGGTGCTTGGCCTCGATCGATTGGCCGAGTCCACCGGAATCCTCCGGCTCTTGCCCGAAAGACTGCGTCGGATGCAGCGTCTGTTGCCCCGCCTCGTTCCCGGCGGCCCGGCACTTCCGGCGTTTTTGCCCGCGATCGGCCCCCGTCGGGCCCGTGTGGCGCTGTTCACCGGGTGCGTCGCCGATGCGGTATTTCGGCATCAGCACTGGGCTACGGCAAGGGTCCTTCAGCAGAATGGCTGCGAGGTGGTCATTGCCCCCGACCAAGCCTGCTGCGGAGCCATTCATTATCACTCCGGAGCCGACCAGCCGGCGATGGAACTGGCACGCAACAACCTGTCCAGCCTCAATCCATCTGAAGTGGACGCAATTATTGTGAATGTGGCTGGCTGCGGTTCGATGCTCAAGGACTATGGCCATGTGGCTCGCGAGTTGCTCCCCAACGATTCCGGACTCCACGACGCGCTCGACAAGTTTTCAAACCGTGTGCGAGACATTTCTGAGTTCCTGTCGGAACTGGGGCTGGTCCCTCCTCCCGGGGAACTGCCCCTGCGCGTGGTCTACCACGATGCCTGTCACCTGGTGCATGCACAGCGAATCCGAGAACAGCCGCGGCAGCTGTTGAGCCAGATTCCGGGAGTGCAGTTGCTGTCGATTCGCGAGCCCGAGATTTGTTGTGGAGCTGCGGGGAGCTATAACCTCACCGAGCCGGAAATGTCGGACAGACTGGCACTCCGGAAAATCGAAAACATGCTGGCCGCCGACCCCCAGGTCATCGCCTCTCCCAATGTGGGCTGTACCATGCAATTGCAGGCCGGATTCCGGCAGGCGGGACGTGCCGTCTGGGTCGCCCATCCGATGGAGTTGCTGGACCTGAGCTATCGACGCGAACCCCCTCCCCTTCCCCTCTGATGGCTGTCGCAATGACGAATACCGGCCGAGAACCGCGAATCCAAGCGGTTGTTTTCGACCTCGACGGTTTGATGTTCAACTCCGAGGACATCTTCCATGAGGTGGGCGAAACCACATTGCGTCGACGAGGCAAGCAACTGACGCCCGAACTCCATTCCCGGATGTTGGGACGGCGGGCTCCCGAGGCGATGCAGATCTGCATCGAATACCATTCGCTGTCCGATACGATCGACGAACTTTTGCAGGAGACACGCGAACTGTTTGAAGAGCTGTCAGCCGTGCGTTTGGCTCCGATGCCCGGACTCCAACGCCTGCTGGATCATATTGATGAGCACGAACTGCCCAAGGGGGTCGCCACCTCATCTGGGCGACGCTACCTGGAGGGAATTCTGACGCGATTTGAGCTTCATGATCGATTTGATCTCACCCTCACCGCCGAAGATGTGACCCATGGAAAACCACATCCCGAAATCTATCACAAAGCGGCCGAACGATTGCGGGTCCCGACAGCCGAAATGTTGGTGCTTGAAGACAGTCATGCGGGAACCACATCAGCTGTCTCGGCCGGAGCGGTGGCCGTGTCAATTCCCAATCGCCACAGTCGGCATCTTGACTTCGGACACGCGCACCGGGTTGTTCCCCAGTTGGATGACCCGCTCCTTTTGCAGTATGTCAGCGGAAATTCCCGCAAGTCTCCCCACCGATCCCCGTGAGCAGCAACTCCCAAATCCGCCAAAGTCAGCCTGACCTGATCGACTCGGGTTGGTTGTTCCCCGGTGGGAGCTACGGTCATCCAACGGCCCGAGATCGAAGACGGCCGCTCATTCTCTCCCCTGCATTGGCCTGTTGCTACTGCGGTATGGAATCCTCGTCCGATGGAATTCCCCCCTGGAAAGGCTGACTGAGAACATGCGTCTGATCCATGCGATGGCGGCGGTCCTGGTTGGCCTGACTGCATTTTATGCAGTGGTGGTTGCGCTCAAATCGGTCGCCACGCCCCCGACCGAGACCACTGCGCACGATGGCCCGCATCCACGGGAATCCGCCGGTGGCGGGGAGATGCCAGTGCATGCACCTCCCCGCCTCACGTACTGGCCTAAGATCTCCGCGGCCCCCCCCTTTCCGAAAGTCGTCATCGAGCGGGAGGATTTCGATTTCGGCCGGATCGAAGTTGGGGACCAATACGAACAAAAATTCACCATCCGTAATGAAGGTGACGCCGAGCTTGAAATCTCCCAGGGTGACACAACCTGCGAATGCACAGTAGGCCGGATTCAGAACAATCGCATTCCTCCTCATCAATCAGCCCAGTTCACTCTGCGTTGGAGTCCCAAGACTCCCTCCGATCCCGAGGAGAAGGGTACCGAGATCCGGACCAATGATCCGGACAACAAGTCGGTCCACCTGAGGATTTTCGGGGCGGCGTACCGTCGTTTCGTACTGCAACCGGAACGGGAGTGGGCAGTCGGGGAAGTCTCGGAGAGTGGTGCCAATCAGGTGAGGGGCCACATCTTCTCGCCGCTGCTCGATCGACTTGAGGTCCAACGCCTCGAATTCAATCCCAACTTGATGTCGGTCGCGGTGGAGTCCGTGGATGTTGCCGAGCAGACCGAATCGCGTGCCCGGTCTGGATTGGCCCTTGTCGTCAGCCTGCCCAATCGGGGTCCCCTCGGAGAATTCAGCCTTCCCCTGGGGATCGTCCTGGATGTACCGGAAAGGCTTCCGGAAGGAGGAGTCGCCGGACCGACGCGTGTCGACGTGCAGGTGACCGGGCGCAGACAGGGGCCCCTGCGCTTGCTCGGGCAGGACTTCCTGCCACGCGAGGGAGTTCTCTCGCTGGGCTCCTTCGATTCTTCCCAGGGGCGCCGGGTGAGCCTGTCGCTGATTGTTCGCGACCCACCGCCCGGTGGCATGGAATTGCTGAGCGTTGAGTCCGACCCCAACCAGTTGCACGCGGAGTTGTCGGACGGCGAACCCGCAGCCGGGGGAACCAAGAAATATCGACTGCAGATCAGCTATCCTCCGGGAGCACCGCGGATCAGTCGGCGTGACGCTGATCCTGGGCGAATGATTCTCAAAACCAACCATCCGGACGCAGGGGAGTTTCACCTGAAGGTCCATTTGACCGCGTTCTGATCCCACGAGGAATCCCGGGGCGATGGAGGTTGGCAATCCACCGGCCCTGCGTGCCTCAGAGAGCCTCAAGGTTTCCAGGCACGATCGAACCGGGGGAGACGATTGTCCTGTCAGCAACAGGAGTACACCATACGGGATTCGTTCCTTCTTGCGTTCGGCGGACATCACATCGACGAGCGAGTGGGACCTGCTGCGCCGGGCGTCCGCTCCGAAAGGCTTTTTGATTTGCGGATTGAGGCAGTGGAAGCGTAAACACTAAGATAACCAGTCGGAGACAGCAGTTGGTGAGCCCAATGCTGGACTAAAGGGCACACACTCGAGGTCACTCATGCGGACGGCACTGATTCTGGCGGGCATTGGCTTTTTCCTGGGCACCACCTACGCAGTCGTATCCACTCTGCGGAATTACCAAACCGCCGAAGGGGCCTCGCCGAAGGGGGCCAGCAAACCGGTCCGTGCCGGAGAGCTGGAATCCAACAGTCTGACCGCCCCCACTGCCGGGGGGAAAAGCGAAGTTCTGCGCGCCACCCGGGAATCGTACTTCCCTGAGATCTCCGAAAAGGGGCCTTGGCCCAAGGCAGTTGTTGACCAGACCGAGTTCCAGTTCGGACGAATGGAAGTCGGTGAAGAAATGACCCATGGGTTCAAGATTCGCAATGAGGGACAGGCTCCCCTGGAGCTGGCCAAGGGGAACACCACCTGTCAGTGCACCATCAGCGAACTGGAGAACAATCTGATTCCTCCTGGAGGAGAGGCGGTCATTACTCTCCGCTGGAAGCCGAACAGTCAATCCGACGCTTTCGAAAAGGGAGCTGAGATTCGCACCAATGACCCCAACAACAAAGTGTTCAGTCTCCGGATTGTGGGTTTGGTTGTTCCCCGCCTCGTGCTGATTCCGGATACCACATGGGAAGTCCGTGATGTTCAGGAACACGCGCCATCGACGACAGCGGGCTTTCTGATTTCGCCTGTGCTGTCGGACCTCGCCGTTGAAAAGATCGAGTACGACGAAGAGCGTCTGGAGGTCAAAGTCTTGCCAGCCGATCTCAACCAGATCTCCTCGATGAAAGGGAAATCCGGGATGGGATTCGAGGTGAGCGTGAAACCTGGTATGCCGGTGGGGGCCTTCAGCTTCCCAATCCGGATTTTCACCAACACCCAAGAGAGGCAATCGGACGGAACCTTGGGTGGTCAGGCCGTGGTCAACGTCACGATCGCGGGGCGTCGGGAAGGTCCGATTCGATTGATCGGCCCCGCCTATCTCCCGGAAACCAGCACGGTCTCCCTGGGCTCGTTCTCCTGCGACGACGGCCGCAGCGTCAAGTTGACGATGCTGGTGCGTGGTGCTCCGGAAGAGGGACTCCGATTCACGGAAGTGAAGTCGGACCCCGACACACTCAAGCTGGATTTGCAACCCGAAGCGAAAGGGGCAGGGAATGCCAAGCGGTATACGCTGGTCGTCCAGGCACCTCCAAACGGACCTCGTTTGACTCGTCGCGATGAGAATCCAGCCGAGTTCCGGATCAAGACCAATCACCCGGATGCTCCCGAGATGATCCTGAAGGTTCAATTCACCTCCTACTGATACCCAACTCCAAGGAAGGGAGTCGTCCCGTGAAGCGGACCTACGCTGTGGCTCTCCTGACGTCGCTCCTGATCGGCGCGGGGCTCTACTGGATCTTCAATCCGACCGACCCCGGTCGGGTCGCAGTCCGGCCGACAGAAGACATACCAAGTCCCACGGTGAACTCCCCCTCGCGACCTGTCGAACCACTGGCAAACCATTCCCCACAGCAGCCCCCATCCGAGTCTTTCACGGCAACATCGACTCAAGCCGATCCGACATCGACGGCCTCCGAAGAGCTCCATGGCCCCCCCACTGCGGCACCCAAGGCTTTTCTCGAGGGGTGGAATTCTCCCCGTGCGCTGTTCGTCTTTTCGGGAGAGCAGCACGGCTATGTGGAGCCCTGCGGCTGTAGCCTCAAGCAACTGGGAGGGGTCTCGCGGAGAGCCGATTTCTTTCGCCAGATCTCTGGCCGCGGCTGGCCCATTTTGGCCTGCGACCTGGGGGGACTCGTGAACCGGCCCACCCGCAAACAGGGCAAGTTGAAACTGCAGCTCTCGCTCCACACACTGAAAGACATGCGTTATTCAGCTGTTGTGCCCGGACCAGAGGAGTTGCGGAATGGGATTGAACTGATCACTTACGAAGAACGCCCCCCATTTGTCGCCTGCAACGTTGTGCTGGGGGGAGATCGGGATCTCGGTGTGATCGTGCCGCAGACGATTGTCGAAGCGGGCGGCCTGAAGGTGGGAATTACCGGCCTGTTGGGGAAGTCATTCGTGCCGGAACTGAACTCCCAGATCGAGGCTGGCGAGGTCGAGGTACTCGATCCCATGGAATCTCTGCAGGAACAACTCGCCGTCCTCGAGGAGTCTCGTCCCGATCTGAAGGTGTTGCTGCTGCATGCCCTCCCCACAGAGGCTCGCCAGATCGCGGCCGCATTTGGGGATTTCGATATTGTGGTCGCCACACACGGTCCCGAGGATCCCAATCCTCAACCGTCTCGAGAGGGGAAGACTCTCTGGGTTTGGCCGGGACAGAAGGGAAAGTTTCTGGGCGTGGTGGGTGTCTTTGGTGAACAGGGCCAGCTCTCACTGCGATATGAGCCGGTCGCACTGGATGAAGATCGATTTCAAGACACCCCCCACATGCGTGATCACATGCGGCACTACCAGGAGCTGCTGGAATTGCAGAAGCTGGTTTCCCTCGAGCCTGCGATCGAACATCCCCGAAACGCGGCCGAGCGCGAGACCAACGACTTCGTCGGGGCGGCGACCTGTGGAGAGTGCCATACAAAAGCCTACGCCCATTGGAAAACGACCGGACATGCACGCGGTACGATTTCGATCAAGCAGGGCCGAGCGGGACAGGAAGGAGATTACATCAGCCGCATTCACGATGCCGAATGTGTTGCCTGTCATGTGACCGGTTGGGATCCGCGAGAGGTCGTCCGTTATCGCTCGGGTTGGGTTGATGAAGCCTCCACGCCACACCTGGAAGGACAGCAGTGTGAAAATTGTCATGGTCCCGGTGGTCGCCATTCCGAGGTGGAACGGCTCTTGGCGAAAGGAGATCCCCAGGTCTCTCAGGCTGACGCTGATCACTGGCGGAGTTTCGCTCAGCTTTCCATCGATACGTCCCTTGATCTCTGCGTGAGATGCCATGATGGGGACAACGATCCTCACTTCAACAAGGCGTCATTTCCCAAATATTGGGACAAGATCAAACATCCCTGGCTCGACTGATGAGTTCCGAATCGATTCGAAAGTGGTTGGCAGTCTCTGGACTTTTCGTCCTCATTCTCGCCCTGTTCCCACTGGTTGCCTGGTTTCGCGGAGAGCCGATCTTTCCAGATGTTGAAGACCAATTCCTGAGACAACCTACGGTCAAGGTCGCTCCCTCGGAGACAGGCCCCTGGCCGCGGGCGGTTGTTGACAAAGCGGAATTCCGGTTTGGGCAACTCTTCGAAGGAGAGGAAGCGACCGTCAGCACGCAGATCCAAAATCGGGGAGACGCCCCATTGATGCTGGTCCCCGGCAAGGCGGTCTGTGATTGTGAGTTTGTTGACTTTCCGCTTGCCCCAATCCCTGTCGGTGAGTCGGCAGAGATCAAGATCAACTGGCGTCCCCGTCCGGGATCTGAATCCTTTGAGAAGTTCGTCGTCATCAACTCCAACGATCCCAAACAGCCGGAAATTCGACTGGCCATTCTGGGCTCGGCACTTCAGGCGATCTTGAAAAGTCCCCAGGAAGACTGGGACATTCCTGAGGTTTTGGAGAACCGACCGACGGAATTCGTCGGATCAATCATGAGCCCCCTGAGAGAAGACTTCTCAATCGAATCGATTGATTCTGGTGAAGCGCCGATCGATGTCCGGGTCGAACGCGTCGCTCGTGTCAATGCCGAGACTCCCCAGGGGGAACGCCCGGGCAACCGGTTGATCATCAGTCTTCGGCCGGAAATGCCTCGAGGCTCCTTTCGATATCCAATCCGAGTGGTCACGAACATCCCACCTCTCAGGGGTCAGACGCTGGCCCCGAATCTTCCGGGGCAGGAAATTATCCTGTATTTGACGGGAACCCGGCGTGGTCCATTTCGATTCCTTGGGAAAGGTTGGTATGCCGACCAAAACACACTCTCGTTGGGGACTTTTCCCGCCCAGTCGGGAACAGCGGTCAAACTGCTGCTCTTCTGCGAAGACGATTCAGTTCCCGACCTGCATTTGCTGGAAATCCGGAGCAGCGATCCGGACCTCCATTTCTCGCATCGCCGTGATGATTCATTTCGGGGCAAAGGTTTGAAGTTTGACCTCGATATCCGATTCGCTCCCGGAAGTTCTCCCCGAGTGCGCAAGGGACTCGACGCGGCGAAAATCTGGATCAAGACCAGCCATCCGCAATGTGCGGAGGTGGAATTCCTCTGCGACTTCACGGCGATCTGAATTGCCGGCGAGTGGTGGAGACCGTCTCAATGCCTGCCCGAATTCCAGGGTCAGCACTTAATTCTGGGGGAATTCTCCGGCCGGCGGCTGTTGTTCGTTGATTCGGCACAATCGCATCCGCCCGACCAGCCATCGACAGCCATTGGCCGACAACAGCGCCAACACGGGAACCAAAGGTGCCCGCATACGGGCGTCTGCCCAATACAAAGTATGGGCCGCGGTGAAGCTTACGAGCAATGCGACACAGAGACTGAACATACTGGACCGTGACTCACCAGACAGACGCCACAAACCTGCCATCGCCGACATTCCGACCAGCAGCCAATGGATCGTGAGCCCCAAACGCAGCCAGATTGGAGCGTTGCTTTGCGATTCGGGAACGGGTCCCCAAAATCGTTTCCACAGACTGCAGGCCGAATTCCAGGTCTCCCAAGGATGTCCCCAGATGTGGTTCCAGGCGGCATTGGCATGGGCCCGGTCGACCTCACGCTCGATGTGCTCCAATTCGTCGATTCCGAGTTGAGGTGCCGCGTAACGGGCGAATTTGTCGCCGTCATAGGGGACCAGACGATCGCCGGACAACCAGGCATCGTAGAGGGGATTGTGGGCGAGACGAAGGGTATAACCGCCATGGGTTGTGGCCGGAATCCAGTCTCCCAAGACCTTCAGATTCCGGATCGCCCAGGGGGCGACCATCAGAAACATGGCACACGGAATGATCAGCAACGGCCTGCTGGCCGAACTGCGGTCCACTCTGGGGGCCGAAAGCCGCCACAGCAACCCCCACACCAGCCCCGCAGCCAAAAATGTGGGCCGACAGAGGGCACAGAGCCCCAAGCTGATCCCTCCTGCCAGAGGCCTCCAAGGCTCCCGACTCAGGGACGTCGACCAGAGGAGGAACCCAACCAACCCTGCAGCGGTGGTCTCGGTCATTACCTGGGGCGCATAGCTTACCAGCAAGGGGTCCACTGCGACGATGAGCCCCGCCAAAAGACTGAATTCACCAAGTCCAAGGCGTTTTGCGGCCAGCCCAACCAGGACCACGGTGAAAAACCCAATGACGACCTGACACAGAATCACCCCCCAGACACCGCCACAGAGCCACATCATCAGGGCGACCAGGCAGGGATACAGTGGGGGGCGGTACGCTGTAGGCTGGACTGGATTGCTGGCATCGGGGCTCCAACCTCCGGCGGGGGCCAAAACACGGCAAACGGGGACGGCTCCGGGTTCGGGAACCAACCGCCACTCAACGACCTCTAATGCTCCCTCCCTAGGCACGACCGCGGATTTCACCCAAACCAGCGGGCGACTGAAGCCTTGCCCTGCAAGAATCTGGCGGGCAATGGAGAGGTACAGATCGCGATCCTTCTCCCAGAGTCCACGGGCACTCCAGGCGGCACTGCCTCGAATGACGACTGCCGCCAACGCGATCGAGGCGAGCAACCTCGGGAATGAGAACCGCAAGGTCGACGGAGCGCTCATGGACCGTGATTACCACTCGAGGTTGCGATGATCGGCGGACGAAAGGCAGACATCCCACGGAGGCGAGTGCCAACCGCAGGATGTCTGGACTCATTCCCCGATCGCAGGGATCGGGACAATCAAGTCTGCCGCTGTCTGCTCACAACCCAGAGTGTCTAACCCCGGGGCGTCAGGTTTTAGCGTTTCCCATCGCTATCATAGAAGAAGCAATCGGGACCTTTCACCGTGTAATAAGGATACTGCACGATCCCAGGCATGTCTCCCTGCGCAGGGTACGAAAGATCATGCGGAATGGAGTAGGGAACGCAGTGATGGCCGTTGGCCTGCCGGGCGTCGCGGCGGGCCTGTCGTCGAGCGCGCCGCAGGTCTTTGCGGCTGCACTCGTCGCAGTCACAATCCGCCTCGCAATAATCGTCAGCCACCACACCGTCAGCAGGGGCCTGACCGCGTACCACCTGCGACGAACTGCAACCCACACCGCATGTCAGCAACATTGCGGCGGCCGAAAGAAACAGCCAATTGGAACGCATGGACAGGATCTCCCCTGAATGCAGACCAGAAAGTACTGGAGCCTGAGCCTCATCCGTGCGGGCTTGTAGAAGACCTCCAGACAAGGTGAGGTATCGGCGGTGAAGGCTGCCTTACGTTCAAAATCCCTATGCCGGTCACAACCTCTTCCATAGACTCGATTCATTCGCCTTGCAGATTCATCCCAACCGGATTAAATTGCCAAGATCAGTCACAGGGCTCGGAAGCCCATCTTGGGAATCGACGCAAGTCCATTCCAAAAAACCACTTGAGATGACCCTACCAATCCCGGAATTGATCGCCGCGAACAGTCGCCGGGAGTCCATTCTGGGGAGCATCGGGTGATCGGTTGAGCCCTACCCAACGGACTTTCGGAGAGCAATGGAATGCTGGTCGCCGCCTCGACTCGCTGTTTTTCTGATGTGCCCATTCACCAAGCCTGTTTCCATATCGACGATATGGGATACGACAAAGTCGAATTGTGGTTCAGTGAAGGCAGTGAACATCTGAAGCCATCTGAACTTTTAAGTGAACCAGATCGATTTGCAGTCAGATACCGGGAAATGACCCGGCTGACGCCGGTGTCGTTCTGTTTTGAAGACGATATTCCCCTCTCCGATTTTCGCACCATCACTCGCACCGCCAAGCAGCTGCGGGTGCCCCACGTGACGGTTCCCTCGGCCGCTCTCGGGACGCCTTTCAACTCGGAAGTTGATCGCCTGCGAGAATTGACCCGGATTGGCATCGCCGATGGGATCGTGGTCTCTTTCAAGACACGCATTGGTCATCTTTCCGAAGACCCCCGCACAGCGGTGGAACTTTGTCAGGCCGCACCAGGATTGGGAATCACGCTGGATCCCAGTTGTTTTCTCTGTGGTCCTCATCATTCGACCAATGTGGATCCTGTGTTTCCCTACGTGTTTCACGTCCATCTTCGCGATTCCACCCGGGAACAACTCCAGGTCCCTGTCGGACTGGGAGAAATCGACTACGCCCGCCTCATCAGCCAACTCGAACGTGTCAATTTCACACGGACACTCAGTGTGGAAATCATGCCCGAACTGATGGATGTTTCGGGAAGGGGAGTGGAACTGCGCAAGGTTCGGCTGTTGCTGGAAAGCCTGCTCTAACTGCGGGGATGCAGTTGCAGTCAGGACAAATTCCGATGTCCTGTTCTTGAAACGCGGCTCCGCGCCCAGGATTCATTCCACGATCAATGCGATGTCCGAATCCGGACCAGCGCAGGCTTCCACCTTGCCCACCACGCACGAATCAGGCGCTCCAGAACTCCGAAGCAGTTCCAGAGCCCGATCAACCTGGGACGCGGACACCCCCAGCAGCAGGCCTCCGGAAGTCTGCGGATCAAACAGCAAGTCCAAATCGGGACCGGCTGACGAGCCTTGGCAACGTAGTCGCGACTCCACCCTTCGTCGATTCGAGGGGCCCAGCGAAGTTGTTACCCCGCCTCGCAACAAGGATTCCGCACCAGAAATTCTCGGAATCTCCCCGATCGACAAACGCGCCGACACCCGACTGGCTTCGAGCATTTCCAGGAGGTGCCCGGCCAGCCCAAATCCTGTGACATCTGTCGCGGCCGTGCACCCGACCTCCCGTGCCACCCAGGCTGCGGAAGCATTGGACTGCAGCATGAATCGCAGCGCCTCTTCCTGACATCGCGACGCTCCCCTTCCCATCCGCAAGGCGGCCAGAACCACCCCGACACCCAAGGGCTTGGTCAGAATCAGGAAGTCACCCGGAAGCAGTGCTGATTTCCTGAGTGGTGGTTGACCATCGAGGCAACCGGCGACACTGAACCCAGCCTGCAGTTCTGCCCCTTCCGTCGTATGCCCCCCCCACAGTTCGGCATCCACCCCCTGCAACTCACGCAAACCACCCGCCAGAAGCTGGAACAACATTTCGCCCTGTTGCCGCACGGATCCGGGCGGCAAAGTCACGAGGGCTTGGGCGCCGACGGGGCGTGCTCCCATCGCCCAGAGATCACTCAGCGCATGCAACACGGCAATCCGACCGAATAGATAGGGGTCATCGAGAAAGGCCGGAAAAAAGTCGACGGAAAATACATCGACGGGGAGACGTTGCCGATCAATGACAACGGCATCATCGGGCGTGATGCGGGTCCCCAAGGTGCCATCCTGTGAAGGACAGGCCAGCCGCTTCAACGCGTCAGACAACACCTCGGCAGGCACCTTGCTGCCACAGCCCGTACACCGCATGGAATCCTGCGGATCCTCGATGACACCAGTTCCCCGGCGTTCCGACCCGATCAAATTCATCCCCGCTGGGCGATTCATCTCGAGGAACCGTCGATCGATCCGGTCCTTCCAACGCCAGACCCACCCTCCTTCGAAAGACCAGCCGCGAAAATTCCCCAGCGCACGGCCGTCTCCGAGGGAAATCAATGAAAGGAAGCCTCCGGCCCGGTACGGCTGGAGTGGCTCGCCCCGAAAGTACCGTCGCACATTGCCCCACAGCAGAGCCCCCTGCCGGACCGCATGAACCCCTGCTTTGGGCAGGGGGACTCCCCGGAGGGCCGCCGCATCGCCAGCGGCAAACACGGGTAGGCCCGAAACCGACTGAAGAGTGGGATCCACCATCAGAAACCCCTGTTCATCCAGCGGCAGCCCAAGGCGCGAAAGGAGTGGCGGGGGACCACCACTGGTGGCCCAGACGACCAGGTCGGCGGGCCAGTCGGCTCCGCGACTGACCTCCAACCACAGCGGTTGCAATTCCATCGGGTCCTCACCTCCCGAGGTGCGGACGCCCAGAATTTTCAGAGATGTCTCAACCTGAATACCGCGACGGTGCAACTCGTGCCGCATCCTTTGGATTGTGCGCAGAGTTCCGCCACCGAGGATTTCGGGCCCCGATTCCACGAGCCGGATCTCCGCATTGACCTTGTGGAGGTTCAACCAGCGATCGAGCGCCAACGTCATCTCACATCCCGCCGCACCGCCCCCCACCATGACTACCTTCAGGGGCGCTGATCCAGAGACGTCGATGCTTTCCAACGGTTTGGGGCGCAGCCTGCGAACAGCCTGCTCCCACCTTTGGGGGAAGTCCCTGAGTGGCTTGAGTGAGATCAATCCGGATCGCGTCTCACCATCTGCAACTTGGGGGATGGACCCGACCGCGATGGAAACCAGATCAAATGGAATTGGCGGGCGATCGACCAGTGAGATGACCCGCCCTGCGGGATTCAGTCCATTCGCCGCCGCAGCAATCAGGCGAGTGCCACTTGCCGTACAAAGTTGCTGTAGATCGAGAGTCGCGTCGAAGAGGGAATACAGCCCTGCCATGACGCCGGGCAGCATTCCACTGTAGACGAGTTCTCGATCAGGGGAGATGACTGTCAGTCGCACGCCGGGGAGAGGGTTGGTGCGCCACTCCCTGAGGACGTGGAGGTGCGCGTAGCCTCCCCCAATCAGGACAAGGTCCTTCTCCGGGAGAGAATTCAACGGAGCGTGCATGGCTACAACTCTGTGATCCGGGGGTCGGATCCCCCATTCACTCCCCCAAGTCGCCGCAACGCCAAAAGCAGCCGTTGATCGTCGGCGGGGGACAGACTGCGCATGTCAAGCCAGATGGTGTCCCGATGCACGCGTCCAAACACGCGTGGCCTTCCCGCGCGCAGCAACCCCGCCAGTGCTTCACAGGAAAGCTGGCGATGCCTGATGTTCAAAGACCACGATGGGATTTCAGAATCCGCCAGAGTCCCTCCTCCCACAGACGCCACGGACTTCTGGACCGACACCCGCCAATCTCCGGAGATCAGTTCGTCGCCGGAAACCTCATGCACTTCAAACGACTGCGCCCATTGGGCCATCACAGCCCGCGCCCGCTGTTCCAAATGCTCGACCGTCTGCTCCAGGGCCTGCAGGATGGGAATTTCCTGCAATTGCGTTCCAAGACGATACGACTCGAGAGTCCCCTGCAGGGCGGAGAGAGTCAATTTGTCGATGCGGAATGCCCGGGCGAGCGGATGGTTGGCCATTCGGGAGATCAAATCCGCTCGACCGACAATAAGACCACACTGGGGACCTCCCAGGAGTTTGTCCCCACTCCCCAAGATGAGGTCGGCTCCGCACGCAACACCCGCCTGAAAGGTTGGTTCCCGCTCCAGGCCCCAGCGCGTTGTCTCCACGAGAGAACCGCTGCCGATGTCATCAATCACCGGGATTCCGTGGCGTCGTCCAAGGGCCACCAACTCTTCCAGTGTTGCACTTTCCACGAAGCCGCGGATGCGAAAGTTGGAAGGATGAACCCGCATCAGGCAGGCGGTTGACGGCCCCACTGCTCGTTCATAATCCCCGATTCGGGTGCGATTGGTTGTACCCACTTCGCGAAGGATGGTGCCGCTGGCACTGAAAATGTCAGGGAGCCGAAAACTTCCTCCGATCTCCACCAATTCTCCGCGCGAAATGAGCACCTCACGCCCGGTCGCCAAGGTGGCCAGAACCAGAACGGTCGCCGCCGCATTGTTGTTGACAACCAAGGTTGCCTCAGCACCAGTCAGCTGTCGTAGAGTGGTTTCGACCTGGTGTCCCCGTGTCAATCGGCCGCCGCTTCCAAGATCGATCTCCAGGCTGCAGTTTTGGGAACACTCTGAAATCCTCTCCCTGGCCCGAACAGACAAAGGGGCCCGCCCCAGCGAAGTGTGTAGCAGAACACCGGTGGCGTTCAGTACGGATCCCAATTCCGACTGCTCACGACTCCGAAGTGAGACACGCAGTCGGTTCAATACCTCGGCCAGCAACTCCTCCCGCAGGGATTCAGGAGTTTTGCCGGATTGACGCTGCAGCAATTGCGAACGCAGTTCAGCGAGAATCGCCCGGATCTCCGAGCAGACCAGATCAGTCCCCCAAAGCGCGCTGCAATCCTGCGCATCAGGATGTCGCAGAATAGCCCCCACGGAGGGAAGCCATCGAGCATCGCAGAGTGTGTCAGCACTCATGAAGTTCGGTCCTGGCCCAACACAGAGCCACTCAGCCACCCCGCGAGAGGATCAGCAAAACGGCCAAGACGGCCAACATGAACCCGCCGATCGTCAATACCAAGCGAGCCGCCCGAACCAGGATGAGCGACGTGTTCTCGTGACGACTCGCACTGTAGACCAGGCTGATCGCCAAAATCAAAGGAATGGCGTACCAACCACGAGCCAAGCCTCCCACACCGTCCAATCCCACAATCCACATTATCGCACCCATGGACCAACCATCCGAAAAGCACTCTTTCCCAACAGAAAAACGCGACTCACTTTCACCCGGTCCGCTCCCCCCAACAGCCGGTCCGACCGAGGCCTAAGAAGTGCCCTCCGCCTCCGTCCCCTTGCTGATCGACTCATCGTCGCCATAAGCCGGTCCGTAGACCGCGTCGAAAATTGCCAAGAGGTTCAACAAACCGGCAATCATCGTATACACCACCCCGAGCTCAAAACGCGAACCAAGCTCACGATGCGCCCGATCCAGCGAATTCGCCCGCGATGAGTCCACATCAAACAGGGGTGCCCCGTACCAATCCCAGATCGGTCGGGCAAACGTTCCCTGAAACCTCCCCTGCGGCCCCCCTCCGGACTCGAAATAGCCCAAGACACCCCGGCGCGGACTGGGCCCCACCTGTGGGTCGAAAGTACAGTTCGTCAGGGTTCCTTCAATTCGCTTCTCGCTCCCCCCCTGGATCGCAGTTCCCCGAAACTTCGCAACAGCAAAACGCCCTCCTCCGCCAGAGTCGGCCTCGACTGTCAACCTCCCCTGCACCAGACCATCGACTCCGTCCAGCGTTCCCACACAGTCCACATCCAGCGCAGAGGTCAGGTACCCCTCGTCAAACACCTGGTTTGACCGCAGCTTGGCCTGTGCCAGCGCGGGCAACGCTGGCAGTCCGACCCAGAACTGGCACAAATAGGCAAATGTCCGGCTTTCGGGGGCCGACCACTGAAAGTAGACAACCTGACCATGTCCAATTTTCAGCCCCGTGAAGAATGTCGCGAGGATGCAAACGGCATACAAAACCGCCTTGAACATCCGCCTCTGGTACAAGTGACCCAGACCGGGAACAAGAAATGCCAAGATCCCAGCCAACAGAGGATTGCGCAGTTGCAGCTTGGCCACTTTGGCTTGGTCTGGGGTGGCGGGTTGTTGCGACATCACTGGCCAGAAAAAAGACACGGAAGAGAAAGGTGTTGGGAGATTGATCTCAGTTCCCCCCGCACCCTAGACTGGATTGTACTTCTCACAGGTGACTCCGGGTAGGTCCGTTCAGCATGGATCCAGACCCTTTCGGCACAGCCTTCTGACCTGTTTTTCGTTCGCCGTCCCGGAATCTTGCCCCGCTCCCAGGCGTTAAAACCAAGCATGCGTTCTGATTTGCCTTTGGATGTTTCAATAGTGGTGACTCTTCCCTTCCAGGAGAACACCCTGATCGTCTCCCTGCCAGGATCGAAGGAGTGTCTCGTCATTGATCCCGGTTTCGGTTCTCGGCGCATCGTGGAACAGTTGGCGGACCTGCAGAAGTCTCCCGTCGCAATCCTGCTGACACACGGACATGTCGACCACATCGCCGGGGTCGCCGGCCTTCGCGAGACCTGGCCCGAGATTCCAATCCTGATCGGGGTGGGCGATGCGCCGATGCTGTTGGACTCGCAACGGAACCTGAGTGCTCCTTTCGGCATGCCCGTCACCGCGCCGCCCGCGACACAGACGCTCAACCACCACGACCGAATCGTTCTCGCGGGAATTCCGCTGGAGGTCCGTGAGATTCCTGGACACAGTCCAGGTCACGTGGTCTTCGTTTATTCCAATGCCAAGGTACCGCTCGTGTTTGGGGGCGACGTGCTGTTCCAGGGCAGCATCGGACGCACCGATTTTCCCGGAGGAGACCAGCAGTTGCTGATCGAGGGAATTCATCGACATCTCTTCGGACTGCCCGACGATACGCTGGTCTTCCCCGGCCATGGTCCCACCACCACGATTGGCCAGGAGAAGCAGGACAACCCTTTCTGCGGATTGAATTGAGGCAGCGGCCGGTGCTCATCGAGATGGTGTGAATTCGACCTCAGCAGTCATCTGCCCAGCGCCCCTCGTGCCATGCGGATTTCGCTCGGAGTTCCGCAACTCCTCGCGAACCTCCTGCGCTGTCATCCGGATTCGCCTTTCATAAGCGACTCCCTGCCACACCAGGTCGGCCAACCCCACAAGCAGCACGCTGAAACATAAGACACGAATCGGCCTGACTCCAAAGTCCAGAATCCCCGGGCTGACCCCCTCCCCTGCTGTGCAGGAAATTTGGCATGGGCGATCGCCCGACATCGTCCAGATCACAGCACAGCAGATTCCTCCCGCGACCAGGCACTGCAGAATCGTTCGCCCCATGCTGCGGCCGGCGACCGCGGTTCCGATCCGACGGAACCCCGCGAAGAGGCTTAATCGCTCCGGATCAGGGCGCAGAGATTTCCAAGTGAACAGGAACTGTGTCTGAAGCATCCTCATTCCAATGCCAATCGACCAGGGAACGATGACCAGGGGCCAGGCGATGCTCGCCAGCGCTACTGCCATTCTCCCCAACGTCTCCCAGGCCTGCTGACCATTCCAGGTCACCCGCATGCCGCTTTGCAACTCTTTTTCCAACACCATGCGAAACTGCTCAACCCACTGCGTTCCAAAGCACTCCATCATCCAAAGACAGACCGCCACTGGCAGTGCCACCTGCAGCCAGGATGCCGCCACCACATCTCCCCGCCGTCGCAGAGACTGACGGCGCGAACGAGATGCGGGAAAGACCCGCTCTTCCGCAGCGTTCATTCCCCAACCTCTTCGGCGGAGGAACCTGAGAGTCCGGATCTGTCGCTTTCAGCAACACGGACGCGGCTCCCCAGATCCGCCATTTCCTGTTCGAGAATCTGTGCGAATCCCTGCATTGACAGGGACAGTGCCATCCAGGCGACTCCCGCCCGCCACGGTATGCCCGCGGACACCACCGAGATGACCGGGAACATGCGTCCGAGCACCGCCATCATCAACATGGCCATAGCTGACGCCCCCCAGACTGGTGCCGCCAAACGCAGGGCGAGACAGGTCGCCTCCTGACACGAGACCGACAGCAAAGTGACCATTCCCCCGAGCATCGGCAAGCTGCCAGGAGGGTAAGTGCGGACCATGTCACGGCAGGCAATAATCACCTGGAGATGCCCACCTCCGATCACGAAGATCACCGCAGTCATCCACCCAAGGGCGGAACTCAAGGCTCCCGCACCAGCCCCCCCCCAACAGGTATCAGCCTGCAATTCCCCGGGCGACCACGGGAGTTCAAGAATTTCCGCGCAGAGCCTGACCCCAGCCAACACCAGAGATACGCCCAGTCCCAACCCTCCCCCCAGTAGAAACTCCAAAAGGACATCCTCTGGTTCCCAGGGGGTGTTGCCATCCATTGCGGGATTCCCCGAACTCGACGCCAGGACCCAGCTCAACAAGACGGCAAGAGCCAGGCGAAACCGCCAGCCCAAAGTCTTGGGAATCAATGTCAGGAACAGCACCAACCCGATCATTCTCGCCAGCAACAGGATCCACAGGGAGAAACCCGGCAACCAGGCCGCCTGGGGAAGATTTGCGAAGAATTCAGGCTCCATGCCACCCTGTCCCGCCAACAGCGGCGAAAGATCGCATTTCCCGGCGTTTTCCAATCATTTCGCACGCCACAATCGCAGCGTGAATTCGACCATCGCCTGCAGTCCCCACGGCATCACAAGCACGATTGTCAGAGCGGTGACCAACACGCGAGGAACTGCGTTCACAGTCGGCTCCTGGATCGATGTCGCCGCCTGAAGTGTTCCGATGATGAATCCGACGATCAACGAGACCAACAGAATCGGCAGGCAAATCCAGGCAGCCGTAAATAGCGACTGCCGAATCATCTCTGCCGCGGAATCAACATCCATCATCCTGTCCCCAAACACGAGGTCCCACGACCTGCCAATTCGCCCAGGTCAATGACGTACTTTATCCGGCGACACTCGCCAACAACCGCCCGACAATGACCGTCCAACCGTCAACCAGCACGAACAGCAGCAATTTGAAGGGGAGTGAGACCGCCCCGTGTGAAATCGCCGTCAATCCCAGCATGGAGAGAGTGAGTCCCACAATGAGATCGATCACCAGAAATGGGAGAAGAATCTGGAACCCAATGATGAAACCCACCTTCATTTCACTCAGAACGAAAGCCGCCGCAAGTGTGGGCAAGGGGACTTCGTCATAGGTAAGGTCCCGCTGCGACTCGCGCAGCGTGCCACCATCGGCCGATTGTGACTCCAGCAGGACCCACACCGTTTCGCTGTTTCCCGCCAGTTCGATCTGGGATGACATGAATTCCCGAAGCGGCTTCAACGTCGCCTGGGTCGCCGCGTCCAATTCAGGCTTCTGGGCGCCGGATTCAGGTTGCAAATAAGGCCGCATCCCTTCCTGGTACGCTCGTCGCCATACCGGCTCCATAACCAGGCAACTCAGAAAGAGCGCCAACGCCATCAGTACCGAATTCGGTGGCAGCTGCTGGGTTCCCAACGCTTGTCGAACCAGTGTCAGTACGATCGAAAACCGGACGAAGCAGGTGGTCATCAACAACAGAGAGGGGACCACTGACAGCATCATCACCGCGAGCAGCGACGGTGCGACCGGCAAGGATTCCACCAGGGACATCCAGTCACCCGCCCTGTTTTGGTCGGCATCTGTCAAGTTGGTGACCTCGGTGATCGGCTCGTCCCCCAGTGCCGCGAAGTCGACTTCCGAAGAGCGATCTCCGCGCTCCTCAACACCTGCGAGAGGCACTACCCGCTCACGTTGAGCGGTACCGGCTTCATTGCGGTCGGTACCCCGACTCCCTCTTGAATCGCGGACAACTTCCTTTTGGAGACCGGTGGCCGACTTGCGGGCTTTGGAGTTACCCGGCTCGGAACCTGCGACTGTGGCTGTCACCAACATCAGCCCCACCAAGGCCGGGACAAATCGTCGCGACCCGGCGAAACAGACCCCTCCCGAAGGTTTGGCAGGTCCTTGTGTCATGCCATTCCCCGCAACAATCCGAGCGTCGCCAATCTCTGACGCAGTGAATTGGCACGAACTTGCCGCTGCCCAGACACCAGAGAATTGACCTGAGCCACCTGTGCGGGATCTTCGATCTCCTTGAGGAGCGAAACCTCGTTCGGCGAGACACTCAGCAGCAACAGACTGTCCGCAAACCGAATCACCATCAGGCTGTGTCGCGAGTCCAGGGGACGTTGGCTGATCACATTCCAAAGCTCCCCGTCGGCGGCAGTCTCGACCCCAAGGCGACTGCGCCAAACCCAGATTCCTCCAGCAACACACAATCCGATCGATAGCCAACTGGAGAGCCACGAACCACTGCCCCTGGAGGTGACTGCCGAGGATGGATCAAGCGGGATCGCCGATTCCACAGGAGGCGTAACTTTCCGGGCTTCAACGGCCCCCTCTTCCGCCCATACAGCAGTGTGGCAGACGGCGACAGACACCAGAACAGTCCACTGAATCGACCGCATTTCACATCTTCTCCGACTCATGACCTGATGCAACCGCTTCCGGTGGGTTTCCCGATGCGGAGTGAGCGATTTTGGCAACCCGCACGGCAAGCTGCCCACGATGCAGGCACAAAGCACCAAAGCCGAGCGTCTCACCCCCCAAACGCAATTTGACCAGCCCCTCGAATGTCTTGCCCAACCATAAGCCCGGAGCAATTGACTCGCGTTCCATAGGCGACAGCTCAATCTCGCCCAGCACAACTCGTACCGACAACAGGCCTTCCGAACCTTTGGATTCCACCACCACCTCCATCGGATTGCCGAGACCGAAACCTCCTGTGCCTCTGACCGACCGCGAGTTTCATCCCAAATCGGTGAATCCCGACGCGCTGGCACAGCCATCTGCCGTCGAACTCCCAGTGGGCCGCAAAACCGATCCACGAATTCGCCAACAACACCTTGATCGACTGCGGGCTGTCGACCTCAATCCTTTTCAGTGGACGCCGCTTTCTCTCCGCGAGCCGACTTATCGAATTCTCCATCCGAATCGCCCCACGCAGCGTCGTCGGTGAGACGCCCCGCCCCCCCTTTGCCACTCCCCGCCTTGTGCGTCGTATCGCCATCTTCAAACGCCGGCTCCCACTGTCGGGGAACGGTGTTCAGACCGAAATCTGGGGCCGCGACTGTGTCATCGTCTGAATCGGATCCAAATGGCAAACCACGGCAGCCGACGCAGCCAAGGATGACTGTCAACAACAAACGAGTCAGCCTGACTCTGGACCTGGGCAACATCCGGTGGTCTCCTCCCACGCAGTCGGAATCGAGGTTGGCCGTCCTGATTGGCCAATGAGCCGCCTTATAACACCTCTTCTATAAACGGAAAAGATCAAGCGAGAGATGCCAAAGTGACAGTCAATTTTTGGCTACCATTGAAGGTCCACCCCGCCAGCCCGCCACCCCAGGGCCCGCAAACAGCGCAGACCCACAGCCATTGTGTCTTCGTCAATTGGGCTGGATGAAGTCGATGTCTGAGCACGGCGTCCTCATGCAGCGGATTCCCAACACGCCAGCACTCAGGCACGACTCGGGAGGTTGCCGGATTTCCTGTAGGTATTCTCTGGCCATGCCCCTGCCCCCCGTGGAGTGCCGGACCAACCAAGTCAATCGACGCTCACCGATTGCACCTCGACTGTGGCGATCGATCGAGTCCGGATCCTTTCCAGACGAAAGGCGTCGATACTCTGAAACTCCTCGATGTGAGCGCCGGAGGACTGTTATTCTTCCATATTCCTGGCGAAGCAATCGCCGTGATTCCGCTTAGGGAAGGTACAGCGACTCGTTGCATCCCATCACGCTTTGGCACAAATCTCGCCAGGCGTCCCGCAGCGATTGATCCGAGGAGCCGAGCCGGGCAGTCTGTTCCCTGAGAAACTCCAAAGCCAGAGCGCATTCCTCATGGCTTGGCGCCCTGCCCAGACAGATGCGCCACAGCAACTCGATACGCGGGGACGCTTCTTGGGACTGTTGTTCCAACCGAAGCGTCAGCTCATCGGCTCTGCGGATCACAAAATCGCCGTTGAGCATCGTCAGCGACTGGAGTGGAATCGTCGAGCGGGACCGTCGCGTCGAATTGAATACAAGCTGCGGCGCATCAAACAACTGCAGCATTCCGAGCCCCTGAGTTCTTCGCTGATAAACATACAACGAACGCCGGGCTGCTCCTGATGTAGTTTCCGAGATCACCACCTCCCCCTGCTCGAGCCGAGTTGTCGGCACAGGGACGCCCCCCAGGGTGTGGTCGAGACGACCCGAAAACTGCCAGAGCGAGTCGCGGATCATGTCGGCATCAAGCCGTACCGCGGGAAACCTCCACAGCAGGCGGTTCTCTGGATCTGCCGCAAACCCACGTTCATTCGGTAGGCTCGACTGCCGGAAGGCCCTCGACAGTACGATGTCCTTCAACAAAGGCCGGATTCGCCAACCCTGATCCAGAAATGACGTTGCCAGATACTCCAACAATTCGGGGTGACTCGGCACGGAACCGCTTTGCCCCAGATTGTCCGACGTGGCAACAATCCCCGTGCCGAAGCAGGCCTGCCACACACGATTCACTTGTGTCCGCGCGAGCAGCGAACGCGACCGGGGATTTTGCAGTACCCACTCCGCGAAGGCCCGTCGGGCACCAGTCGTCCGTCCGGTCGACTGGACGACGAAATGCGGATCCTCTTCCTGCTGTGACAGAAACAATGGCGGCCCCGGAGTTACGACATGCGCGGGGCTGGAATAGTTTCCACGGTTCAACAACCGCACTTCCGGAGGGCTGGGGGAAACATCGGTGACCCACGAAATCTTTCCGGGAGGATTGGCATCCAGGTTTTTCAATAGCTCTCGCAGCGTCACCAACTTCCTCTGCCGCTGTTGGACTTCGGCATGAAACTGTCGCAGCGATTCACTGGATTCCTCCGGCGGGAACACCTCAATCAGCACGTTGTCAACCACGAAACTCCGGCCGCAGCAAAAGACAAAGCCGAATCCCCCTCCGGTTGTGAATACTGTTGAGTTCAAGTCCAACGCTTGCCCATCGGGCAGATGATCCACCAACAACTGCAGCCGGACCTTGTCGTCTGTGATTCGACTGATCCGCACTCCGAAGTTCCTCCCTGGCACATGCCCCTGCCCACCAAGAGTTCCCACAACGCGCGAGTCTGCACCGGGATAATCCAGATACACCGAGGTTTTCGCCTGCGGATGCCCATCGATCAGTATGTTTCCGGGCGAATCCGGAAGTTGATCCCGAAAATCCCGCAGGTCAATCAGGTAACCAATCCGTTCAGCGTCTGCGTCTCCATCATCTGCACGATTGGAAACCAGATCGAAAGTGGCTTCAATCGAGGCGCCTGCCTCAGAGGGAAGCCAGTTCAAGGGGGCCGCGGTACTCAGAATACTGTCACCCCGTGTTCCTCCTTCGGCGATCACCAATCGCCCATCGCGCAGGAACGCTCCCGGTCGTTCTCGGGAATCGATCCGGACAGGCACCGCCCCAGCCGGTTCCGTATCACCCGGAAGCCGATTACTCCAGCGATCACCCAGGCTGGCTCGGTCGAAGTCGTCATGAAACAGCACTCGGCCGGAGACTCGCTTGGTACGCACATACTCGGCGAGCATTTGCGTCTGATCCTCGAGTTCCTGGCGGAGACGCTGCCGCTGCAACTCCCAGATTTCAGTCTCCCCGGCCAGAGGAGCCATCACGAACCGCTCATTCGGCTTGCGCCAATCTTCGATCCGGAATGCCGGGGCGAACACCGCCTGTAAACGGTAGTAGTCCTCCTGTCGAATCGGTTCGAACTTGTGGTCGTGGCACTTCGCGCACTGAACTGTCAGTCCGAACAAAGCCGACATCACATTCTGCTGACATGACTCGAGAGCGAAGTACTTGTCGGCGCGCACTTCTTCGGGATTTCCATCGCTCTCCCCCGTGCCATCCTGTCCGTTTCGCAAAAAATGAGTCGCAATCAACAAGCCCTGGACATCGGCGCTCACCTCACCTGCCGCTTCGACTGATGTCAGTTCGTCCCCACAGAGTTGTGCTCGCAGAAACTCGTCAAATGGAAGATCGGAATTGATGGCCCCAACGACCCAATCTCGATATCGCCAAGCCCAGGGACGGTCGGAATCCGCGTTGAAATAGCCATTGGAATCAGCATAGCCCGCCGCATCGAGCCAAAGCTTGCCCCAGCGAACTCCCATTTGGGGGGAAGCGAGCAGACGGTCGATCAAACGACCGTAGGCATCCGGACCAGGATCACCCAGAAACGCCTCCTGCTCCTCGAGCGTGGGGGGCAAACCCGTCAGCACGAAACACGCTCTCCGCAGGAGCGACGCGCGATCCGCATCCGGACTGAACTCCAGTGATTTCGTCGCCAGCGGAGCCAGGAGGAACTGATCGATGAAAGTCCCCCCCGCGCCGCCCACAGGGCGATTGGGGGGGGTGACACGCCCCAGTGGCCGAAAGGCCCAATGCTCCCCTGTTGAATCGGCTGACAATCCAGGCGCGCCTTGCTCGATCCATCTGGCCACCAGGCTCAACTGGTCCTCGCCCAACGGGTCATCGGGCGGCATGCTGCCGTCGGCGATTCGGGTCCAAAGCGGACTTGCCATGACATCATGCGGACGCACCACGGAACCAGTCCGACTTCCCCGGAGGATACCCGCGGGGGTCGACAGATTCAGACTCCGCTCGGCCTTCACCGGTCCATGACACTTCACACAACGCGCCTTCAGCACACCAGCCACATCTTCGAAGCGAACCGGCAAATCGTCGGGTTCCTTCCCTTGCACCGACGCCACACTGGAATGCCACGTCAGCAACAAACACAGCGCAACACAGCGACTCATCATCACTCCGGAAATACCCATCCGGTCATGATCTGGACGGCGGCTCAAATGGCCATCCAGAAAATCTGAATTCAGCGCCACGGAATTCCACACTTGACCACTCCCTTACGGATGAATTGACTGGGAACCGCAAGGATTTCAGGCCGAGTCTTGTCCCAGAACCGTCGTCCCGACAGGGACCACGCAGTCGGGCGATTCATGCCGGGGATTTCCAACCGCAGATCCGACGGAAACCCGCCGCATGAACTGGGCGGGATAGGGGCGCAGCAGCCGCAGAGCGGAATCCGGGCTTCCGTGCAGCCACTCTTCGTGTTGACAAGACTTCAGCAAGACCGGCATACGGTCATGAATGGGCGAAACCAATGAGTTCGCCTCAGTCGTGAGCAGGCAACATGAAACGACTGGCGGGTCGCCTTGGTCCGCTCGAATCTCATAAAGACCGGCGAAGGCGGACAATTCTCCAGCACCGATTGTGAACAACCACGGCTGTTTGCGGGACGAGCCCGCCAGGGCCTGCCACTCAAAAAATCCGTCGCAGGGAACCAGACAGCGTCGACTCTGAAAGGCCGACCGAAATGAAGGCTTTTGTGTGACCGTTTCGGATCTGGCATTGATCACTGGACGGGCTCCCGATAGGCCCGATTGCCATTTCAACAGCAGACCCCATCGGGACTCAACCCAACGCACACTCATTTCCATCGGCAGAACACAGGCCACGTTCTGGGTCGGCGCGATGTTGTAGCGCGGGATCACCTCCGGGACCGTCGGCAATCCAAACACGGTGACAAGTTTGGCTGGATCGGACCTCAATGTAAAACGTCCACACATCAAACCACCGGCCGTTCGCGGCCTGAACCGTGGGGAGAAATCAGACCGAACATCACATTTCATCCAAGCTCAAGTGCCAGGGGGAGCCAATCGACGACGCAGTTCGTCAAAAAACGGCCGTTCCAACGGATGCATGCGAGCCGGATCGACCGGTGAAACAGTTGCTCTTTCGAATGATTCCGAAGCACCACGAAGGTCATTCTTGCGCAATTGGACGTAGGCGAGATGCAACCAATACGTCGGGCTGGAATCCTGATCCAACGCTTGCCTGAGATCGTCCACGGCCGAATCCAGTTGATCCAGATTCAGCTTCACAATCGCCCTGGAATCGAGAAGTGTCGGCAACGGGCCAACAATCTCAATTGCCTGATCAATCAGACCGGCCCCGCGCTCACGTTCGGCCCGCCCCTCGGCGTACGAGTGCAGAATCGCGAGATTGTTCAGACCCACAACGTTTTTCGGATCGGCCTCGAGTATGGTGGCGTAGATCCTCCGTGCCTCGGCAAATCGCTCCTGCAAATCGTAGACATCAGCCAGACTCAGGAGAACCCGCACCCGTTCCACAGGATTCTCGTCGGGAACAGTGGCGAGAATCTCCCGCATCAGACTCTCTACCTTGGCACAGAGCTCTGTCGGGGCATTACCGGCCCGCACAATCGCCGCGAGAAGGCGCGCCTGAAATCCAGGAGGAAAATCATCGCGAATTCGCTTCCAGACCTCGAGAGCTTCCTCAAATCGCGAGCGCCGGGAAAGAAACGAAAGATACTCCAGAGTCGCCTCGACCGATTTGTCATCACTGCTTTTGACGAACAGTTCATCGGCAAGCTCGTACTGCTCGGTCAATTCGGCAAGGGAGGCGGCTCGATGCCAAATCTGCTCCCTGAGCAATTCCACGAACTTGGGGCTTTCGATGTATTTCCCAAGCTGGAATTTCAACTGCGGATCATCACCCGTCAAACTGTTATTGTCCAAGGCATTCACCGCAGCTTGTGCCGTCAGATCGTTCGCTTCCGTGACGGCCCGTTGCAGGACCGCCAACACCATCGGCGCCCGATCAGTGACTAAAATCTCGCGAAACAGCTCGATCGGACGAGCCCTTTTTGAATTCTCCAGAAACTGACGGATCAGGAATTCGGTATCCGCCGTCTTGCCTTCAAAGTGCAACCAGCGAACCTGTGCAATCAAGGTGCGGAGGCTCTGCGGATCGCGGAGGGCAAGTTGGGAGACCGATTTGGAAACCTCTTCCACAGTGCGTTCATCCAACTGCGGGCGACGCAGTGCCGCGTCGACAAAATTCGCATGTGCAGCAAAATTGCCGGGCTCCCTCTCGAAGATCCGTCGATACATCACAACGGCATCCGACCATCTCCAATTCCGGGCATAGAGCCATGCCAATTCCATCGACTCCTGGCTGGTCAAGAGCTTCCGGGCCCCCAACTCCTCCAGAATGGCGATCATTCTCCGCTGCTCCCGAGAGCGTCCCGAGACGGCACACAGCTCCACCTGCGCCCTCAGTTTCGCAGGACTCACCCGCGAAAGGTCGGAATCCGCCTGCAGCGCCGCGAGCGCTGCTTCGAATTCGCCGTAGGATTGCGCCGACACACCCCGTAACTTGGCAGTCAGAATCTCGGCCTGATTGCGAACCTCGTCGTCCAATCCTGACGCCGGATCCGACAGCAATCTGAGCAATGCCTGAGCCCTCTGCAGGCGGTTGTGCCGGACGAGGAAACCAATGTGTTCATTGATGATCTGCAGATCGGCCACGTTGTCTTTGTGGGCCTCAGAGTAGTGCTGATCCGCCTGATCCAGATCTCCCAACAACTCTTCGCATTGCGCCAGTGTCCAGGGACGCAAATGGGCAGGCTGATCAGGGACTTCCGTTTTGATCCTGTCACGCACTCCGTTCGCCTCAACCATCCGCTGCTCGTGAATGAGGAATGAGACCCACAGAAACCATGCCATGCGTTGCTCGGGCGCCAAATTCAACGCCTGCGTCAGCACCTCCTCGATCCGCCGCGCATCACCTCGGCTGGCGATCAACAACTGTGCTTGGATCAGCAAATCTTCAACAGTTGACGACCCCAGACGGCCCAGTCTCTGAAGAGTCTCATCCCAACGGCGAGAACGATAACTGGCCAACATTCCGGCCCGCATCACGCCTTCCGAAATCAACAACGGCTGCGATTGCTCCAGCTGTTTCACAGTCTCCAGGAGCTCATCATCACGTTGGTTTTTCAGCAGGTAGCGCACGGTATTCGCAACCGCCTCGGGTGTTGGGGTCCCCTGCCTCAGGAGCTCACTGCAGATTCGGAATGAAGCTTCCTCATCCCCCAGTTCATACAGGGCCTCCGCGTATTGGTTGCGAGCTTCAACCCAGGAGGGACGGGCTTGTACCGCGATCGCAAGACTCTGTTCGGCTGATCGCAGCAAGCGCAGTCGTGCAACCCGTACGTTCTCGGCTGCGGCCTCGTTCAACGCGCGATAATCCCGGAGATCCCGCAACGCGACCAGGTAGTGATAAACCGGCTTTGGGTTCGCATCCAGCTCTTCAACGCGTGCGATAGACGCCTGAGTATCATCCGCCGAGGCCCCGGTCTGCAACAGTAAAATGGTCCGCTCCAACAGCAGCTCCATGGTGTCGGGCTGTAGTTTCAGATTGGCCTCGAGAATCTTCAACGCCTCTTTGGGACAACCATTGATCACAGCGATCCGGGCCAACTCCCCGTAGAGCTGGGTGCGCTGAGACACCGTCCAGCTCGACACATTCTCAGACAACTCCAGCAGTCTTGTCCCCAGTTGCTCCCCTCCGCGACTGACCTCCACCCTGGCCCGAGCGAGACGCAGCACGGTCGAGTCTCGACCGATGTTCTGCAACAGTTCCTCCGCCCGAGCGATGTTTCCTGACCGCTCGGCCGAATCGTCCAGCAGCAACTGCGTCACTTCGACAGCGACCAGTGAATCATCCTCGGGATTGGCCTCTCGCGCTGCCCGAACGAGCTTCAATCCCTCTGCGGAGCGGTTGCGCAATCGCAAAACATCAGATTGAATCGACAACAGATCGGCATTTTGGGGATTCTTGGCAAGCTCACTGTCGAGCAGGTTCTCGATCGACGACCAATCCCGTTTCGATTCAGGACGCTCCATCTCACGACGAATCGCAATCCGGATAACGACCGAGGGGATCGATGAAACCATCGCCACCTGGGAAAACTCATCCATCGCAAGATCTTCACGGCCAATCCGCACATAGGTCTCGGCCAACATCATGCGACCCTCAATCCAGCCGGGATCACTCGTTACGGAACGCCGCAACGCCCGGATCGCCTCATCTGGATTTCCCAGGCGCTGGTAACACTCAACCAAAGATCGGTCGATATTTCTGACAATGTCGGGCAAATCAGACAATCCAGCCCGGATCGCCTCGAACCGCTCGGCAGCCTCATTCCACTTTCGGTCGACCAGAAGACTGCGCACATCCAGAAACCCGATCAGCTCGGGAATGATCTCCATTTTGTGAACGGCCCCGATCAGATCTTTGATCTCACCGCGATACCGCTGGAATTCTTCTTCCTCATCCGGCGTCTGCGGACTTCTTCGATAGACCCTCTCAATCAAATTGTTGACCAGTCCCCAGTGTGTCAGAAAGTCGATCCTTATCGACTCATTACGACCCACCACCGAATCGGGAAGCTGCTGTTTCTCCAGCTCCCACAGTTCAAACGAACGCCGATAGTGCGTCTCGGCCCTCGGCATCTCACCCACTTCCACCAGGAACTGCCCGAGCAGCAGGTGAAACATCCACGCCCCACTGCGGCTGTCGTCGGCTGATTTCTCCAGTCCGAGAATCGCTCCAGAGTATTTCTCAGCCAGCCTGGAATCTTCAGATGCCAGGGCCAATTCCCGCAGCCGTGACAGTGTCTCAAGTCGAACACTGAGATATTCGGAATCCTGAGGATCGATTTTCTGGGCCTCATCCAACTCGACTGACGCTTTCTCCACGTTTCCAAGACGCAATTGGAACCTGGCCCTCAACACCCGGGCATCCACTGGCGGCCGACCTTTTCTCAGGGACTCGTCAAGGATGCGGTCGACGATTAATGGGACGCTCAACGTCGTCTCCGGGCTATTCTGGAGTTCCTCCACAACCCCATCTGCGACCCGCAAGTCCGGCTCGCCCTGGTCCGAGGGCCCAACGTCATTCTCCTCCGGACGGGATCCCGTGGAGTCATCACCCGTTGCCAGATTCCGGAGCTGCTCATCAATCAACGGATCGTCCGGCTCCCGCGCCTCATCCTCAGACTTGGACTCCACTTCGTTACTCAGTCCTGTCGCGAAGCGCCGCGCCACACCAGCGAGATCTACGGCGTTGAATTCGTGACTTGTCAGGAATTCGATCAAATCTCTGTAGCGAGGCACCTTCTCGGGATGCGAGTCGACGGACGCCAGCAACAACTGCATTCCTTCCTCAAATCGGGAAAGAGACTGGTACGCATCGACGGCCATGGTCACATAGTCGCGATTCTCCAGAACCCTTTCACGCATGTGCGGCAAATGACTATCCACCAATTCGCCATAGCGCTGGAGCTCATACGACATCTCATACAAACGCTCTCTCAAATCGAGGCGTTCGGGATTCCGCAAAACGAAAACCGAGATGAGCTGATAGGTCGCCAGAGAATCGTCCGGACTCAGGCTCTTCCCATCTGTCAACTCGGCAAACAGAGTGATTCCCTCGGGATCGTTCGGAACCAAACCGAGATACCGCCGCAGCGACGCGAGCGACTTCGTTGTATCGCCCGCCGCCTGCTGATTCTTCGCGAACTGCAAAAACTCATTGGCGTTGCGCGAGATCGACTGTCGCCTCAGAAACCAGCCCACGCCGACCAACGAGACAATCACGGCCAATAACGTGAGCGCGAAGCGATAATTCACCCGCACATTCCACCGCAGTGTGGATTTCGACGAACGCCTTGATGATCTCATGTGTCCCTACTGAACAGTTCAAGCCCTGCTTCCTTCCCCCGATTTTAAGGCTTAGCCCGCACCCGCGAAAGTCCACAGCACTCCGGCGAGGCCGTTCTCTCAGAAGTCCAGGTCTTGCAATTAGATCGCCCGTACACCATTGCGCCTGGCTGATGGACGTTGTTCGAAGAATGCCCCAAGCGCAGGGGCAGGATTCCGCCGCCTGCGGGCACCAGTGGTTGACCAAGAGGATTGGCTGGCGACTTATGTTAACTCCCAGGCACAACGCCGTTGGTCTTTTCCAGCTCCTCAGCAGGTGCTCCTCCAACTCTCCCCAAGGGACTCCCTCACAATCCTTCTCACAGCCCCTCCTGGGACCGGAGGGACAGCTCTCTCCACCACGCTGGACTGCAAAGCCCCCAAACCAGCGAACCCATTTGCCCAGCCTCCCCAAACACGCTCTCGAACGCACTCCTCGCAAAGGAGCTGAAAAGAGTGCAATTCTGTCCACCTAACGGCCGCCTCAGTTTGGTTAGCCCTGCCGCTTCTTATCGCCGACTGCCGGGGATCATCATCTCAAGACTGTCAGGAGAGCCACGGCATTTGGCTATTGACGAGGTCTCCAGGTGTACGCGGTCCCCGGCGTTGACCAGGCACAACATGCACATTTGTTTCAGCCATCATTGATCACTTGGGTCATTCTGCCGTCGCAACAGGAGTTCCGTGAACCGTTTGCTGCTCCAACCATCACTCCCACTGTGCATCCTCTTTGAGGGAGAGGGTCTTCCAGACGTCGCTACCGCCCCGGGTTGGTCTTCTGCAAAGATCAGCACCCGTTATCCAACTCGCGGACTCATTCCCTCAGAAATTTCTGCATAAATGTTCATCGGAAAGACTTCGCCTCCACAATGTCTCCAGCTCCCGGAGCAATCCTCACCCCAATCGACCTTGGGATCGCTTGGACTGTACTGGCGTCTTTAGCAATCGGTGCCAGCTTCCATTCAGAACTAAGAAGTTGGCTCACTCGACTCCTTCTGGAGATTCGTTGACTCCGTGACGTCCAGTCAATTTCGTCCATAGCCGCTCAGACTGGCACAGTCGAGGAGTCCCTCGCGAGCCAGCCTCTGGCGAAATCAGTCATGGTTGGCGCCGGGAAACCCAACGTGCTTCGCCAAAACGTCAGAATCTCAGTCAGCCTCCGGCGAAACTGTTCGAACCGCTCGGAATCTGAGACATAGGGGGAAAGCCCCTGGACCAGTGACGAACTATGGAACATCAACACCAGACATTCCGCCCGTTGCCGCAGTGACCGAGTGATCAGGGTCTGCATTTCACCCGTGGATGACTGCTCGGGAGAGAGCTTGATGCGCTGACCGATTCGCAAACGATCCAGGACCCCATTCAGTTTCAGACGACGGGGCAGCCCAGTCGAAAACCGGCGATGCCGATCCCAGGTTGTCTGGAAATCGTTGGAATTGAAGCCGACAGACACGGGCAACTCCAGCAACCCGCCGGCTGGATCAGCCGTCAAGAAATTGGCTGGGGACACCCGATAGGGTTTCCAGTCTGCCGCGGAGTAGTCCGGCCCGGCCTGATCACTGTAACTGGTGAAAGGAACCACACTCGAGTCCACGACATAATCCAGTTCCTCGAGGACATTCGCGGCAAACGTTCCCAAACCATAGCGACCCGCCCGGAAAGAGGTCGGCGGGCGCCCAAACACCCGGGTGATCTCTTCCGTCAGCGTCTGCAGCTTGCGGCGCTGTAGATCTTCGGGAAGGTTCTTAAGCCAAGAGTTCTTCGGACAGACCTCCTCTTCGAAGGGGGCAGTGCACCAGGGATGCAGATGGGCACCGACCTCGGCACGCCCCTCTCGCTGATAAGCACTGAGCAAATCGCTTCCATACGAATCCGCCACGACGGGTGAGTCGACGAGGTAGGTCGGAAAGACCTGCAGGGAATCGCACAGCGACTGAAACCAGGGGATTCCCCTCAGATTCGCCACTGTGTTCCCCGAATTCCGATAGCTTCCCCGCCAGAGCCCCTCTTCCTCCGTGTCGATGGTGACCAGCAGCGAGGGGGGATTGGATTGAATCCATGCGTCCGGCGACGTGGAAGACTCTTGGATTTCCATGACAGGACCTCTATCTCTTTCAAGGACGGCCAAGGTCGGTGCGGAGATCAATGACCCGCCGACCAGTAAGCGAACTGCGATCCAGAGCGTTGGCCACATCGGTCCCCAGCACCACCAGTTCGGCGTGAGAGAGCAATTCATCCGAGTTATCACACAGGAGCCGGGCCAGGTGAGGCAGATGTTGATCGACATAAGCCAGGTTGCGACCATGCAGACGCGTCACCTGGATCCCCGGATCGAAAATACACAGGTCGAAGCCCTTCCCCACCAGAATCTCTGCGAGCATGACCAAAGGGCTCTCGCGCAGATCATCCGTGTTGGCCTTGAAACTAAGACCCACCAGTCCAATTCGCCGAGTTCGAGACTGCTCTATCAGGCGAACAGCCCGGCGCAGCTGGTTCTCGTTCGACTCGAGAATCGCCGGCATCAGGGGAAGCTGCAGTGAGTGTTCCTCAGCATGCCTGGTGAGAGCCCTCAGATCCTTCGGAAGACAGGATCCCCCGAAGGCAAATCCCGGACGCAGGTAAGCCGGGGAAATGTTCAGCTTGGTGTCACGACACATCAATTGCATCACCTCATGCCCATCCGCTCCCAAAGAGCGGGCGAGCACCCCCACCTCATTGGCAAAGGCCACTTTCAAGGCATGAAAGGCATTGCAGACGTACTTCACCATCGCGGCAGTGCGTGTCGAGACGGTGAAGCGTTCTCCCGGGACCGGAAGGTACAGATCCAGCACAGGTTCCGCATCCTGGGGATGATCGGCACCGACGACGATGAAGGGGGGAGCGTCGTAATCCTTGATCGCGGAACTTTCTCTGAGAAACTCTGGATTGTTGCAGATTCGCAGCCATTCTTCGGAATCCGCCCCACTTGCTTCACGAAGCACTGGTGCGAGCCTCTGCTCGAGGATTCCCGGCAGCAACGTCGAGCGCAGAACGACTGTGAATCGTCTTTTTGAAACCCGGAGATGCGATCCCAGGGCGCGCAGAACACTTTCGACAGCCCTGGTATCGACCGCTCCCGAGTCGGCCGAGGGAGTCCCGACCGCAATCAATGCCAGGTCACTCGCATCGACTCCCTCTTCGAGGGATGTCGTGGCCCGGAGTCGACCCGACTGAACAACGGACCGGAGGATTTCCGGAAGCCCTGGTTCCGAGACAGGGGGATCACCCGCATTGACCCGGGCCACCTTGTGCGGATCGACATCCACGCCGATCACCTGGTGACCATCCCGCGCGAGGCAGGCCGCTGTCACACAGCCCACATAACCCATTCCGAACACCGAAACCTTCTGCATGTTGTATCCAGCGGCAAAGTCAGTCCAGTTGAGAAATCAGCAACGGCCCCAAGGCTCTGGTCACCCCAAGGGGCAGTTTTTTCCAGACCCGGACCGCGAACCCGTACGAATCCTGGGGAGCCTGCGGGGAAACCTGTGGTCTCCCCCCCACATCCAGGCTGTACCAGTACAGGGGAACTTCTTCGGCCCCCCACTGCTTCTTGAAGTGATGGGGGCCACTCCCACGAGTGCTGCGACCGAAGTAGAACCACTCAAAGCGATTCCGGCAAGCGCGGGAGAGAATGTGCCAGTACAGGGAATGATTCACACAGTGCCGATTGAACTCCTGCAGGCTGGAGGCCCACGGAATATCCAACCGATTTCCGTTGCACATCGTCAAGCCCGCCCCAACCACCTGGCTCTCACAGCGTGCCAGATGGATCTCCACTCCGCCGGGGAACGCTCCCGAGAGGGCCGCAAAGTACCGCCGGGAGTGCCCTGGACTTCCCAAGTCTCTCATGTTCCGGGAATACACTTCGAAGAATCCGTCCAACCCCTCATCGAGTGGCACCGTTTCCGTGGCCACTCCCGACTTCTCGGCCTTGCGAACCTGGTTGCGGACCTTCGGATCGAACGATTTCCAGAGGATCTCCGGATCTTCGGAAAGCCTGAGCTGCATCGCCAATTTGTCTGAACGATCGACCGGCCAATCAGCCAGCGAGGTCGCCTGCCTCAGCACGAGGCGCTCCAGTCGCTCCTCACGGAGCAGACCAATCGCACGTTGCAGGAGAAGGTCTGTGGCCGTCTGGTCCGACGCCAGCAGGCCTGCCACATCCGCCCAGGGGACCGAGACGGCCCGACGGCCAAACAACAGACTCCGCTGGATCACCAACGGCAACACTCCCCGGACCACACCTTCCTGCCAGGCTACGAAGATCTGCAAGGACAACCCGTACACCCCAAGCGGCCCCCGCCAGCCCGGATCAAGCCACAGGGGGTTCGATGTCTGACTTCGCAAAAAGTCCTGTACGGCAGGAAATTCTGCGGGCGTGGCCTCCCGAACCTCCCAGCCTGCCGCAGACTCACCCAGGGAAACACTCATTTCCGACAATGCTCCTCGACGGCACGCCGACAGATTGACTCGAATTGCCGGGCCACGCTTTCTGACGAAAACTGAGTTTCCACGAGATTCCGTGCCGCCTCTCCCAGGGTCCGCCTCAACTGCGGAGAACGCAGCAACTGTACGACCGACTCAGCCAGGCGATCCGCTCCCTCCGCAAGCATCAGATTGACTCCACTTTCCACCTGCAGCCCCTCCGCCCCCAGAGGGGTGCTGGCCACGGGCAACCCCATCGCCATCGCCTCAAACACCTTCAGGCGGGTCCCCCCACCAATCCGCAGGGGAACAATCGAAACCTCCGCTTCAGCCAGCCAAGGCCGCGTGTCCGGAACTGGCCCCACTACCTCCACCCCCGAGTGTTCGGCCAACTTTTGAATCTCCGGGTTCGGATTCCGCCCGACCAGACGAAGTCGCGCCTCAGGATGTTCGCGCCTCACCAGAGGCCACACATCCGCCACGAACCACTGCAAACCATCAACGTTTGGCAGCCAATCCAATGACCCGACAAACACCACCATTCCAGGCAACTTGGCACAATCGATCGGACGG
Organism: uncultured Planctomycetaceae bacterium; assembly: GCA_903861195.1. Classification (GTDB taxonomy): domain Bacteria; phylum Planctomycetota; class Planctomycetia; order Planctomycetales; family Planctomycetaceae; genus UBA10511. The sequence goes on along the minus strand of CAIOTJ010000033.1, from coordinate 17,177 downwards.
TAGTGGTCAATGTCCACTGCCGTGTCAATCACATCAACATGCTTCCAGCCATAGCGACGCTCGTACTGCTCGCGGTCCCGCTCACTGACCGCCACGACCCGCGTGAACTGCCGACCTGCCCAGCCCTCGAATCGCCGCATTTTTGCGGCCTGGTAGCCCATGAATTTCCGTCGCACCCATCCCGGATCGGTCTGTGCATGCCGTTCGAAGATCTCTGCCTCGACGTTGTGCTCGAACAGCACGCTGGGGCCATGCCAGATTCCAATCGCATTTCGAGCCATCTGCACGAAATCACAGATCACCACATCGTACTGCTGCTCCTCCAACAAGCGTCGGGCCCGGGTACGAAGTTCGGGATCGTAATCCTTGGCGGCGTTGAATGGATCCTGGGAAAGCAAATTCCAGGCAAGATCGCGGTAGAACCTCCAGTCCGAACGGCTCACCTCCCGCCAAGGCACCGTCTCCAGCCGAACACCCAGTCGGGACATCTCGTCACAATCCTGCTCTTGTCCCGGCTGCTGATTGCAGAGAAATGTCAATTCGTGCCACCTGGCCAGGTGACGAACGACATTCAGTGTGCGCACCAAGCCCCCTCGATCCGTGGGGAACAGGAGCCGCTTGCTCAAGAACAGAATCTTCATCTGGGATTCAGGGGATCCGGAACTCGTTCACTGCAGGTCATATCGAGATGCCCACAGCTCCAACTGGCGAGAGGAAACACCAACAGCCAAGAGACTCGACACAGGTCCCGGACAGGTACGGCGTCAGTGTCACCCAACAAAAGTGCCACTGACGCAACCCGCCCTCGATGCCGTCGGTCGAAATCACACCTCGGACTCTGGGGAACGGGAAAATGACCCGTATCACAGAGCCCGAACTTCCTCCGAGACCAGCCAAGAACACCTCGCGAGACCGCATTCTCCCACATCCCGAGACCGGACGCCAACGTGGCACCATCACTTTCCTGGCACTCCTCGCCAAACGTTCGTTTTTAGCCGCGACACCCTTCGATACCCGGAATCTTCCCTGACAAGAACGCACATCATCAGCGCCTCCACGCCCTCCTGAAACGCCGGGAACCGTTCCGCAGAACACGATCCGGACCGGCTGCCACCCCGCCGCGCCCGACGCAGGTCGATCTTTCCTTCACCCGAGGCCTCAGCCAGCCGATCGAGCCCGACCAGTGACGCTCATCCACCTGTCAGCGTCTCTCAACTCCGGCCCCCGTCATGATCACATTGTTGATCACGAGCCGTCTTTCGGTTCACACGCCAGGCAACTCGCCATCGGGTTACGCTACGGTGCGACTCGGTTGACGGTCTTCACCACGAGACATCGATTGGCAAAACCCATTTGGACCCGAAACCGGGGCGGGGCCCGCGCCTGCTGTCGACCTGCACCCCTGATGATCTCCGGAAACACTGAACAAATACCAGCCATACACTCGACATCACGGCAGAAACCGATTTGTCTATCGCGGTCGATCCGCTTCCAGTGACTCGGCACGGTCCGAGTTCATTGGCCCGCATCCATCGGCTACGGAAGACTTTGCCCCCCCCCCCTTCGCCGAAGGTACTCACCGAAGGCCTGGACAACACCAGCGGAACCGCGATTTGTCCGGGCGAAAAAAGAACGCTGACTCCCAACAGACCAGCACTCGGATTGCCCAAAGACTCCAGCGCCCGAAGCAGACACATGAACACAAAATCGGGCTGGGTCGTTGGCCAATCCAGAACAGCCCTCGGCATCGCAGGAAAATCTCTTTCGAATCGAACCCGAACTTCCAGGGGCTGTTTCTCGAGCCACCGGGGTGTCACTCCCGGGGTTCCATGTCAATCCCCGCCACAATCCTGTCTCCGAGACTTCGGAGTGTCATCACGACTCGGACGGCGGAACTCAACAGCACCCGCACAGACACCCAAAGGAATCAGCCCGGCAGGGACGGCCTTGCCCCTCTTATCATCGGTGGAGACCATGTCGGGACCCACATTTGGACAGGACTGACCAATGCCGGAGCACTCACCTGCTGACTTTGCTGCTTCTGGCAAATCAACGCAATGCGATAGAAGCCCATGCAGAGTCCACACAACTGCAGTCCCCACTCCGAGTCCCAATAATCTCCGAAGAAACCCGAAATACTGAAGGCGACCAGCCCGCCGACGAATGCCAACCCCAACAACGACATATCGAAGAACCCCATGCCGCGAAACAATCTCTGCCCTGTCAAAGCACACCGCAAGGCGTGATACACCAACAGGGCCCGCAGCACCAAGCCGTGAACTCCCCACTGCACCGCCTCATTGATCCAGCCGTTGTGAATCGCACGAAACTCCTCTGTAAAGCCGGAAAGATAGGATTGGGACAGGATTCTCTTATAACAGTCTCCCCCAACCCCCCAGGGATGGTCGCCCAAGCATCTTAGAGCCGCATTCCAAAACGTAAGTCGGCTGGCAGCCGAGGCATCTTGCTCGTTTTGTGGAGCGAATGTTGATTGAAAGCGGCCCAAGATGCGCTCATCGCCCATGAGCACCACCAGAGACAAGGCCCCCAACAGTGTTCCTGCGAGCAACAGTCGCCGCTCTTTTCCGCGGGCGAGCAGCAACATCGCCGCTCCGCCTGCGATCACGCCTAGAAACGCACCACGGGAATTGCACTTCAAAAGAGTATTGAGTGCCAGCGGCGATGTGAGCAGCCCCAAGATCCGGATCGACTTGTCTTTTGAGAAAATGCACGCGCCAGCCATGGGCAGAAACGTCACCAGCATATTCGCCAACAGGTTCGAGGAATTTCCGCCAGGAACCCCCACACCCTCGAGGCGCCCACGGATAGATTTGCCGGCACCCAGAAAGTTGGTTTGTACTCCCAGGAAAAGCATCCCGCAAAGTATGGCGATGACAACCCTTCGAAAATTGGTCTGATCCTGGATTGCAAAGTCCAGAAGGAACACAATGATGATGAATTTGACCTGCAGAAACAGCACCGCTGTACTCAACTCAAAATTGACGGACACCACCAGAGTGACCAGCGTGTAATTGATGACCATAAGGACCATCAGCAGGCGCATCATCCGCACCCGCGGTATCTGTTCGGCCAAAGCATGAGGCCGATAGGTCAACACCAACGACACGAGGAAGATGACACCCCCGATGAGGTTCCACCGGGGAGAGGCCAGCAGACCCGCCTTGCCCCACCACCACAATTGGGGCAGCGCAAAAAAGGTCAGCATGTACACCGAGGCCCCCCAACCGGATGCCTGCAAGGACATCAGGGACAAAACCACAAACAACAACAACCACAACAGAGCCGTCACACTCATGATTCCTCCCGGGTATCCGCACCGGCAACTGCCGCCTCCACAGTCCGCGAGCGAACCTGCCTCCGGGGCAGACGGTTCACAAGAAGGTTCTCGTAGAGTTCTTCGTAACGTTGAATCATCCCGGTCAGGCTGAAACACCGCCGTGCCCGGTCCTCCCCCACCCGACCAAAAGCCCTCGCCCGCTCTTTGTCCGCCACCATCTTGCCGAGAGCACCCGCCAAGGCAGCCGGATCTTCCGGGGAGACAATCAGACCACAGGGCTCGGCTCCTCCCGCAAGCCCGGCGTTCCCCCCAACATCGGTCACCACCAGGGGGAGTCCGAACGTCATGGCCTCGACAATCGCCTGACTCATTCCCTCGCTGCGGCTGGAATTCACAAACACGTCGCTGGCCGCCAACCAGTCCCCGACCCGTGACTGGCGACCTGCGAAATGAACCACCTGGTCCACCCCTTCCCGGCGTGCCTGATCCCGCAGTTGTTTCTCCAGAGCCCCGTCACCCACCAGAACCAAATGCAGTTGGGGGTACTGGGTCCGGGCCAGGACCAGCGCCGAGATGAGCAGGTCAAAACCCTTCACGGGAACGAGGCGTCCCAGCGAACAGACCAGTGTTTCCTCCGGCCCAATCCCCAGAGAATGTCTGATTCGAAAACGGGCCTCCGCGCGATCATCACAGGGGGGCTGGGGGACTCCGTTCGGAATCACCTGAATCCTCTCCTGACGAAAGCCGCTGGCGGCCGCAACCCGACCGGCGACCGAGTTGTCCACGGCCAGAACTGCGTCACATTGCTCGAGGGTTTTCCGCAGGACCCAGGAATTGATCGTTCGGCGCCACAACGACCTGGCGGTTGACCCCCCCAGCACCGTGCCCCGCTCGGAATGGACATGCTTGATGTGTCCGGCCAAACGGGTGGCCACCGCCGTCTCCACCAGGGTTCCCCAATTGTGAGAATGAACCAGATCGAGATCCCGCTCCCGAAAGGTATCCCGGAGCAAACAACAAAACCTGACCCCCAGCCGTCCCGGCGGCTTGTGAAGCTCCACAATGGGAACATCCCTTACCGTGAGCCAAGAACTTGCCGTGCCATTCTTCCCAAGACAAACCAAGGTCGGCTCGAATCGAGATCGATCGAGATGGTTGAGCAGGTGGCTGACGCACCTCTCCAAACCGCCCATATTGAAGGTATGGACAACCAGGCCAACACGAATCGGGGACCGGCTCATGATGCCAGGCTCTCCGAAGGTCCCGCACGGAGATGTTCGCACGCCACAACGTCTGACAGAGTCCCGAAACGGAAGCGGGCCAACAACGAATCCAGCTTCCCCAGGGTCGTGGTGAGATTGACGTAGTGACGAAATCGGGATTTCAGCGATCCGTGCATCCGTGGCTGTTCGGGATCGACCTCCCAGGGGTGGATGTAGATCTGAAACGCGCGGCCGTCGCGATTGACCGAGGATAACAGCGACTCCGTGATGGCGCGGGGATACAGGCGCAGATAGCCCCCTCCACCCACCGGAACATTCAACCCCAACCACCGGGCCACGGTGGGGGGAACCTCCCACATTTCCCGCGTTCCCACACGGTGGCGGTACGGATGAATTTTCGCCCCAGGAATTCCATATCGATCGTGATGGATCGGAAAAATGCTGGAATCGAGTTCGATTCCTTCTTCAGCCAGTATATCCAACGCCCAGAGCGATTGCTGAACGATCGAAAAACTCGGAGCACGATACAACCGGACCTTCTCCCCGGTCAGTTGCTCCAATGAGTCACAGCTCTGCCGCAGATCCTTGCGGAACTCCTCCGGGGTCTGGTCATAAATCAACTGGTGCCAATAACTGTGGCTCCCAATCTCATGTCCGGAGCGCAGAATTCTCTTCACCAGTTCCGGATTTCGATCAGCGACCCAGCCCAGAATAAAGAAGGTGGCGCGAGTTTGCCGACGCTCGAGCAAGTCCAGAATTCGCTCCGTGTTCGGCACGACTCGCGAAGAGTATTGATCCCAGGAGGAGGGCCGAATCTCCGAGGCAAACGCCCCCACCTGAAAGTAGTCCTCCACATCAATCGTGAAGCCGTTGAGAGTTGAGGAATCCATCAGACACATTGCCCCAGCGAAAACCGAGCCCCACAGTGAGGATCGAGGCCAGTCTCAGGCTCGAAGGCCGACTGCGAAGAGACTCGACCGCGGCCAACAAAGTCACACGCGAATCCACCAGACGGTTGAGTCTCACATTAAAACACAAACCGAGGAGGAATGCCGTCTTGCAGAACGGCTCCGAAGCGTCAGTTTGCAGCAGTGACCGACTGCTCCGCCGCAACTCGATCAATCGCCGCATGAAATTCGGGAAGAAACTCCTTCAGGATCTGATCACACACCTCCACCTGACGGGTTCCGCTGCGGCCCGTGTCATCGCGAACGACATATAATTTATACAGAAATGGAGCCCCGACGAAACTCAGGCGGGGCACGGAGGGGGCCTCCCAGCGACGTCCATCCCGGGACCAGCCCCAATAGACAAACACGGGATTTTTATTGACCCCACGTTCCGGTTTGAAATGGGCCGCCATCAGCTCCCCTTCCTGCCCTCCCATGGTCTCCGCTGGCAACCTGACCGCCTTGGCCTCACCATCCAAGGTCAATCCCACTCCCTCAAAACAGACCGTCGGGGGATGTGCCGACAATTCGCGAGTCTGTCCGCACATCAACATCACCGTCCCCTGCCCGCCCCCCCTGGATTGCCAGACCACCCGGCTGTAATAGGCCTTCGTCCCAGTCTGACGAATCTCACTCTCGGACATCTCTCGATGCTCGGTCTGCCACGTTCCGAATTTGTCTGGAAGAAGCCCCAGAACGAGGGCCGCCTGGGACATCTGCTCATTCGACAACGTGCGGCCCAGGAATCGATCCTGAACCAAAGTCACCCCGCCAATCAAGGTCACTACGGCTGCCAATCCCAAATAGAAACCCTTTCCGGGGCTATCTGATCCCTGAATCGTCTTCATGGCACACAATTCCGAGGTGAAGTTGGACGGATCTCCGGGACACCCGCAAGCCTCTCAATTGAGTGGTCCCTGAGATGAACCTTCCGGGGCAGGCTCTCCAGCCACCGGCCCCCCGGGACGGGGACGATTCCCATACCCATAGGCGTTCCCGTAGCCGTACGAGTTTCCGTAGCCGTAACCATAGCCATAGCCATAGCCATAGCCATAGCCGTAACCATAGCCAAACGAGTTCTGGTCAACTCCGATGGCTACCGCCCCCCAGACCGGAATCCCCATGATCTGAAGCTTTTCGATCGCGCTGGAGACCTTGGGCAACTGGCTCACGTCCCGGCGAATCGAGACAATAACGCCGTCCACACTCTGGGCAGCCAACAACGGATCGGTGACCTGCAGGAGAGGCGACGAATCGAAGATGACAAAGTCAAATTCGGCGCGCAAATATTCCACCAATGGATTCAGACCGTCCTGAGCCAGATTCCGCAGACAGTCGCTCGTCAGCACACCGGCAGCTATCACGAACAGATTCGGCTGTGAACTCTCCTGGATCACATCGGCCGGTTCGGCCTTCCCGTTGAGAATCTCACAGACCCCAGGCTCTCCCTTCACATCAAACACCCGGTGAACCGTGGGGCGCCGCAGATCGATATCGGCCACCACAGTTCGGTATCCGGCCCGGGCAAGGCTGGTTCCAATATGGCAGGCCATTGTCGTCTTTCCCTCGCTCGTCACGGCACTGCTGACCATCACGACCTTGGCGTTCTCCAGACTGGCTCGGCGAAGCAACATCACTCGCGCCGAGTCAATGGACTCAATCAGCGCTCCCTGCCACCTCTGTCCACCTCCTCCTTCACCACCCTTACCCCCACGGGACGACGGAATGATGGGCACTGAACCCAGGACCGGCAAGCGCAGACCAGTCACAATATCATCGAGGCTGCTGATGCGGCGGGTTCGGAGGTCGAGGAACAAGATACCCAGGAAAATCAGTCCAAAGATCCCGCCTCCCACCGCCGCCGTCGCCATCACTTTCTTGGCCATGTCGGGCTGGGTCGGTACAGCCGCATCCCGGAATTTCTCCACCCGCATGAGATTCGCCATCGTCATCCGAGCCCGTTCACCTTCTTCCTGCAGCCGGTTGAAAATGGCTCGGAACTGCTTGATTGACACGTCGAGCTCGTCCAATTCCATCTGCCAGCCCAGCTTGCTGCTCTTCGCCTCATCCTCGTAAACCAACTGCTTTTCAAAGCCATCAATCTCAATGTCCAGCAAGGCGAGCTTTCGCTCCAGGGCCTCCTTCGACAGCATATCGTCGAGCAGAGTCCGCTCTTTCAAATCCTCAATCACCTGGGGCCTGAGTTCTTCGCGAATCTCCTTCAAACGCTCCTCAGCGTCCTTCACACGACGGGCGTATTCGTCCACCGAACTGGCTGGCCCCTTTCCTTCCCGCCGACTTAATCCCTCCCGTTCCTTCTCCACCTGATAAGCGGCCATCAGAACCTCTTTCCGCTGATCCAGGCGCAGATCAATCAGCTGATCGTCGAGGGTCTTCCCTTCACTCTTCTCCTGCTTTTCGCGGAGTGTCAGTTCGGCGATGATCTTGGTCTTCTCGATCTTGGCCATGATGGCCTGGCGACGGATATCCGAGTAGAGAGACTCCTTGGCCTTCGCCGCCTCCACCGCCATCTCGTTGTCTCCCCCCAACTTTTTCACCAGCCGCTCCTTCGTCTTCACGAAGTCTGCCAGCTTGGCTTTCGTATCCGCTTTCGCGGCGTCAATGGAGTTGACGATCTTGGTCCGCTCCTGAGCTTCCCTGGTCGCGACTTCCTTGAGGAAAACCTCCACGACTCCATTGAGAATGGGAGCCAGATCGGAAGGTTCGTTACCGGTCAGGCTCAATTGCAGAAACTCTGTCGCCGGATTCGTGACCCTCAATCCCTTTTCGAAAAACAGCAAGGGATCCGTCTGGTCGGCAATCGTGGCCAGCTTGGCGATCTCCTCACGACGCACCACCTGCTTCAGGACAATCGGCCCCTCGATCATCCTTCCGAGGGTTTGCCGGTACGTTTCCTGGCGAACATTCTCACCGGGCAAACCACCACCCGGTGTGTAGCTGGCCGGTTTCACTCTCAGTTCGGCCCGAGCGGTATAGGTCACCGGGATGAGCAGCCAAGTCGTCGCCGCCCCCACCAGCGCCCCCGTCAGACCGAGGGCAGTGGCGATCAACCAGCGACGACGCATTGCCGCCAAAACCGTGTTTTGATCCAGGACGAGCCCCCCCGCTCCACCCGTTGTACCGCCTCCAGGAGGAGCCACCAGCACGTCACTCCTGCGCACAGGAACAACAGCGCCCTGTCCATTCATCGGTTCGGAATTCATGAGCAACCACTTCCCACACAGTTTGAACAAACTGTTCCGGATCCCGATCCGAAACCGACCCTGTCTAAACAAGACAACAGGTCCACGAACTCACCGCCGTCCTTCAAGAGGCCCGCGCCGAACGCGATTCCACCGTCAAAGGCCGATCCTGTTCCACAATCAGAAGGTGCGAAAGGATCCACGAGACCCCCATCAAAAGCACCAGTCCCAATGGCATCATCGCCCATCCAAACACGTCGTGCGCCATTTCTCGGACACCCTCGTCTTCAACTTGGGAATACAGGACTCCAGTCGCCACAATCCTCAAAATGTTTGAGATCAAGGCAATCGGCACTGAACTCACCACCAGAATCAGGCGTTCCCAAATTGGCCTCTCCGACAGCAAGGCCATCGCCACAGCCAAGGCTACGAACACCATCAGCATCCGCAGTCCACTGCAGGCCTCGGCCACCCCGACCCGACTGCCATTCGCCAACTCAATGGTGTTACCGCTGGCAAAGGCCGCCAACCCCATCACCTGCATCAACACCACGCCAGCCAAAGTTCCCAACCGACGCAGGGGCTTGCGGGCAAACTTAGACACGGCGTCTGGCAACGGCACCATCAACAGCAGAAACAACAGCGGTGCCAAGGCCCATTTGAAGACGTCCCACCCAAAGGACGCCAAAGTAGCTCCAGCAATCGCCAAAACGAGCGACGAATCCTCCACCAGATCGAAATTGGCCGTTTCGGCCGCAATCTTGATTCCCACCGCCAAACCCACAATCACAAATCCCAGGATTCGCAGTCGTAACCCGGAAGTTGGCAAAGTCGAGCGGCGACTCCAAGCCAGAAACAAACTGAAAAAAGGAACCAGGTAGCCGTGGGAATACTGCGGGTCCGAATTCCACCGCTGCGACAACTTTTCCAGCGTGGGGAAGAACACAGCCAGAATTGAGGCCAACAGGACCCCAAAAATGAGCAGATTCTTCGTCCCCAGACGCTCCAGGATTGAACGCTCGTCAACTGCAGTCGCCGCCACGGACATCACAACTTCTCCTGATCCATTCGGTCAATCGGGCATCAACCGGTCACTCATCAGTGACGAACCGCTCCAAGCGATCCGCTCCCCTCACATCGTCGGATCAATTGCTTCTCCGACGACACCACAGTCCCCCCCAAGGACCAGGCAATCCTCCTGCTCAACCTATTTCTGAAAAGTCGCCAAAAACGCACTCCGACGATTCACCGAATTCCATTGACCACCACCAGCATTGCCCGAGTAGGACAATTTGCGGGTGAACACAGGCTGCGAATTTTCAACCCCGGCCAACGGGGGGTAAAACACCACCTCGTTGGAACACACGCAATCCCGCTTGCTCAACTGCCGGGTCTGGATCCGGACCAGATCCTTGACTTCGAATTCGCCAACCCCCGAAAGATGGTCCGACTTCAGAGACATGGGAGCCGATCGACGCCCCACGATTTTCGGCGTCCATCCCTTGACTGACTCCAAAAACAACGACTCCAGGGCGTCTCGTTGGTTTGCCGAGGCTCTTTCATCGAAAATCACAATCGCTTCAATCTCGGTCGGATTCGTGTAAAAACTTCCACCAATCCCCAAGGTGTCGTTCGCGGAGATCACCACGGCGACGGCTAAACCATCCAGCGCCACACCCTGCCACGATCCCGTGTCAACTTTCCAACCCAACACCGCCTTGCGACCAGAAATCCCCACTTCACCATTGGCAAAACAGGGACCCGTGTACACGTCGCAAGTTCTGGCTTCAATGTAGTCGCCAGACACTTCCTTCGCGTACGACTGGGGGGCCGTCACAACCAAAACAGTGCCCATCAACCAAACGGACAATCTGCGCATCGAACTTCTCCGAGTCGGGAATCGCCAGCAACCTCGTTAATTGTCGATCCACCTCCCAGCAGCGTCAAGCGTCCCAGGTGTACAGATGGTAAACATTTCGAAAGACTGAGATGGGAACGAAAAGTCATTCCTCTGATGATTCCGTCGAAATCAGTATCCCGCGACCCTCCCCCCTCGGAGGCAGTCGCTTTCCAAACACTGTCCCAACTCGCCAAAGAACCGTGCAGACTGGTCACAACTCTTGAAGACCGAGTCTCAGCGAGGCCACTCGGTCAAATTGTTCAAGACCAGATGCGCTCCCGCAGCGACCAATTCTTCACCGGCAAATCCCCCCGTGGTCACGGCCACCGCCCGGGCTTCAATCGCCAGAGCACATTCCACATCGGACGGTGTATCCCCAATGATGCAGACGTGCCCCCCTTCCAGATCAGCCCCCACTTGTTGTCTTAAGATCCCCAGGGCATCGCGTGCGAGGTCGGTTCGATGCTCGTGTCGATCACCATAGACTCCGATCGAAAACCGCTCCTGCAGTCCGAAATGCCGCAGTTTGATTTCTGCTCCCTGGAGCCCATTTCCTGTCAAGACTCCGAGCACGGCCTGAGGCTCGCTGCAAAGACGATCCAAGACCTCCCAGACTCCGGGGAGCACGGCCCCCACACCTTTCTGCAATTCCGCGCAGAGCCGTTCATGATAAGACTTCAGCAGCCGTTGACGGCTCTGTGGACCAGTTGGCACACGGGCTATTCGCAACAGGTCTCCCACGATGGCATAATCGGTCCTCCCCCGCAGTTCAATTCCTGCCAACTCCTGGACACCAAATTGTTCCCTCATGGCCCCGGTCAAAGCCCGCCATCCCGCCCCGCCCGTCTGCAACAACGTTCCGTCAATGTCGAACAAATAAACCCGGGCACGCATTCCAGCTCTCCCTGAATTTCCGGCTTGGCCAAGTCACTCCACAGGCTCGCGCCTGATTGCAACCGCCCCGTGGGTGCGGTTTTCCCCCCCTCTTCCATCAATACTCACCGGACTCGAAATCATGGCTTGCCACGCTGCGACTCCGTCACTGCTGTTGATCGGTTGCGGCCAAATCGCCCGGTTGCACCTTGACCACCTCCGTCAAAACCGGGCATTTCATGTGACCGGACTGGTCGATCCGGATCCCCTCCGGATGGCACAGCTTGTCACCCAAACCTCCGGTAACGCCCGGCACTACCAGAACCTGACGGAAGCACTGCGGGCAAACCCGTTTGATGCGGCGTTGATTTGTACTCCCACCGACCAGCATTTCAACCAATTGATTGAACTTTGGCATGCTGGTCTCCCGGTGCTCTGCGAAAAACCCTTGGTCGATACCCGCGAGCGCCTGCAGGAAATCCTGCGGTTGGCCAGCCACAGCCCGCCTGTCATGATTGCCTACCAGAGACGGCAATCCGCGGTGTTTCAAACCGCGCGGGAACTGTTGAGTCAGGGAGCGATCGGGCGGCTGCAATCGCTCTCGCTGATCAACACCGAACGGTGGGCACAGACCATCGGTGGAACCTGGAGGAATGACCCGCACCAAAACCCGGGAGGATTCCTGGGTGATGCGGGAAGCCATAAGATCGACATGCTCGCGTTCTTGACGGGACTGCGCCCAGTCCGAGTGTTGGCCCGTTGCCACAACGCGGACTGGAATGTCCCCGTGACCACCCAGGCCTGGATCGAACTCGAGAATGGCGTCAGGGCCACCGTACTACTGACGGGCAATGCCCACCATTATTTCGAGGAATTCCGCCTGCATGGGTCGGCTGGAGATCTCATTGTCCGTCCCGGCGAACTCCTCCTCGCCCGAGACAATCAGGTCGCACCCGTTCCAGTGGGCAAGCCCGACTCGAGTCCGACTGCGGCTTTCGCCGAGATGCTCGCGGGAAGGTCGCCGAACCCGGCCCCACCCAAAGTCGCCCTGGCAGTTCGGGACCTGACCGACGCCATACTGTCTTCCTCAGATCGGGAATGCGACGTCATTGTCGAGCAGGGCTGACTCCGCCCCACCGGAACCTTCCCTGCGTCAGCTTGCGACGCGGAGGTCCCGTCTCCGATCGGCCAGATGACACACGACCAAGCTGACCGTCGCCGTCCGTTCTTCCATTCCAACGAAACAAAGCCGCCGCCAACCCGTCAGATCTTTTGGGGTTCCCGCTTGAGACAGCGGCCAATTTCCCGCACGGCCTGTCGCAATCGCTGCTGATTTTCGACCAGCGCCAGACGCAGATACCCTTCTCCATCATCGCCAAATCCCCTTCCGGGACTGACGGCAACACCCGCCTCGTCCAGCAGCTTCATGGCGAGGTCAATGGAACCCATTTCGGCCCAGGGTTCGGGGATCTTCGCCCACACAAACATCCCTGCCTTGGGGCGGCCGATCTCCCATCCCTGTCTCTCCAATCCCTCAACCAGCACGTCCCGCCGCTCCTGGTATTCGGCGGACAGGGTGTCGATGGCCGAATCACAGTGGCGCATCGCAATGATCGCCGCGATCTGGATCGCCTGGAAAATCCCGTAATCGTAATAGCCTTTGATGGTTCCCAGCGCCCGGACCATCTCGGCGTTACCGCAGCAGAAGCCGATCCGCCAACCGGCCATGCTGTAGCTCTTGCTCATCGTCGTAAACTCCACTCCCACATCCTTGGCTCCGGGGGTCGCCAGGAAACTTGGAGCCTTGTAGCCGTCGTAGCAGATATCCGCGTAGGCGAAGTCGGAAAGAACCAGGAACTCGTATTTCTTCGCCAGCCGAACCAGTTCGACGAAGAAATCCTGTTCGATCACGGTCGAGGATGGATTGTGCGGAAAATTGGCGATGACCACCTTGGGCCGCGGATAGATGTGCTCGCAGGTATACGCGATGTTCTCGAGGTATTTCTCGGGATCGCGCACATCGAGTGTGATGACATTTCCGGACGCCAGGACCACGGCGTAGACGTGGATGGGGAAATAGGGCGAGGGCACAATCGCTGTATCACCCGGTCCCATCAGGGCCAGGCACATGTGGCTGAAGCCCTCCTTGGATCCAATGGTGGCGATGACCTCCGAATTGGGATCGAGACGCACACCGTACCGCTTGTTGTAGCGCAGCGCGACTTCCTTGCGGAGATTCGTGATGCCCGTCGAAACCGAGTAGCGGTGGTTCTTGGGATCCTGCAGGGCATCCGCCAGCTTTTCACTGATCATCGGATCTGGCGGATCGGTGGGATTTCCCATCCCCAGGTCGATGACGTCGACGCCGGCCACCCGCTTCTCATACTTCAGCTTGTTGATCTTGCCGAAGAGGTAGGGAGGCAGCCGCCGCATGCGGCTCGCCACCGGGATGGAAAAAGGATTGTCCGACTGGGGTGTCTCGGATTCGCTGCGCATGGTCGAAGATGGACGACTGGTCTGAAGAAGGCTGCCGGAGCAATCGGCTCTCTCATCGTACCGTGATTCGAAACTTCCGAACAGCACGGTTTCGCCACGGGGGAAGACTGTAGTGAGAATATCGACGCTTTCTATCCAGTTTCTCCACTTGTTGGCCCCCGCACTGCGCGCAACTCCATCCGGGGACTTCGTTTCCCAATCCGTGGAGCTCAGGAAAACAGAAGTTTTCTGAAGTAATCGAATGCTGCCCAACCCGCCAGAACTGTCAGGCTGATCACTGCCACCCAAAGCAGCAGGTCCCACCACCAGACCGGAGAAATGCGACGATCCGTTTTGAAATACCGCAGATAGAGGGCGGCCCCCGAAATCACGGGCAACGTGATCCCCTGAACGAACCCCCCGAAGTTCACCATAGCCTTGGCATCCCCCAGAATGAGATAAAAGGTCAGAGCCAGCAGGGGATAGAAAACACACAGACCGCGAATGATGCGTGCCCGGTAGTGGGCACTGGGATATGTGAGAAACCCGGACAAGCTGAAAAAGTCCGCAGTCAACCGGGCATGTCCCGCCGAGGCAATGTACAGCGTCTTGAACAGTACCGCCCAAGCCCCCACCAGAAACACCAGCTTCGTCCAGGATCCAAATGCAGGCTCGTACATCTGAGACAGCACTTCGATCACCTTGGGACCCGAGGGCCGCAGTGCGGGATCGGGATGCAGCACCGTGGCTCCCAGGAAATAGAACGAAACCGTGGCGAGAGTGAATACGATCATGCTGGCCCAGGCATCCAATTGCATCACCCGCATCCAGCCTTTGGCACGATCCACCCAGGATTGGTCGGGCGAATTGCGGCCCACGGCCCGCGCGTAGCCTTTCTCGAGGCACCAGTAGGGATAGGAGAAGAGTTCGGCCGCACCCACTCCCGTGATGCCAAACGCCGCGAATGCGGCGGCGAGCGCCTTGGGATCCGCCGGGACATGCCCTTTCAATCCCTCGGCCACCTCGTCCAGAGGAATCGGATGACCACTGGCCGGCAGCAACAAAACGCACAGGGTCGTCACCGCAGTCACCCCAGCGACCAACACGGTTGTGAACCGCTCGAGCATCTGATAGCCCCCCGACAACAACAGGGCCACGGCGGCGAATGCCGTCAGAATTCCCCAGGGATTTTCAGGATGCTGCGCCAGCCATCCTCCCAGAGAAGAATTGCCACCGAGCCACTCAACCAATGCGGGAGACACCCTGGGAAACGCCATATTCAGAGCCTGACCGACACCTCCCACCATGGCTCCCAACTGCACCACGGTGGCCAGCAGCATGAAAAACCACCACCAGACGGTCCAATGCACCCACAACCTCGGGCCAGGAAGTTCATTCATAAACCCCAGGGTCGGCTTCCCGGAGGACAGGGCATAGCGTCCCAGTTCGACCTGGACGAACACCTTGATGACACAACTGGCCAGAATCAGCCAAAGAAAGGTAAATCCCCAATCGGCCCCCAGCGACGTTGTGGCGATCAATTCGCCTGATCCGACGATCGACCCTGCCAGAATGATCCCGGGACCGATCTGCTGCAGGGCCGACCAGAGCGATACGGGGGCCGCCTGAACGGCATCATCGGGCATCGCGTAGGGATCGTAGCTCGTTTCCGATGACATGGCGGCGCGCACCGTCAGGGGGGAGAGTGGGGAGTTCGGCAAAACGGGCGGCATCATCGCGGCGCTCCCGCTCTGGGGCAAGCCATTCACCCGAGATCCATTTCCCCCATATAATCCTCTCAGCCGTTTTCGATCCGACGGTTGGAGCGGGTTCCTGTCGACAACAACGGAGTCCCGTTTCCGATTTTGGCGGAACTCGCTGCCGTCACTTCCGGAGTCCCCATGTCGCTCTCGCTGCCCACGACCTCCCCGTCCATTTCCTGGGAAGATCCTCTCGACCTGATGGACGAGATCGACCGCCTGAAGAAGGAACGGGACGCGGTGATTCTCGCGCATTTCTATGTCGATGGCGAGATCCAGGACATTGCCGACCATACTGGCGACAGTCTGAAATTGGCCCGCGATGCAGTTCGGGCCAGTGCCTCGACCATTGTCTTCGCCGGGGTCCATTTCATGGGGGAATCCGCGAAAATTCTCAGCCCCCAAAAGACCATCTTGATTCCCGATCTCCAGGCTGGTTGCTCACTGGCCGATAGCTGCCCGGCCCCCAGCCTGGCGGCGTACCAGGCTCAATTGCGTTCACAGGGACACGACTTTCAGACAGTTGCCTATATCAATACGACGGCCGCCACCAAGAGTCTGTGCGACTGGATTGTGACCAGCGGAAACGCTCGTGAGATTATCGATCGGGTCCCTCCAGACAAGGAAATCCTGTTCGTTCCCGACCAGCACCTGGGCCGCTACCTGTCGGAAGTCACCGGTCGCAAAATGATTCTCTGGCCCGGGGCTTGCCAGGTGCATGAGATCTTCAGCGTCCAAGACCTGTTGCGGGCGAAGAAGAACAATCCGCACAGTCTGGTCATCGCCCACCCCGAGTGCCCCCACGCCATTCTGGAACATGCCGACTTCATCGGCGGGACGGAGAAAATGCGGCAGTATGTCGCCTCTCTGGCTGAACCGAAGCTGTTCCTGGTGGCCACCGAAGCCACGATGATCCACCCGCTGCAAAAACTGGCACCGCAGCACACCTACATTCCTGTTCCAGGAATCATGGCTTCTGACGGGAAGACCTGCGCCTGCAATCGTTGCCCGCATATGGCCCGCAACACACTGCAAAAGGTTCGGGATTGTCTACGCGATGGCCGCCCCGAAATCACCTGGCAGCCCTACTTCGAGAAGGCCCGAGAGGTGTTGGAACGCAGCCTGCTGAAATAGAGTGCCCGGGGTCCCCGGGCAGACCTCGACGATGGTGACCGATGCCAGCCTCGCGTGGGGAGTCGTCCCAACCTTGCGGATGTCCCTCAGGATTCGGACCAAGGATGCCCACCGACGGGTCAGCGGCAGTCGGTGAGAGACTGTCATCGCCGCGAGCCCAGATGTTGCATCCTCGTTGCCCCCTCCCCTAAAGTCCTGAGGATGTGCATCCAGCATGTTCACTTCGGCGGGCGTAACAACCAAGTGAAGCCGGTCGTCAAAATTCCCCCCTCCCCTTTCTCCCTCCGCCCATGAACCGCCTCATTCCGTGCCTTCTTGCCGGGCTGTTGGTTCCCCACACACTGCAGGCCGACCCCAAGCC
>CAIOTJ010000032.1 GCA_903861195.1 uncultured Planctomycetaceae bacterium | reverse complement strand
TGGCCTCCGTATGAATCGAGCGCCTTTCACCTGGCCACCACGGCGGCGATGGCGGTGGGGACCGCCCCTGGCTGGCTCGCGGGATTGCAGGATGAGGCCCTGAAAGCCCGGGTGGAGCGTCTCCAGAACTACCTGGCGACCGAAAAACCCCGCCAGGACTACGATCGCACCCTGCTGCTGTGGGCATCGACCCGATTGCCGGGGGTCTTGACCCCCGAGCGGAAAAAAGAACTGGTGGACCTGGTGCTGTCGAAACAGCAAACCGATGGTGGCTGGTCCATCCGCACGTTTGGAGCCCCCGAAGAGTGGGGGGCGGGGAATCGGGCCGAGAAGCTGCGGACCGAGCCGGAGTTCACCACTCCGCCGAGTGATGGGCACCAGACCGGGCTGGCGATTGTGGTCTTGCGGGAGTCGGGAATTGCGGCGAATGATCCGCGGATTCAGCGTGGGGTGGCGTGGCTGAAGGGGAATCAGCGGGCCTCGGGGCGCTGGTGGACCCGTTCGTTGAACACCGACTCGTGGCACTTCATCACGTACAGCGGCACCGTGCTGCCGCTGTTGGCCCTCTCGGAATGCGACGAGTTGCCGGCCAAAGTGGCGAGGCCCTGATCGCGGCCAGCGAGAGCGGCGCGGCTTCGAAACCCGTCCTGTCGATTGGTCGACAGGACGGGTTTGTTGTTTCCGCCAAGCCGGTTTGCGACGAGTCGCGGCGGGCACAAAGCGGTCATTCTCGCACCGCACGAGACGTTTGGGGAGGTCAAACGCGAGCCGGTTACGACCGGGTTATTCCCACTCGATCGTGCTGGGGGGCTTGCTGCTGATGTCGTAGACCACCCGATTGATGCCACGGACCGAGTTGGTGATCCGGGTGGAGATGGCCTGCAATACCGAATGGGGCAGGTGGGCCCAGTCGGCCGTCATGAAATCTTCGGTGGTGACCGCCCGCACGGCGACGGTCTCTTCGTAGGTCCGGAAGTCTCCCATCACGCCCACACTCTGCACGGGCAAGAGCACGGCGAACGCCTGTTGGACTTGGCGGTACAGGCCGGCCTTGCGGAGCTCGTCGAGCACAATCGTGTCGGCTTTGCGGAGCACCTCGAGCCGTTCGCGGCGGACTTCGCCGAGACACCGGACCGCCAGCCCGGGACCAGGAAACGGATGCCGCCAGATCATGTCGTCGGGCAGGCCCAATTCGAGACCCAGGGCCCGCACCTCATCCTTGAAGAGGTCGCGGAGAGGCTCAATCAGTTCAAAGCCCAGTTCCTTCGGCAGCCCCCCCACGTTGTGATGATGCTTGATGGTCGCCGCCGGACCGTCGGCGTTGGCTCCGCTCTCGATCACATCGGGGTAGAGGGTCCCTTGGGCGAGGAAATGGGCGTCGGGAATCGACTTGGCCTCAGCCCGAAAGACATCGATGAACACCTTGCCGATGATCTTGCGTTTCTGCTGGGGATCGGTCACCCCGGCCAGTTCACCCAGGAACCGCTCCGAGGCATCGACCATGTGCAGGTCGGTGAGGAAATGCTCACCGAACCGGTGCCGCACTTCGTCCTGCTCGCCGCTGCGCAGCAGGCCATTGTCGACAAAAATGCACGACAGGCGGTCGCCGATCGCCCGATAAAGCAGGGCCGCCACAACCGAGGAGTCGACCCCTCCCGAGAGTCCGCAGATCACACGGCGGTGTCCCACCCGGGCGCGGATCAGATCGATTTGCTGCTGGATGAACGAACTCATCTGCCACGAGCCGCGGCAGCCACAGATGTTCTTGACGAAATTCCCCAACAGTCGGCCACCCAGAACCGTGTGGGTCACTTCGGGATGAAATTGCAGGCCATAAATGGGGGCGGTCTTGTGTTGGACGGCGGCCGCCGGACAGTCGCTGGTGGAGGCGAGGATTTTCCAGTTGGCGGTGGGGTTCTTCACCTGGTCGCCATGACTCATCCAGACGGTGGTCGAGTGGTCGACCCCTTCGAACAGGGGTGAGTCGGACACCACCTGGCATTCCGTCCGGCCGAATTCGCGATGCGTCCCCGGAGACACTTCGGTGCCCAGCGCCTTGCAGGTGGCCTGCATGCCGTAGCAGATTCCCAGGATGGGAATACCCAGTTCAAAAATCCGGGGATCGGGAGCGGGCGCGCCCTGCTCATAAACGCTGGCGGGGCCCCCCGAGAGAATCAGCCCGCGGGGAGCCAGTTCCCGGATCCGCTCGATGGGCAGATCATGCCGCACGAGCTGCGAAAAGACATTCTGTTCGCGGACCCGGCGGGCGATCAGCTGGGCTGTTTGCGAACCGAAGTCGAGCACCAGGATCCGCTCGGCCGGCGAGGCGACCGCGGTGGAATCCATCGCCGTGGCAGACTGGGGCTTCGCAGAGGGGGCCGGGGCTGGGGACATGGCAAAATGGGAACAGGCGGTCTTGAAAAGCCCGGTTCGAACGGGGGATTCACCCCGCGTTGTGCGGGACGGGGCGCAGGAGCTTTCGGGGGAACCGCGGGGGGCAACAAAATGAACAAAGCGTGCTCGACCGCGAACTGGCCGCTGCGGTCGGCACGCCTTCAAATCGCACAGGTCTCACGCGGAGACCAGTTGCACTGCGGGAAAGTGCCCAAGAGAGGACTCGAACCTCCATGGGGTAAACCCCCACCAGGCCCTCAACCTGGCGCGTCTGCCATTTCGCCACTTGGGCTTTGGCACTTCCCAACAGTCACCGGCTGACCGGAATCAGACCTGTGCAATGAATAAGAGTATATCGTGTGTCTCGCGACGATCAACTGAGGAGCCTCCCGTGCCCAGAGAAGACACGGAAATCGCCGGTCAGGTTCACCCGCCGATCAAACGGTGCCCGGTGATCGCGGCACCACCTGCAGCCTGGCGGCTGTCAGGGTGTTTTCCAGCAACAGCGCGATCGTCATCGGTCCCACACCCCCCGGGACCGGGGTGATCGCCTCCGCCACCTCGCGCACCGGTTCGAAATCGACATCTCCGCACAGCCGGCCATCGACGCGGTTGATGCCGACATCGATCACCACGGCCCCCGGACGCACCATCTCGGCCGTCACAAACCGCGGAACTCCAATCGCCGCCACGAGGATGTCGGCGGTGCGGGTGATCGCGGCCAGATCGCGGGTCTGGCTGTGGCAGACGGTGACGGTGGCGTTTGCGCCGGTTCCCTTCTGCATCAGCATCAGAGCCAGCGGTTTGCCCACAATGTCGCTGCGGCCCAACACCACAATGTGGCGTCCCGCCGTGGGAATCTGTTCGTGAATCAACAGCCGCTGCACGCCCGCGGGCGTACAGGGCAGGAACCGGGGACGCCCCTGCACCAGGAGCCCGACATTTTCGGGGTGAAAGCAGTCGACGTCCTTCAGAGGCGCGACGGCGTCCAACACACGCTGTGGATTGATCTGCGGGGGAACTGGCAACTGAACCAGGATGCCGTGCAGCGTGGGGTCCGCGTTCAGCCGGTGGACCACCTGCAGCAGTTCGGCTTCCGTGGTCTGGTGGGGCAGCCGGATGACCTCCGTCCCCAGTCCTGCGGCTTCACAGGCGGTGTGCTTGTTCTTGACATACACCGCACTCGCGGGATCATCCCCGGTGAGGACCGCCACGAGCCGGGGGATGACCCCCGTGGCGTCCCGAAACTCCTGCACACGGCGGGCCACATTGCCGCGAAGGTCCGCCGCAATCTGCTTCCCATCGATCAGCCGGCCACTCATCCAGAACACCTTGTTGTTTGTTGGTTGACTGCGAAACGGAGATCGAAAGGGAGATGCGGTGTCCCGATCGAGAGGCAAGGGCCTGGCTGAACAATCAGCCAGCCATGGCCGACAGGGCGGCCCAACGGGCGGCCCACAGGGCACCACCCGCCGCCAAACCCGCGGCGAAGTCATCGGCCATGATTCCCAATCCGCCGTGCAACGCTTCAAACCGGTGCACTGGCCAGGGCTTGCGGGTATCAAACAGACGAAACAGACAGAATCCCACCAAGGCCGACTGCCAGTTCAACGGCACGAACAGCAAGGTGAACATCATGCCCACGATTTCATCGTAGACGATCACCCCGGGATCCTCCCCCGCTCCCAGCAATTGAGCCGCTTTGGTGCACAGGGGAATACCTGCCACAAAAGCTACGATTGCGAAGAAGGCAATCACCGGCAGGGGAATCCCGGCGACAGCCAAGGCGGCGTAGATGCCCACCCCCAGCAGCGATCCCCAGGTCCCGGGGGCCCACGGAAGCCTTCCGGTTCCGAGGCCCGTGGCCAACGCCACCGTCAGTCGATCCCAAAGACTGTTGCGAGCATGGGGAGCCGACATGGTTTTGGGGTTGGTTGCGGTGACGGAGGAACTGAAAGATGCGGGTGGGGTTTGCATGATAGCTTGGCGTTCAGTGAGTGTGCATGAGTGGGGGACCGGGTGAGACAAACACGAACCGTTTCCCCTGAATTGAGAAGCCCTTCATCTCGCCATACTCCGCCAGCAGTCGATATACTCGAAATTATCCGTGAGGGTTTCCCGTTCAGGAAGGTTGAGATGTCGGACGAGGTCAAGCTGCACAAGAACGAGTCGATCAAGGAGCACAGCCGCCAGCTGCGGGGGACCTTGGCCGAGGAGTTGCGTTCAGGATCCGAGGGCTTTTC
>CAIOTJ010000031.1 GCA_903861195.1 uncultured Planctomycetaceae bacterium | reverse complement strand
CCCCACCGCATTCCCAAACGCCCTCCCACCCCCCGGTTGGGGAGTCTTCGTTGTCCAGGTGCCGTCGCGGTATTCGAAGAGGGTGTCGACGGTTTGCTGTTGTTCGTCCCGGCCCCCCACCACGTAGACCGCGTCGCCCACGGAGGCCGCGGCGTGGGCGTAGCGGGGGGCCGGGAGGCTGGTTTCCACGTTCCAGGTCCCCTGCCAGAGCCGGTCGACCTGACTCGAGAAATACGGCGGTGAGGTGAACGTTCCCCCAATGTGCAGCCCCGCTCCCCGGTAACTCGCTCCCGCCGCCTGGCTGCGGGCGGGACTGGGCACCGGGGTCAGCACCGACCACGTCTCCTCCGAAAACTGCTCGGCGTTCGCAATCGGAATCGCCCCCTGCCGCACACCCCCCAGCACCGTGAACTTCGCCGTCGCCAGCTTGCAGCAATACCCCCCCGTGAAGAAAAACCCCGGCGTCGCTGGTGAGTAGATCCAGCCGGGGGTCTCGCCGCGTCCCAACCGCAACGCCAAGGTCATGCTGTTCCTCCGGAGTGCAAAAAAACGGTCTGTCGCCTGTGGCCGCTGGGTCGGTGGCGGGTGGCGGGTGGCGGGTGGCGGGTGGCGGGGGGTGGGCAGTGGGTGGTGGGTGGTGGGTCGCTGCGGAACAGGCCCGGCGGGGCTGCCTAACATTCGGCCGCCACCAGCTCCCAGTCGTTCCCCTGGTCGTTCCAGACGCAGCGGACCCATTTCCCCGCCGGGACCTCGCCGTACCGGTTGTAGACCAGCGACAGATCGTGCTGCGTGTCGACCTCGGCCCCCAGCGGGCCCGACCAGATCGACACCGTCCCCCGTGTGAACTTCCCATGCAGGCCATCGGTCTTCCCGAGCAAACTCAGCATCGGCTGCGGCTGGACCAGCGCCAGTCCTGCCGTCCCGTTCGTCACCCCCCAGATCACAAATCCCCCCGTGTGCCGCCGCAGCCGCCAACCCCCCGGCCGCGGACCCCACCGCTCTCCCACCACCGGCACCCCATCGTCCGCCTCGTACAGCCCCGCCGCCGGTCCCGTCCGCGTGCAGACGCCGTACTTCCCGCTCCCCACCGGCACCCCTCCATTCAGCATCCCCCGGTCCTGGCAGCCGAAGCTGTCGGGACGATCGGCCAGCAACACCACCCGCCCCGGCTCGGGAACCACCACCCCCGTCACCCGCAGCACCCCAAACGGCGGGATCGACTCGGTCGATTCGTTGCGGAATTCGTGCCAGACCATGCAGCGCGGCCGACAGGCCCCTCGGGGAGTGGAGAATGGGCGGGGGTGAGACCGTTACTCAGTGGGACAGTCGAGGGATCGATCAGCGGTGGTGGGTGGCGGGTGGCGGCGGACGCTCCTACGGTTGCTGGGCGAGGCGGCGCCAGAGGCGGCGGTGGGCGTGGGGACGCAGCCGGGTGGCGAACTCGCTGTTGCGGCTCGCCCGAGTGACCGCCCCCTCGGGCCCCTCGCTCCACTGCACCTGCTGGATGGCCCCGTCCACCCCCACCGCCTGCAGCCCCACATACTCGACATCGGCCGTGCTGGCCGGCACCAACCCCTGTTCGAGCGCCGCCGCCAGCGGATCGGCCAGCAGGTGCAGCGCGGCGGTGTTCCGCTGCGGCGTGGCGCTGTTCTGGGTGGGGCCCCCCGATTCCGTCAGCGGGGCCCCCAGCACCGTCTCGACCAGTTCCTCACGCCGCAGACACCACGTCCCCGCACCGGGCGGGCTGCCCGCCACCGCCCGGTCGCGCTGGTAGCGGACGGGCTGACGGGTTTCGAACTGCCGCACTTCGTGGGCCACCGTCAGGTACAGCTCGGCTGGTTCCACCAGCCCCTCTTCCGTGCGGCGGACCAGCGGTTCGTCGAACTGCACCACCCCCCGCTGCCGGTCAAGCCGCCAGCCCCGCGCCAGCCGACGCGACTCGTCATGATTGCGCCCATCGGCCCCTCCGGGGTACCACAGCCCCTCGACCACCGGAGCCCGGCGCTGTGCGAACCCCTGGGCGTTGGTCTCGATCTGCAACAGGCCGCGATGCAGCGGCAGCAACTGCCACAGCGCGGTCACCGGCACATCGCAGCCCGGAATCTGGAACAGATTGGCGGTGTCGCTGGGAGCGGTGCAGCGCAGGCGGTACCAGCGAAAGACCGACCGCTGGGCCCGTTGCCGGTCGGCCAGCGATGGCACATTGCCAAACGTTGGCGGGGCATCTCCCCAGCCGGTCTCGGGGCGGTACGAGAGGTTTTCGAGGGGGACCAGCGCACCGTTCCGTTCCTCTCCCACCCCCTCGAGGCGAAAGCGGGTCTGGTACTGCGTGGGGCCCCCCAGCACGCGGATCTGGCTGGGACGGACGGGAGGATCAACCCCCACCGTCCACCGCCGTTCGACCCCCAGGGCGGGCAGGGGCGAGCCGACCCCCACCCGGCAGAGCACGACCCGATTGTCGAGCCCCAGCACCACCCGGCAGCCAAACAGCTCGCAGAGCCGGTCGAGCTCGACCGCGGGGGAGGCGTGGTCCCAACAGACTTCGGGGCGGGGAGCGTCGGGCAGGGCACCCACGTCGAACGCCGTCTCCCCCAACGCGGTCAACAGCCGGGTGGCGAGTTGCCGGGGGGACTGACTGGTGGCCGGTTCGATTCCCCCCTCGACCGTCGGGCGGTTGTACCAGCCGGTGATCGAGCCGAACTGCCAGCGCCACCGGCGGTCGTGCAGGCCGACCGAGACAATCCACCCCTGGGCCGAGCGCTGCACCGACGCCCGATCAATGGCGCAGTCGCGAAAGACCACCGGCCCGGTGGCGGTGGGAATGACCAGGTCTCCCACTTCGGCGGGGAGCTGCCCCTGCGGGACCACGTCGATGGTGGCGAGCGAGGGAGAAATGCCGTGGGCCAGGGTGAACGACCAACGGAGGATCTGGCTGAGGCCGGGGAAGGTGCAGGGCATGGTGGGGGGCAGGCGAAAAGCGAAAGTTGGAAGGAGGAAGGTGGAAGGTGGAAACGAACAGGGTCAGGGGGGAGGGTGGGGAGGCCGAGGAGGGGGAGGGGGCTTTCGAATTCGTAGCGCCAGTCGAGGGGAAAGTGCGACCACTGGGTGCCGGTTTGGCGTGGGGTGCCCCAGGCGACAACGCGGCGGGGGGCGAGTTCGGCGGCCGGCCAGAGAGGGGCGGGGAGCGCGGGGTAGCCCGTGCCTGCCAGGGCCCGGCCTTGCTGGATCGCCCGGTACGTGGTCTGGGGGGCGACAACCTGCCGTTGGGGGGGGCCGTCGAGGGTTTCGAGGAACACATGGCGGGGTCCGCCGGTGCCGAGGAAGGTGACGGTCTCGACATGGTCCCACAGCAGGGGCTGGCTCTCGGGAAAGTCGGCTTCGAGGCTCACGCGGTAGTTGCGCCAGGTGCTGTATTCCCCGCCGGAGCCGAGGGGAAACTCGAGCCGGCTGACGCGGATGCCCCCCAGGGTGTCGGCCGCGCGCAGCACGTGGTCGGTGGGGGTCTGGCCATCGTCAAGGAACAGCCCGGCGACAGTCGCCGAACCGGCATACGCCTGTCGCAGGCGGGCGATTTCGAGGGTCAGCCCGGCGGGGTCGGCCGCGTGCAGCACCCCCGAGATCTGCCACGTCTCGCGGGTCAGCAGGCGATGGCCTCGGGGCGAAAAGACCGCCTGCTTGCCAATCACCAGGGAGCATTCCTGAGAGGCATGGGTGTAGTCGCCAAACCGCAGCCGCATGTGAGCCTCCCGCCAGTCCGCAGACCAAAAAGATTTCCAACGCATGATTCCAGGCCCAACGCAGCCCAGAGCGTGCCCCGCGTGTCATTCGTACCCCGCGTACCCTGTGTACCATTTGTGCCAGTTGTGAGAGAGCGTGCTGGAGTGTCACCCCGCCTGACCCGCTTCGAGGTCGGCCAGACGGCGGGCGAGGTCGTTCCAGTCGACGGCCGGGGGGTTGAAGCGGGCAATGCTCCCGGCGGCTGCGGGCCATCCTTCGGGTTCATTCCCGAAGGTCCCCGCCCGCTGCTGCCACAGCGCTTCGAGCCGGGCTTCGCTGG
>CAIOTJ010000030.1 GCA_903861195.1 uncultured Planctomycetaceae bacterium | reverse complement strand
TCCCTCAGCCTGGGGTTGCCGCACCTGCGGCTACCCCAGGTGAAGCCCCCAAACAACGCGCTTTCTATCCTGTCAGGATTGCTGCGTTCGCCGGGAGACAGACGTGTGAATCTCACGTTTTTCCGACTTCCGACGCGAAAACACCCCTGCCACGATACAGCTCATGTTTGGACGCCTCTGACCCGGGGTGGCCCGCTGGCGCGGCCAACCCGGCCTGAGGGGAGTCACCTCGTTCATCGATGCGGCAGGCGGTTGGTTGCCAGAAGAATGCGGGTGACCGCTCGACCACTACACCACACTCCCACCGCGAATCAGCCGTTGAATCGGAAAAGGGGACGGCTTACTCTGAATCGGCCGTGGGTGGTTGGGGCATGGGACCGTCCGACTTCGGGTGCCGACGCCGTGGGCAGCGGCGCGGCGTACACCGCCGCCATGGCGCCGCACCTGCTCGCTGGGAACTCGACGGTTGCCAGTGCCGTTGCGGTCCTCCTTTTGTTCCTCTTCGCCGTGATCGCAACACTCTCTATCTGGAACCTGAACGTGATCCGAAGTCTCTGCCTCGTTGCACTGGCGATCTGTCTGCAAACCGCCGCGGAGGGACAGGAGCGTTACCGCGAACCGTTCCGGCCGCAGTTCCATTTCACGCCGGAACGGAATTGGATGAATGATCCGAACGGCATGGTGTTCTACGACGGCGAGTGGCACCTGTTTTATCAATACAATCCGCAGGGCGATCGTTGGGGACACATGAGCTGGGGGCATGCCGTCAGCCGCGATCTGGTGCACTGGCAGCACTTGCCGCTGGCCCTCGCGGAAGCCGACGGCATCATGATCTTTTCCGGCAGCGCGGTCGTCGATTGGAAGAATACCAGCGGTTTCGGCATGCCGGGGAAACCGCCGCTGGTGGCCATCTACACGGGACATCGCGAAGGGCGACAGGACCAGCGGCTCGCTTACAGCAACGACCGTGGACGAACCTGGACAAAATATGCGGGCAATCCCGTTCTCGACGTCAAAATGGCCGATTTCCGCGACCCCAAGGTGTTCTGGCACCAGGGGACGTCACGCTGGATCATGACGGTCGCGCTCGCGGCCGAGAAGAAAGTGCACTTCTATGCCTCACCCGACCTGAAGACGTGGAAGTACGTCGGCGAGTTCGGCCCGGCGGGAGCGGTCGACGGGCTGTGGGAATGCCCCGATTTGTTTCCGCTCCCGGTCGAGGGGGGCGGCACGAAATGGGTGTTGATTGTGAACATCAACCCCGGCGGACCTGCGGGGGGATCGGGCTGCCAGTATTTCGTCGGCGAGTTCGACGGGGCGAAATTCACCCCCGACCCGTTGCCCCCCGCGCTCGCCGAGTTCGTTCCCCAAGGGAAGGTGTTGGCCGATTTCGAGCAGGGGTATGGAGACTGGCAGGCGACCGGGGACGCGTTCGGCACTGAGCCCGCCCCAGGGACGCTGCCGAACCAGCAGCCGGTCGGCGGGTTCCGGGAAGAACGCCTCGTCAACAGTTT
Organism: uncultured Planctomycetaceae bacterium; assembly: GCA_903861195.1. Classification (GTDB taxonomy): domain Bacteria; phylum Planctomycetota; class Planctomycetia; order Planctomycetales; family Planctomycetaceae; genus UBA10511. Next base: position 2,415 of record CAIOTJ010000030.1, on the reverse strand, counting down.
CCGGAATGGCGATCAGACGCAGGGAACATTGACCTCCCCCGTCTTTGAGATCACTGCGAAGCATCTCAGCTTCCTGATCGGCGGCGGAGCGCATGAGCAGACCCGGGTCGATTTGCTGGTGGAGGGGACAGCGGTTCGCACGGCCCGCGGCCGCGAGCGGGAACGCCTCGCGTGGCATGCCTGGGATGTCAGCGAGCTGCTCGGCAGGAAGGCACAGATTCAAATCGTCGACCAGCACAGCGGGGGCTGGGGTCACATCAACTTCGATCACGCCCTGTTGGCCGATGAACCGGCGCGTGCCGCATCCGAAGAGGCGTTGTGGGCCGATTACGGCGCCGATTTCTATGCGGGGGTTTCGTGGAGTGACGTGCCCCGGGAGGATGGCCGCCGGGTTTGGCTCGGCTGGATGAGCAACTGGAACTACGCCAACGAGACCCCCACGTCGCCATGGAGGAGCGCGATGTCGATCCCGCGAGAACTCGGCCTCATGAAAACCGCCGAGGGGCTGCGCCTGCGGCAATCCCCCGTGGCCGAATTGCGGTCGTTGCGCGGCGAGTTGTCGTCGTTGGCCGGCGGAACCGCCGCGGAAGCCAACGCCTGGATTCGCAAGACGGGTGTTCGCAGCGGACCTGTGGAACTCAGTTTTGTGTTGGAGGAGGGGGCGGGACCCGGCGGGGTGAAGGTCTTCTCGGGCCAGGGCCAGGCCACCACGATCACCATCGATTGGCAGGGGGGACGTGTGCAGGTGGATCGCACGAAATCGGGGCAGATCGCGTTCCACCCCCGGTTCGCCGGCGTGCAGTCCGCGCCGTTGACTCGCAAGGGGGGCCCTGTCGCCCTGCGGCTCTTCATCGACACCAGCTCGGTGGAAGTGTTTGTCAACAAGGGCGAACAGGTCCTGACTTCTCTCATCTTCCCGGCCCCGGAAGGTTCGGCCATCGAGTTCTTCGCCCCCGGGGACTCGAAACTCTCTGATCTTGAGATCTGCCCGCTGCAATCGGGATGGTAAGTTGCCACCCGCTGACACCGCCCGCAATTCGCGAAGTCGGCTGCGGTCATCTTCCGCTGCCGTTTCCGCGTCACCCGACAAAACAACGCCGACGGAGTGATCTCCGGGAGACCCTCAAGGAGCGAAGACAGCGAGGCAAACTCGTCCATCCCGTAGAACGGGTTTTCCAACCTGTTCAACGGCCGTGGCGACAAACTTCCAGTTTGTCGCAAGTTGACCAGTTGCAGGTCCCTCCTGAGATCGATTGACATAGCCGGAAAGTCGCCCCCCAAATGACCCCGGCGACTTCAATCGACACTCCGGCTTCACGACCGGTCGCAACAAGTTTCGCATTTGACGAATGGGGGGCGTGTGCCGAAGCGCTGCGTGTGGGGAAAACCCAGCGGGGAGTCGGCAAACCCCGAGGAGCAGATCTGGAACAGACCGTAAAAGACAGCGAAGTCCGCTGGTTGCGAATAGGAATCGAAAGGGATGAGCCGGTCGGGCGACTAAGAGAGTCGAAAGTGGAGAGTCGAAACTGGAGAGGGGGGGGCGACTGCGGTTCTGAGCCTGTTCCCGGTTTTTGTACTTTCTACTCTTCACCCTCTCCTCTCAATTCGCCTGATGGGGAATCGCGGCGACAGGAAACGGTTGGAACGTTGCGCCATTGGCGACAGCACTTGGCGAACTTGCTTTTTTTCGGAACACCACGGCTCAAATATGCTGATAAACAACAACGAGCTTGGTTTCGAGGATTTCCTCCAATTCGCGTCGATGTTCGTTCTCGAGCGTCCCGATCCTGGGATTCATCACATCGAGTGCAAAGCAGCCGAAAGCCTGTGGCCAGTCATAAATCAGCTCGTGCAGTGGGCTCGCCGAGTTGCAGCATGGTGTGCAATAGCGATCCAGCTTGAAACCGTCCTGATAATCGTCGTCCATGCGTTCCGACCACCAATCGAGAGCGATTTCTTTCCCACAAGATGGACAAAGGATCTTCGGAAAGTTTGCACCGCAATCGAAGAACCGGACCGATTCAGAAACAATGATCTCAATTTGATCCGCATCCGGAGCAATCTCATCGAGCCGGTTTCGAGCGATCGTTTGCCTGCCTGGGGAGGGAATGAAATGCGGATCGACCGGAACCAAGGCAATCCAATTGTCAGACATTCCAATCCTTCCTCATCTTGAACACGGAGTCCCCGGAACAACTCAGAACCGTATACTGACTGAAGCAGCTAGAAACCCTGCCCGCAACCAGGCCGTTTGAGTATTCAAATTCCTCCGAATGCTGCGTCGGCAGTCATCAACCGAACAGGGTAATTTGCTTCAAATCGGGGCGACAGGATTTGAACCTGCGACCTTCTGGTCCCAAACCAGACGCTCTAGCCAAGCTGAGCTACGCCCCGGGTGAACTGACTGTACCCCGC
>CAIOTJ010000029.1 GCA_903861195.1 uncultured Planctomycetaceae bacterium | reverse complement strand
GTGCAGAGGCCATCGTGACCCCGGGTGTTGATGCGCAGGGTCGCCAGGCCCGCGGCCCGGGCCAGCCGGGCGAACACCTCCAGCACGCCGGGGGAATAGAAATTCCCCCCGGTCCCCGAAACCAGCAGGCAGGCGTCGCAGGGAAGCGTGCCGCTGGTTGATGCCGGTTCGAACAGGCCGTCGAGCCAGATTCCGTCGGCTGTTTCGACCCGGGCGAGTTCCATTGGTGGCGAACCCCCGGTCAGGCGAGTGACTTGCGGAGCAGTTCGAGACTCTTGAGGACGGCGGTCGCCGGGTCTTCCTGCCCCTCAAACTCGAGGGAGACATACCCCTGGTAGCGGTTCTTCTTGAGGATGGCCCCAATCTTCTGGTAGTCGATGTCGAGCGTGTACCACTTGCCGCCGCCGTAGTAGGTCTTCGCCTGCACCAGGCACGCCAGCGGGGCGATCTGCTCGAACTGCTCGTACTGCCGTTCGAGGAAGTTGCCGGTGTCGGCCGTCACCCGCAGCCAGGGGGAATCGATCTCGTGGACGATGCGCAAGACCCCCTCGGCATCACGCCCCAGACCCCAGTGGTTCTCGAGGCCCAGCACCACGCCGCATTCCTCGGCCTTCGCCAGGCAGCGTTCCAGCGCGTCGATGACCCAGGCGAAGCCCTGTTCGTCGGTGTAGCCTTCCAACCGGGGTTCGATGCCCTTGTTGGCCATCAGCTCGTCGAACGATTTGGTGGTGCCCCACCGGCCGGTGTTGACCCGCATGGTGGGAATGCCCAGCCGATACGCCAGCTCGATCGAGTGCAGCGTCTTGTCGATGTTCTGCTTGCGGATCGCCTTGTCGGGACTGACGAACCCCTGGTGGGTGGAGAAGCCCATCAGGTCCAGCCCCAGCGAAAACGCCTGCCGCTTGAGCTGCTGCAGGTAGCCGTTCGATTCTTCCTTCATCTGCACCTGCAGAATCTCGACCCCATCGAACCCCAGCCGGGCCGCCTGCTCGATGCAGTCTTCAATCTCGACCCGCTGCTCGCGGAACTGCCAGAACGAATAGGTCGAGACCCCCAGCCGGATGGGACGCAACGGAGCGGGTTTCGCCTCCTCGGCCCCCTGCGCGAGAGGAAGTCCCGCCGCGGATAAAAACGAACCAGCCACGAGAGCAGACTGGGACAAAAACGAACGTCGATCGAGAGAGGCAGACATCGGACCAACTCGTGTCAGGAATTCAGTGGAAGGGACAAGATCATCGGCCAATCGGTGATCCGGTGGGAAGCGAGGCGTCGCATCCGACGGCTCATTTTCCCTTGAGATGCTTGTCGAGGAATCGATACGCGACCTCGCGGGCTTCGGGGGGAAAGTCGTGGGCACTGTCGGGATAGTTGGCCTGCAGATTGTCGGGCACCCCCAGCAGCTTGTAGACCGGACTGGCCGAGGCGATGGTGTCCCGCACCCCCGAGACCTCGAAGTTGTCATCCCGCACGGGGCTGCTCGCCAGAAACGCGCGCGGGGCGAAGGCGGCCACGATCTCGGGGAAGTCGAACGGCACTTCATCGGGGCTGTTGTGGTATTCGGTGCGGATCTTCGGCATGTAGCGGTCGCTGGTCCAGCCCATCAGCGCGCCGTTGTAGTACTTGTGGAACCGGGTGAAGCCGCAGTTCGAGACCAGCGCCTTGATGCGGGGGTCGAAGGCGGCCGTGAACATCGTGTTGTGCCCCCCCAGCGAATGGCCGATGCAGCCGATGCGGTTGCCGTCGACCTCCGGCAGCGACTGCAGCAGGTCGATCGCCCGCATGTTGTCCCAGATTGCCTTCATCGTGCCGCTGGTGTACCCCTTGGCCGGGGCGAAGTCGTACTCGTACTCGCCAAACGACGGATAGTCGGGGGCCAGCGTCACATAGCCGCGTTCGGCCAGGTGCAATGCGTAATGCAGATTGGGATTCCCCCCCAGGCCGGCCGGTTCTTCCTTGCCGATCTTGACGGTCTGATGCAGGCACAGCACGGCTGGCCCCTTCTGCGTGGTCCCCGGCTGGGGCAGGAACAGGTAGGCCCGCACGCGGTCATTCGCTTCGGTCCGGTACGAAATCTTCCGCCGCACGCACTTGTCGAGCTTCACTTCCTCCAGCACCTGCAGGTCGGGGCTGACCTTCTTGGTGTCGGGCGGCAGCGGGCCCATCACCACCTGCAGGTTGGCCAGAATGTGCGCCCGGCGGCGTTCCCAGTCGGCCTTGGTGGCAATCGGCTGGCGCTCGCCGGTATCGGTCAGCACATAGTCGAGTTGCTGATGCTCGGGATACTTCGGTGCCGGCTGCTGACCCCACGCGAAACCGGGCAGCGCCGCTGTCAGTCCCCACAGCAGCAGCAGCGGGGCCCAGCGCGGGAAAGTCTCGGACACAAATCGCTGCGCGATGGTTTGGGGAGTCAACATGGCGGCCTACGGCGGAGGGGCGAGGGAACCAGCAGCCAGCCGCACGAACAGCGGCGCAGGTCGCGCCGTGGCGGTGGACTGGAGCCGCATCGTAGCAGCCCCCCGCCAGCGACGCGACAACCGCTCTGCGACCAGCTTT
>CAIOTJ010000028.1 GCA_903861195.1 uncultured Planctomycetaceae bacterium | reverse complement strand
CTGAACAAGTGAGCGGAGTGGATGAGCCGAGCATCGTCGAACCCTTGAGTTCACAATCGAGGTGGCGGGGCTTGGCCGCGAACCACTTCGAAAACCATTCAGTACAGAATCTCGAAAGAACCGTCGCGGCGGGCTGTCGGGGCGGCAAAGCTCCAAACCGGCAGATCCCCCTGCCGTCCAGCAGAACCGATGCTCTTCCCGGCAGCATCATACACCTGCCAGGCGACCGCGCCCCCCCGATTCCAACCGGTCCCCTCTGTCCAGGTCAGCAGCAGTTCTCCCCGGGAGTTGAATGTGAGAGCGGGCAGGCGGCGCTGCCCCCCCTTCCCTGGGGCGGCCTCGATCTTTCCGACCTCTCCCGTCCGTTTGTTGATCCGGGTGAATTCAATCTGGCCCCGGGTTTCCCACGCCACAGCCACCTCCTGCGCCGACTCGGCCAATGTCTCGCTCGACATCGGACAGGCGTCGACCTGCCACAGGCCCAGGGTCTTCATCTGAAAGGTCTGGCCATGATCACGCGACTGCAGCAGTTGCATATCGCGGTGTTTGCGTTCTCGTGCGGAACGGAACAGCACATGGATGTTCCCTTCGCTGTCGGCCCCCGCCTTGAGTCCGCAGCAACCACAGGCCCCCTCGGCCTTGGAATCAATCACCACCTCCGGGCCAAAGGTCCGCCCCTCATCGGTCGACCGCACCATCCAGACGCGGCGCTGTTCTTCACCAGTCGTCCCGGCGTGCCAGATGACGAACACTCGTCCGTCGTGATCGGCGGCGACCGAACTCCCTCCATCGAGGACGTACGCCGAACCGATCAGATCGCGCTCCGCCTCGAATCCACGACCATCATCGGTCATGCGGGCGTACAGCAAGGGCGCGTCATACTTGCCCGGGCCGCGGGGAGTGGCCTGGGACGAACCGTTCCAGACCGCGTGCACCCGTCCCCGGGGGCCGACGGCCAACTGCGGTCCACGGATGGTGCCGGTCGCAATCGAACTTCCCGCCTGATGGTTGACCTGGATCGGCTGTGACCAGTCCGCTTCGTCGGGGCCGCGCCGGGCGTACCAGACATCCCCTGCCGCAGGATCTCCCCGGAAGGTCAGTCGATGCTGGACACCATGGCCGGCGATGACGACCTGGGGTTGCAAATCGCCGGCGGGAAGCCGCACGACTTCGACCTGGCCCGCTGTTTGCGCGGTCGCGAGCCCCTCTGCCCCGCCCAATCCAATCGCGACCCCCCAAACCCACAGACTTCTCCACATCCGAACGGACTCCTTCAGCCTTGGTGACTGCACCCCCTCTGGAGACTCCAGTATACTCACTGTCGTTGCAAACGCCTCCCCGAACCGAACCCGAGGTACCCCGAGTGGAAGTTTCGTTGATGGCCACCTGCCTGGGAGATGTGATGCGCCCGGACGCGGCGGTGGCCACGGTCCGCCTGCTGCGGCGACTGGGGCTGACCGTACACTTTCCGGAACGGCAGACCTGTTGCGGACAACCGTTCTACAACAGCGGATTCCTGGACGGTGCCCGAGACCTGGCCCGCCACACCATCGAGGCGTTCGCCGACGGCCGGAAAGTTGTGGTCCCCTCGGGGTCGTGCGCGGCCATGGTCCGCATCGAGTTTCCCCATCTGTTTCACGAGGATCCCGTCTGGGGGCCTCGTGCCCGCGAACTGGCTGATCGAACCTTTGAACTCGGTGAATTCCTGGTCCATCAATTGAAGGTGATCGACGTCGGGGCGCGTTTCGAGGGCAAAGTCGCCTATCACTATGCCTGCCACCTGCGGGGACTGGACTTGAAGACCGAGGCCGAAACACTTATCCGTCATGTGCGGGGCGTGGAGTATCTGGCCCCCGAGAAGCAGGACACCTGCTGCGGATTCGGCGGATCGTTCGCGGTGCGGTATCCCGCGATTTCCGGGGCGATGGTCAATGAGAAGACGGCCTGCATATCGGCCACCGGGGCCGACGTTCTGGTCAGCACCGACGCCGGCTGCCTCATGAACATCGGCGGGGCGCTCCATCGGCAGCAAAATCCGATTCGCCTGATGCATCTCGCCGAATTGCTGGAGTGCCGATAACTGGAACAAACCGCAGGTCTGCCGGAACTGCCCCCACCGCGTGAATGGGTTCCCCGACGACAATCGCGCCAACCGGAATCAGTTCAGAAACTCTGCGGCCCTCCCGCGCCGAGTGCCGACCCAGCGAACACGGGTTGGTCTTGCGCGAGGTGGACAGCATGTGGTTTGGATCTGACGACAGGGAAGCCGATCGGCAAGAGTGGGAACACCGGGACCGGGAGTACGCGCGACAGTTCGAAGATCGGTATCGGGAAGAGTACTGGTATGTTTCGCGCCAACCCTTGGCCTCATTGCTGTTCGTCCTGCCGTTGTTGGCGTCTTACGAACTGGGGGCCGCTTACATTCGTTCGGCTCCCGAGGAGCCGGTCCGCAATGGCGCCGATTACTGGATCCGCAGTACCCTGCAGCAATTCGGATTCGAACAGCCGTGGTTTCTGCCCGTCGTCTTGATGATTGGCCTCTTGTTCTGGCAAATCGCGGGGGGATACCGCTGGCGGGCCTCGCTGGGGACGCTGGCCGGAATGCTTTGCGAGAGTGTGATCTACGGACTGTGCCTGGTCTTCCTGGGTGAGACGCAGTCGATCCTGATCGACCGATATCACGCATCCCAAAACGTCCCCCCAACGGCGGCCATCGCCATTCCCACCACGGCCGAACTGACCCGTGCGATCAGTTTTCTGGGTGCGGGCATTTATGAGGAACTGCTGTTCCGGGCCGCCTTGCTGCCGCTGATGTTTGGCGCGCTCCGATTGTTCTTTGATCGGGGGCCGGCCATTCTCTGGGCCGTGCTGGGCTCCAGCCTGCTGTTCTCGTGGGCCCACTACGTCGGTCCTGCCGGTGATGCCTATGAGCCTTTTGGCTTTGCCTTTCGGGTGATCGCCGGCATCTTCTTCGCGACGCTGATGGTCAACCGGGGGTTGGGAATCGCCGTGGGGGCGCATGCCGCTTATGACATCCTGGTGGGGCTGATGCTGCCCCAGAATCCCATGCAATCCTGGCTTGGCCCGTGATTGTGACCTCCCGGTGCACAGAGTCGCACGGGTTGGCTGCGATCGCTAATTTTAGCGGGGTCAAACGCTTCGACTCCACAAGTGAACACCAATGAGCGACTTCGAGTACCGGGTGGGACTGGGTCACGATACACATCGACTGGGACCGGATCGCCCCCTGATTCTGGGGGGAGTGAGGGTGGACTACGATCGCGGCCTGGTGGGCCACAGCGATGCCGATGTGCTGCTGCACGCGGTGACCGATGCTCTCTTGGGGGCGGCCGCACTGGGAGATATCGGCGAACTTTTTCCCGACACCGACCCGGCCAACAAGGATCTCGACTCGCGGATCTTCCTCGAGGCGGCCCTCACCCGGGTCAGGCAATTGGGTTGGGAACCGGTGAACCTCGACTGCACGCTGTTCGCCCAGCGTCCCAAGCTGTCGGGCTACAAGCCGACCATCGCCCAGCACCTCGCCCAACTACTGGGCTTGCCGACCGACTGCGTCAACATCAAGGCCAAGACCGGTGAGAAGGTGGGCCCGATTGGCCGTGAGGAGGCGATGTCGGCCGACGCCATTGTGCTGCTGCGCAGACGCAGTGTGGCGCGGGATTGAAGCCCCAACCGCCATTCCAGAACGATCACGGTATCGCTCAACCGGCCTCGACAGATCCGACCAAGGCGCCGCGAAGCGTCCGGTCCGCGACGATTTGACGCGTCTACTCACCCAGGCGTTGCCGCGCTGCCTGGGCCTGGGCTACGGCCTCTTCGACGGTGTCGGCGAGGGCCGTCAGGTGCCCCATCTTCCGTCCCGGGCGAGCCTCGGCCTTGCCGTACAGGTGGAGTTTGACCCGTGGATCCTGGAATGCCGCGACCCAGTTGGGGGAGCGGGGAAACCAGAGGTCTCCCAGTAAATTCGCCATCGCGGCGGGCCGGACCTGCTCGACCGATCCCAGAGGGAGGCCACAGATCGAACGCACCTGCTGCTCGAACTGGCAGCTGAGACAGGCGTCGATGGTCAGATGCCCCGAATTGTGGGGACGGGGGGCCAGTTCGTTGATCAACAGCCGGCCGTCGCGCCGCACAAAGTACTCCACGCACAACACGCCGACCACATCCAGTGCTTCCAGCACCCGGCGCGCCAGCGCCTCACCCTCCTGCTGGACCTGGGCCGGGACGCGGGCCGGACACACCGACAGATCGAGAATGTGGTGGCTGTGGCTGTTCTCGATCATCGGGAAGGAGACACATTCTCCCCCCCGCCCCCGCACCGCCACCACCGAAGCTTCGGCGGCGAAATCGACGAATGCTTCGAGCACCGCTTCGTCGGTCGCCAGTCGTCCCCAAGCGTTCGCCGCTTCGTCGACACGGTTGATCCGCACCTGTCCTTTGCCGTCGTATCCCCACCCTGCCGTCTTCAGAATCGCCGGCGTGCCAAACTCCGACAGGGCCCCCCGCAACTCGGCCAGGGAGGTGACCCGGCGGAAAGGGGTCACCGGGAACCCCGACTCCGACAGAAACGTCTTTTCCCTGAGCCGATGCTGAGTGATGTGCAGCACCTGCCCACTCGGGCGGACGGGAACCAGCGCCCCAGCCGCCTCGGCCGTGGCCGCCGGGACATTCTCGAACTCGAAGGTGACCACCGACACCTGGGAGGCGAATTCCCGCACGGCCGCGAGGTCGTCGTAGGAGGCGGTCACCTCCCGGTCGGCCACCTGCCCGGTCGGCGTGTCGCTGTCTGGCGAAAAGGTATGCACCCGATAGCCCAGCCGCCGGGCGGCAATCGCAAACATCCGCCCCAGTTGCCCGCTCCCCAACACTCCGATCGTGGCGTCCGGGAGAATCGGTTCAAATTCCGTCGACGATTTTGGGAGACTCATGGCAGTTGGGCCTCCAGCACGGTCCGGGTCTGATCGTCGGCAAACTGCTGCAGGCGGGTCCGCAGAGCGGGATCGTTCACCGCCAGCATTCGGACCGCCAACAACGCCGCGTTGATCGCTCCCGCCTTGCCAATCGCCATTGTCCCGACTGGAACGCCCCCGGGCATCTGCACGATCGACAGCAGCGAGTCCAGCCCCTGCAAGGCATGACTCTGAACCGGGACCCCCAGCACAGGCAGCAGGGTGAACGACGCCGTCATTCCCGGCAGATGGGCCGCCCCCCCCGCCCCGGCGATCAGGATCTGCAACCCCCGGCTCTCCGCCGACTGGGCGTATTCCCGCATCCAGTCGGGCGTTCGATGTGCGGAAACCACCCGACACTCGTGGGGCACCCACAGTTTTTGCAGGGTCTGGGCCGCATGCTGCATGGTCTCCCAGTCAGACGTGCTACCCATGATGATTCCCACGCGGGGATCAGAGAGGGAGGAAACGGGCGTGTCGGGCATTCCGGTCCGCAGGAAAATCCAGTGAGACAATCTAACGACAGCCGTGAGGGTACAAAAAGCGGGGCGGCTTTTCAAAAACAGCGGGTGCGGACGCCTCCGGCGCTGGATCCCCGAAGACCGGCACCTGGACCGACACTTTCGGCGGAACTCTCAGGCTCGCTCCAGGGAAGGTGTCGCTCCCGGTGGAATTGTCTCCAGCGCCCAATACCTGCGTTCATGCCCCGGACCAGTCTGGAAGCCTCGGCCCCTATCCGGTACGATGCATGTATGGACACTGATGGGAACCTGTTCTGCCAACTTCGATCGAACATGCTGAGTGGTACCGCTGTTCTGCGTCGTGTCGCCCTGGGCGTTCTGGGGCTGGGCTGGGCCTGGACTGAATTGGCTTGGGGACAGGTCGCCGCGAATGCCCCCCCCTCCCCCGCCGATCGCGCTGCGGCTGAAGCATTCTTTGAAAGCAAGGTTCGCCCGATCCTGATTGACCGGTGTCTGGAATGCCACGGGGCAGAGAAGGCCAAGGCCGGGCTGCGGCTCGACCTGGGACCACAGGCTCTGGCGGGCGGAGACAGTGGTGTCGCCATCGTCCCCGGGAAGCCGGACGAGAGTCTGTTGATTCAGGTGGTCCGCTACACGGGGGACCTCAAGATGCCCCCGCGCTCGAAACTGCCCGATGCCGAAATCGCCCTGCTGGTCGACTGGGTGAAGCAGGGGGCCATCTGGCCCCAGGTTGCGACAGAGGGGGCCTCTGGCGGTGCCCCGCGGAACACGGGAGCCGTCACCGACGAAGATCGGCGTTTCTGGGCGTTCCAGATTCCCCAGTCGACAGACCCTCCCTTCAATCGCAACACCGCGTGGGCGCGCGAACCACTCGATCGGTTTGTTCTGTCGGCTCTCGAAAAAGCGGGGCTGGCACCCGCACCGGCGGCGGACCGGCGGACGTTGATCCGGCGGGCCACTCTGGACCTGCACGGGGTACCTCCGACCCCTCGGGAAGTGGCCGATTTTCTGCAGGACGACTCCCCGCTGGCGTTTGAGCGGGTGGTCGACCGTCTTTTGGCGTCCCCCCGATATGGGGAGCGGTTCGGGCGTCACTGGCTCGACGTGGTGCGCTATGCCGACTCAAATGGCCTCGACGAGAACCTCGCCTATGCGAACGCGTTCCGATACCGCGACTACGTGGTTCAATCGCTGAATGCCGACAAGCCCTTCGATCAGTTCCTCCATGAACAGTTGGCGGGAGACCTGTTGCCGTCGACGGGGCGCGTGGAAGAACTGCTGGAGCGCACGGTGGCGACCGGGTTTCTTTCGCTGGGAGCCAAGATGCTCGCCGAGGATGACCCGGTCAAAATGCAGATGGACATCATCGACGAGCAGGTTGACACGCTGGGGCGAGCGGTCCTGGGGCTGACCATGGGCTGTGCCCGGTGTCATGACCATAAATTTGATCCGCTGACGCAGGACGATTACTACTCGCTCGCCGGAATCTTCAAAAGCACCAAGACGATGGAGAATTTTTCGGTGGTGGCCCGCTGGCAGGAACTGCCGCTGGCGGCCCCCGACGTCGTGGCGGCCCGCGCAGCGCAACAGCAGCGGATCGAGCAGGTGAAGTCCAGCATCGCCCGGGCGGTGCAGACGGAATCGTCCGCGGTCTTGGGCCGGGCCCGTCGCGGCCTGGGAGATCTGTTGCTGGCGGCCGAAGCCCAGGGGCGTCTCGACGCCTTGTTGGCCCGCGTCCAGAGTGTGGGGCCTCCCGTCGGGCAGCCGGCTCCCCTCGGCACGTTGCTGATCGAGGCCGAAGACTTCGCCCGCGGGAATGTCAACAAGGTCCGCGATGGTTACGGGGAGGGAATTGGAGTTTTGGTGAATGCGGGTCAAACACCAAATTTCGTCGAATATGACCTGCAGATCCCGCAGGCCGGGGTGTACCAGATCGAGTTGAGATACGCCGCGGCAGCCGCACGGCCGAACCGACTGACCATCGGTGGACAGTTCTTGCGAAGTGACGCGGCGGGCCAGGTGACCGGCTCATGGAATCCCGACACCCAGACCTGGTTTGTCGAGGCGGTCGCGGCCCTGGAGGCGGGCCCGGTCGTTCTCCGTATTGAGAATCCTGGTCCTTTTCCGCACATCGACAAATTGGTGCTGGCCCCCGTGAAGGATGACCGCGCCCGACCGGCCGACTTGGAGATTGCCGGGAAAAACGCCGCGACGCTACGACAGCGCCCCCAGGTGGCGGGCTTTATCAAGTCGGTGATGCAGACACTGGCCACCCACAAACCCCAGACCGACTCGGTCTGGAGCACCTGGCACGAGTTCGCCGCCCGGGAGCGGGGCGAATCTCCACCCGCCCCCCAAGCCGACAGGTTGCCCGGGAAGATTCGGGAACGGTTGCTGGCGGCTCCCGCTCCTTCGAACCTGTCCGAGTTGGCGGCGCGGTACCAGCAACTCGGTATCGAGGCCACCGCCCGTTGGGAGGAATTGCAGTCTCGCGAGGCGACTCGCTCACTGACCAGCCTGGGCGATGAGGTCCTCGAAGCCTTCCGCCAGGCATTGTACGACCCCGATGGACCGCTGCAGCCTCCAGCCAGCGTCGAGGAACTGTTTCCCGAACCCATTCGAAAGGAATTGGCTGCCCAGCGCCAGGAACAGAAGTCCCTCGAAGAGGCTTTGCCCAAGTTCCCTGAAGCGATGGCGGTGACCGAGGGCAAGCCCGAGAACCTGCGGATTCACTTGCGGGGAAGCCACCTTAATCTGGGGGCCGAGACCCTCCGGCGGTTCCCCCAGGTCTTTCCCAATTCAGCTGAGCGAGAAGTGAATTCCAGCCAGTCGGGTCGGCTGGAACTCGCCCAGTGGTTGACCGACCGAAGGAATCCTCTGACCGCCCGGGTGATTGTCAATCGGGTCTGGCAATGGCACTTTGGCGAGGCGCTGGTGCGCTCACCCGACAATTTTGGACGCCTGGGAGAACGCCCCACACACCCCGAATTGCTGGATTTTCTCGCGGTCCGCCTGCAGGAACAGGGTTGGTCCCTGAAGACGCTGCATCGGCAGATGCTGCTGTCTTCGACCTGGCAGATGAGCACCCGGTTCGATTCCGAAGCCGCCGAGAAAGACCCCGAAAACCGGCTCTGGTGGCGGTTCAACCGCCGCCGGCTCGAGGCCGAGGCCTTGCGGGACTCGATTCTGTCCGTCGCCGACACCCTCGACTCGAACATGGGAGGCACCCTCCTTCCCACCCCCAACCGCGCCTACGTGACCAGTACGGCGAACGTCAATCCGGTGGTCTACGACCCACCGCGGCGGTCGCTGTACCTGCCCGTGGTCCGCAGTGCCTTGTACGACGTCTTCCAGGCGTTCGATTTCGCGGATCCCAGCGTGCAGAGTGGTCGACGCGACACCACCACGGTCGCACCCCAGGCTCTCTTCCTGATGAACAGCGACCTGGTGCTGAAGCAGACCCGCGAGTTGGCCCGGCAGTTGTTGGCCCCCGCCGAACAGTCGGATTCGGAGCGCGTGGTCGAGTTGTATCAGCGGGCCCTGGGTCGCCCACCCCGCACACCGGAAGTCGCACGGAGCCTCGAGTTCGTGCAAAGATACCTGCAGGCGACCACAAACGTCGCGGAAACCGCGAGCAGCGCTGGGGCCGGCGCACTGGTCACGCCCCGCGAACGGGCTTGGCAAGCGCTGTGCCGGGCGGTGCTGGCGTCCAATGAATTCATCTACGTGGAGTAACGTGATGTCCCGCACCTGGTGTTTCGACGAAGACCGCGCCGTTTCGCGACGGACCATGCTGCGTCAGGCGGCGGCTGGTTTTGGAGGCCTCGCTCTCGCCGGACTGGCGGCCGAGCCGGTCCAGGCAACGGGCTCCGCCAATCCCCTGGCCCCCCGCGATCCCCAGTTCACCCCTACGGCCAAGCGGGTGATCTTCCTGTTCATGCACGGCGGCCCATCCCAGGTTGACACCTTCGATTACAAGCCCCTGCTCGAGCGGGACCACGGCAAACCCCTCCCCTTTGCCAAGCCCCGGGTCTTCTCTTCGGCGACGGGCAACCTGCTGAAGTCCCCCTGGAAATTCCAGCAATATGGAGAATCGGGCGCGTGGGTGAGCGAACTCTTCCCGCATGTCGCCCGGCATGTCGACAAGATGTGCATCATCAACTCGATGCATGGCTCCAATTCCCGTCATGGAGGAGCTTTGCTGGAATTGCACACGGGCAGCGACACCTTTGTCCGTCCGAGTATGGGCTCGTGGATCACCTATGGGTTGGGGACCGAGAACCAGGATCTGCCCGGGTTCATTACCATCTGTCCCACGCTGACGCACGGCGGGGTCAACGCTTACAGCTCGGCATTTTTGCCGGCGGTCTACCAGGGAACCCCCTTGGGAAACGCCAGCATTCCATCAGACCGCGCCAAGATCCCGTTTATCGAAAACGCCGAGGGAACGGCCCGACACCTGCAGCGGCTGGAACTCGACCTGCTGCATGAGATGAATGTGGAGCGGCAGTCCGAAACCGGCCCCGACACGGCCCTCGAAGCCCGCATCAACTCGTTCGAACTGGCTTTCCGGATGCAATCGGCCGCTCCCGAACTGCAGGACCTCTCCGGTGAGAGCGAGACAATCCAGAAACTCTACGGCCTCGACAATCCCCAGACTGCGAACTTTGGCCGCCAGTGCCTGATGGCTCGGCGGTTCATCGAACGCGGGGTGCGGTTCGTGCAATGCACGCACAGCTACAAGTGGGACCAGCATGGAGGGCTGCGGGCCGACCACACCAAGAACGCCCTGGAGGTCGACCAGCCCATCGCCGCGCTGCTGGCCGATCTGTCGAGCCGGGGACTGCTGGAAGACACGCTGGTTTTGTGGGGGGGCGAATTCGGCCGAACCCCCGTGGCCCAGGGAGACGATGGCCGCGACCACAATCCCCAAGGTTACACCATGTGGCTGGCGGGAGGCGGAGCGAAGCCTGGGTTGGTGTATGGCAAGACGGACGATTACGGCTATTACTCGGTTGAGAACAAGGTCCACCTGCACGACCTGCATGCCACCATCTTGCACATGCTGGGGTTTGATCACACCAGTCTCACCTACCGGTTCGCCGGCCGCGATTTCCGGCTGACCGACGTCCACGGAGAGGTTATCCACGACTTGCTGGCCTAGTCGGGGAGGCCCAAGTCGGGGGGAAAAGTTGCCGGAAAGGTCGGCCAAGCCGATACCAGCGGCAACTCTCCGGCCGCGGGGATGCACTCCCGATCTCCAGAGGCTAAAACCTAGCACTCCGGCAGCCCGATCGCCCGGACTGTGACCGGTCCTGAGGGGCCATCCCGGATGTGCGAGGGTTGGGCTGTGACGTTTCGGTCCCCTTCGCCCGAATTCATTCCACCTGGTGAGGTTGCAATTCCATGCGTGCGAGCGTTCGATTTGGTGGTGAGTGTCTGACTCGAAAAGCCGTCGCCTGGAGCCTGCTGGCGGCGTTCTTCGCGGCCACGGTGGCCACGACTGTGCGGGCTGAGGATCCGTGGATCGTGCTGCCAGGCAAGGCGGGCCCCGGCCAGGGCAAGCATGTCGTGATGATTAGTGGTGACGAAGAGTATCGCTCGGAGGAAACACTGCCCGCATTGGCCAAAATCCTCTCGGAGAGACACGGTTTCAAGTGCACGGTGCTGTTCGCGATTGACCCCGCCACCGGAACGATCAACCCCAACCAGTCGAACAATATCCCTGGACTGGAGGCGTTGAAGACCGCCGATCTGGCCGTCATTTTCCTGCGGTTCCGCAGTCTCCCCGACGACCAGATGCAGCACATCGTCGACTATGTCGAGTCGGGCAAGCCTGTGATTGGCCTCCGGACGGCCACGCATGCCTTCAACTTCCAGGGTGAATCGAAGTTCAAGAAGTACACCTGGACGCACAAGGGAGACAACTTCGATGGTGGGTTTGGCCGGCAGGTACTGGGCGAGACCTGGATCAGCCATCATGGCAATCATGGCAGTGAGAGCACCCGGGGTATCGTGGCCCCTGGGCAGGAAAAGCATCCCATCCTGCGGGGCATCAAGAGCGGGGACGTGTGGGGCCCCACCGATGTGTATGGTGTCCGCCTGCCGCTGCCAGGCGACAGCCAGCCATTGTTGTTGGGGGCGGTGCTGACGGGGATGAAGTTTGATGATCCTCCCGTCGAGGGAGACAAGAACAAGCCCATGATGCCGATTGCCTGGGTCAAGTCCTACACCGGTGCGGCGGGCAAAAAATCCCGGATCTTCACCTCGACCATCGGAGCCTCGACCGACTTCTCCAACGAAGGGGTCCGCCGGCTGCTGGTGAATGCCTGCTACTGGTGCACGGGGCTCGAAGAAAAGATTCCCGAGAAGTCGAGTGTCGAACTGGTGGGGGACTTCAAACCGCTCCCCTTCAAGTTCAATGGCGCCAAGCTGGGAGTCAAGCCGGCCGAATTGCTGAAGTGATTGGCCGTTGATGCTGACGATCCTGAAGACCTTGGCTTGGATTGTGCTGCCCATTGTGGGGCACGCCCTGTTCTGGATCGGCTTCATCAACCGGATGCATGGGCTGCGGCTGCGGCATCGCGTGATGCTGCCGCTGCAGCTTTTTCATTTTCTCTGGGTCCCGGTCGCCAGCCTCGCCTGGATCGGGTGGGTCGGCTGGGGGGAGCCGCGGCTGTTGGCGGGAGGGCATCCCGCCGATCTCGGATGGCAGGAGCGTTGGGGGGGACTGACATTCATGGCCGTGGCCCTGTTGTGGCTGCTGCGATGGGTGGTGTTGACGCGGCGGCCCCCGGCCCGCCAGATCGTGTCGGAACAACGGGAACTCCATCAGATCGGCCAGGAACTCGCCGAGCCTCCCGTCAACCGCGAGGCCCGCAACAACTGGTGGCTGTCGATTCCCGGCAACGAAATCCTGTCACTGGAGATCATCGAGCTCGAACTGACTCTGCCCCGTCTGCCGGCCGCCTGGAATGGCCTGCGGATTCTCCATCTGAGTGACCTGCATTACACGGGGGGAGTCAGCCTTCCCTATTTCGAACGGGTCTTCGAACTCGCCCGGGAGCGGCCCTCTGATCTCGTGGTCTTCACTGGGGACCTGCTGGACGATGTGCGTCTGCACGAGTGGATCGGCCCCACGCTGGGCCGTCTCTCCGCTCCTCTGGGCTGCTTTTTTCTGCAGGGTAACCACGATTGGGAATGGGGCGATATCGACCGCACGCGGCAGCGGTTGGAGAACCTGGGTTGGCAGAACGCCGGTGGCCAGACGAGGCGTCTGGTCTGGCGCGGCCAGCCGGTGGTCCTGGCGGGGGACGAACGTCCCTGGTGGGGGCCGGGGCCCAATTGGTCGCTCGCAGAACCGGGGGATTTCCGGCTGTTGTTGTCTCACTCTCCCGACAATCTCCCCGCAGCACGGCGGTCTGGTGTCGACCTGATGCTGGCTGGTCATACCCATGGCGGGCAGGTGTGCCTGCCGGTTGTGGGGCCGATCTACGCCCCCAGTTTGTTTGGTGTGAAGTATGCCGGGGGAACTTTCGACCGCTCGCCGACCCTGCTGAGGGTCAGTCGGGGAGTGGGTGGGATGTATCCCTGGCGTTGGAACTGCCGGCCCGAGATCACCTTTGTGACGCTGCGACCGGCGGAGTAGTCACCTCCTGGCCGCGACGGGATGTGGAAACGGGCAGATCACCCGGCAGCCCCTTGGGAATCCCCCGTCCCAGCGGTTCGATACCCGCACCAGAATTCGGTCCCAACTCGCTTGCGCATTCAAAATCGGCAATGAAACGGCTACCAGAACCAGCTTGGCAACGTCTACAATAAAACTCTTCGGGGGAGTTTGGATTGTCCCATCGTCCCCGGAATTCCGATCCGCCATCCTCACGATCCAGAGCGGCATGGGGCTCTACGACCGCGAATATTATCGAGATGAAAAGTCCTTCTCCGACTATTGGGCGGTGGGGGGCTCGGTCTGTCGCCAAATTGTGTTGGTGACGGGCGTCATCTACGTTCTGCAAGCCCTCTCCGCATCCCGGGATCTGACCGAAAGTCCAGTGACTGCCTGGCTGGATTTCACCATTCGGGAGGCCTTTGGCAAATTCCAGGTCTGGCGGCTGGTGACCTACGCGTTTGTGCACGACGAGAATTCTCTCTGGCACGTCGTGGGCAACATGTTGATGCTCTGGTTCTTCGGGCCCGATGTCGAGGGGATCTACGGCAGTCGCGAGTTTTTGCGCTTCTATCTCTCGGCCGCGGTCTTTTCGGTCGCGGTTCAGGCCGGTGTGGTGCTGGTGTCTCAGCAAGCCGATATTCCCGTGTTGGGGGCGTCGGGGGCGGTGCTCGCGGTGATGATGCTGTATGCGATGCACTTTCCGCGTCGGCGGGTCTATGTGTTTGGAATTTTGCCGATTGAAATTCGCTGGCTGGCGGTCATCTGTCTGGCATACAACCTGTTTCCAGTGGTGAATTCCCTCCTCACACAACGCCAGGTGGGAGATGTGGCGTATGGGGCACACTTGGGAGGCATGGCGTTTGGATGGCTGTATCATCATTTCGATTTACGGGGCCGTCTCTGGGGCTGGTTCGATCGTCTGCTCGATCGCCAGGCCTGGGGAAGCCAGCAACGCCAGAACAAGTCACTGCGCTCGGGAAATCTCAAGGTCCACCGACCTGAAGACACCACGCATCAGCCCGATTTCGACACCGAGTCGGAAGAGGACTTCAAAGAGCGGGTCGATGACATCCTCCGCAAGATTTCGGCCCAGGGAGAGGCTTCCCTGTCGAAGCGTGAACGGGCGGTGTTGACTGAGGCCGCCCAGCGTTTCAAACGCGGTCGCTAGGCCCCGCGGGGTCCGTCCAACCAGGGCCGCTGTGGGCCTGTCCAATCTCTTCCTGCTCCTCTCCCTGAATGATGGCTGAATCCCGAGCAACAATCCTGCAGCGATTGCGAGCCAAGGTTTTCGCTGGACGACCGATTGTCGGGGGTGGTGCTGGAACCGGACTGTCGGCGAAGCTGTCGGAAGCGGGGGGGATCGATCTGCTGGTGATCTACAACTCGGGACGCTTCCGGATGGCGGGCCGCGGCTCACTGGCTGGCATGCTGCCCTATGGCGATGCCAATGCCATCGTCATGGACATGGCCCGCGAAGTGCTGCCGGTCGCCCGCAAGACTCCGGTCCTGGCCGGCGTCTGTGGCACCGATCCATTCCGGCTGATGCCGGTTTTTCTGAAGCAGGTGCAGGCGGAGGGCTTCGCGGGAGTGCAGAACTTTCCGACGGTGGGACTGTTCGACGGGGTGATGCGGGTCAACCTCGAAGAGACTGGCATGGGCTTCGGACTCGAGGTCGATATGATTCGCCTGGCGGCCGAGATGGGGCTGCTGACCACTCCCTACTGCTTCAACCCCGAAGAGGCCGCCGCGATGGCGGCCGCCGGGTGCGACATTCTGATTCCGCATCTCGGACTGACCACCAAAGGGCTGATTGGAGCCCAGACGGCGGTCGACCTGGCCGAGGGAGCTCGCCGAGTCCAGGCCATGCGGGACGCCGCCGTCCGGATCAAGCCCGACCTGCTGGTGCTCTGTCATGGCGGTCCGATCGCCGAACCGGCCGATGCTCAGTACATCCTCGACCACACCGCAGGAATTGTCGGGTTTTATGGAGCCAGTTCGATGGAGCGGTTGCCTGTCGAACCGGCGATCATGGGCCGGGTCCAGGAGTTTACCCGTCTGACGCTAAGCCCCGCCGCGCACCACTGAAATTCCCCTCCCCCATTCTCTTTCTCTGCCGCGCTCTCTCCGGTTCCCATGGCCCAATACAAGCAAGTGATGCTGCTGCGGTTCCCTCCCACCTCCGATCGGGAGGATCTGGCAACCGTATTCGAGTCGTATGATGACCTTCCCTCGCAGGTCTATGGCGTGGTCCAGGTCTCCGCCGGGCCCTATACCAGTCCCGAGGGGCTCAACAAGGGCTACACCCACGCGATTGTCATCACCTTTGCCGATGAGTCCACCCGGGACGCCTTCCTGACCCACCCGCTCCACGAGCAACTGCGTCAGCGGCTGACTCCCCTGCTGTCGGGTGGCCTCGCCGACCTGTTGGTGTTCGACTTCAAAGATTGCAACCGGTTTCTGTATTGATTCGCCGCCCTGACCGACCCTGCGGGACCCTCCGCGCGCTGAAGTCCCCGGAGGGCCGCCCCCCAGGCGAACAACCAGCAATGCTCGAACAACGTGTCTGAGGATCAGCCACGCGAGTTTTGGAAATCGTCACCCCCCTGGGTCAGGTTCGTTTCTCGGATTCTCGGCGCTGCCGCCCGGCTGTTTCCAGAATGCCGACCACAGCCAGGGCGCACAGCACCATCGCCATCACCACCATCGCTCCATTCCAATCCCGCACCTGGTAAAGCAACAGGCCGGCCAGCCCTGTCATCAAAGTCACCAGGTGAATGGTCAGAACGGCCGAGGTCTTGCTGAGCCCCAGTTCCACCAACCGGTGTGAAAAGTGCGACTTGTCGGCATGAAACGGACTGCGCCCCTGTTTGAGTCGAATGAGGATCACACTGCAGAAGTCATAGAGTGGAACAGCCAGAACGCAGAGCGGCGCGAGAATCACATGCCGTCCCGCCTGCTGTTCATCGTAAAATGTTCCCAGCACCGTCAGTGACGCGATCCACAATCCGATCAGACAGCTCCCGGCATCCCCCATAAAGATTTTTGCCGGGGGGCGATTGTGGACGAGAAAACCGGCCAGGGAACCGGCAATCAGCAGCAGAAACGCGGCCACGAACCAATGAGGTGTCGCGGTGGCGGTCAGCAGGATCGTCGCGAACAGGGTGGCCGCGATCAGCCCGATTCCTCCCGATAGCGCATCCATATTGTCGAGAAAATTGAACGAATTGGTCAGCCCCACAATCCAGAACAGGGTGATGAGATCGCCCACCCAGGGAGCCTGGGCAAAAACGGTGGCCCGCACCCCCGAGGCAACCAATCCCCCCGCCACCAGGAATTGCACCAGCAACTTGGGCCGCCACGCGAGAGGGCGCAGATCATCGAGCAGCCCCAGGGCCGAAATCACCAGGCCCCCAGCCAAAAGTGCGGCCAACGAACCTCGCTTCGACAGAACTCCGGCGACATGGTCTCGCAGAACCGCGGGCAGCCACGCGTCCGACAGGGTTCCCGAGGCCACAGCCGTCACCACCACCAATCCCGCCAGGAGCGGCAGAACCACTCCCGCCAAAACCCCCAACCCCCCTCCCAGGGGAGTCGGATTGACATGCACCTTCCGGGCGGCGTTCGGTTGATCGATCAGGCCCACCCGCGGGGCCAGCCACCGCATGCCCGCGGTCGCCAGGCACGAGATCACAAACCCCGAAACGACGCAGGCCAGAATCAGCAGCACCATGCCGGCACCAGGGCAGAAAAACCAAACAGCAGACCTCCTCCCCAAACCAGGAGAGGGCGAGTCCCGTCGGGGGGAAGACGGTTCCCCGGCGAGACAGTATCATCGACGCTTGTACGCCATGGGGGGCTCCAAACGAGGGTGGAAAACCGAAAAACCCCCCTTCCAGCCGCGCCCCGTCACTTCTCCCCTTCCCCGCACCCCGTGTTCACCATGCCCGCCGCTCCCCCAACGTCCATCCGCGTGTTGCGCGAGGCCGGGGTCATTGAAGTCGCCTGGTCCGACAGCCCGCCCGTGGGGCTGCCATTCCACTTCGTCCGCTGCCTCTGTCCCTGCGCCGGATGCATCGATGAAATCAGCGGCGAGCGGACGCTCAACCCCGCCGATGTCCCCCACGATGTCGCGCCCGTGAAGCTCGGCTTCTCGGGAAATTACGCCCTCAAAATCTGGTGGTCCGACGGCCACGACACGGGGCTCTACACCTGGGATCTGCTGCAGGAACTGGCTCGCCAATGCTCGAAGTCGAATTGAAGTTCCGCTGCGATGACCCCCAGCGGCTCGAGGCCGATCTGTCGCGCCTCGGTGCCCTGAGGGCGGACGAGGTCCGCCAGGTCGACCAGTACTTCAATCATCCCCAGCGCGATTTCGCCCAAACCGACGAAGCCGTCCGTATTCGCGACACCAACGGTCAGACCTCGCTGACCTACAAAGGCCCGTTGGTCGATCTCGAATCCAAGACCCGCCGCGAGATTGAGCTCGATCTGGCTGGCGACCAGGCTCGCGAGAAGCTGGGAGAATGGTTGCTGGCTGTCGGTTTTCGGCCCGTGCTTCAGGTGGAAAAAACCCGGCAGGCGTGGACGCTGAGCCGCGGCGGACGGGACGTGGAGATCGTACTCGATCTCGTGACCGGGTTGGGTCAGTTTGTGGAACTCGAAACGGTCGCCGCCGAGGCCGATCTCGCTCCCGCCCGCCGGCTGCTGCAAGATCTCGCCGGGGAATTGGGGCTGACCCAAAGTGAACGCCGTGGCTACCTGACGATGCTGTTGGGGCGCTGAAGTTCCGTGTTCGATCCGCAGCCTGATGGGAGCAGCGGTGTGGGCGACTGGTCTGCCGAGGGACGGAACTGGCAGGTTCCGGGCCGGAGCGGACCCCGGGCCCAGTCCATTCCCCCGTCTGGAGGTGTTGGAGAGTCGGGCTCCCGGTTACGCCAGAATCTCATTCACGACCCGTCCCTCGTCGGTGGGACCAATCAGCCGCTGGTCCAGCCCCTGGTACCGGTAGTGGAAGCGGTGCGGGTCCAGCCCGAGCTGATGCAGCAAGGTCGCCTGAAGATCGCGGATGCTGACCGGATTCGCGACGGGGTAATAGCCAAACTCATCCGTCTGGCCAAATGCCAGGCCTCCCCGGATTCCCCCCCCCGCCAACCACATGGTGTAGGCGAATGGATGGTGGTCACGTCCCACGAATCCCTTTTTGAAATCGCTGCGGACGTTGTTCTGCAGCATGGGAGTGCGGCCGAATTCTCCCCCCCAGATGACGAGGGTTTCCTCCAGCAGTCCCCGTTGTTCCAGATCGGTCAACAAGCCCGAGATGGCCCGATCGATTTGCTGGCACTTGATCGGCAACGTTTCGTCGATGCTTTCGCCGGGCGATGACCCGTGGTGGTCCCAGCCCCAGTCGTACAGCTGCACGAACCGCACGCCGTTTTCGATCAACCGACGGGCCAGCAGGCAGTTGTTCGCAAACGTCGGGTCGTCTCCCTTGTACAGAACCCGCGGATCATCGGCACTTTCCGCCGGCGAGACAAAACCGGGCTGGGCGCCATAGAGTTTCAGAATGTGCTCGGGTTCCTGGGCGAGGTTCATCACCTCGGGCACAGCCAACTGCATGCGATACGCCAACTCGTACTGCGAGATGCGAGTCAGGGTCTCGGGATCCCGGCTCCGTTCGAACTCGACTGTGTTCATGCGTGCCAGCGTGTCGAGCATCTCCCGCCGCAGGCTCCGGTCAATTCCTCCAGGGTTTCCCAGGTACAACACGGGATCGCCGGCAGTCCGACATTGGACCCCCTGGTAGACGCTGGGCAGAAAGCCGGAGCCCCACAGCGATTTTCCTCCGTCGGGAGTCTTCCCTCCCGAGAGCAGCACCACGAAGCCGGGCAGATTCTGGTTCTCACTTCCCAGACCATAGGTGGCCCAGGCCCCCAGCGAGGCATTCCCCAATCGGGGGGAACCGGTGTGCACGAACAACTGGGCCGGAGCATGGTTGAACTGGTCGGTGTGCACCGTCCGGATGATGCAGAGCTTGTCGACCACCCGGGACAGGTGCGGCCAAAGTTCGCTCAGCCACTGCCCCGACTCCCCTTGGCGGGAAAACCGGAACTGCGGGGCCAAAACCTTGGGAACCCCCTTGATGAAGGCAAACCGTTTCCCTTCGAGAAACGCGGCCGGTGCATCCTGCAGGTGCAGGCGGTCCAGGTCGGGCTTGTAATCGAACAGGTCCAGTTGCGAAGGCGAACCGGCCATGTGCAGGTAGATCACCCGTTTGGCCCGCGCGGGCAGCATGGGGATTGGGGCCCGGGAGCCGGCCGCGGAGGGCTCCGCTTCCCCTCGGGCATCGTCGGCGAGCAACTGCTGCAGCGCGACGGCTCCCAGACTCAGCCCTCCCCGGGCGAGGAACTGGCGCCGATTGGCGGACAACAGGTGCCCCCAGGGAGAGTTCGACGGGGGAAACGACAGCGGGTTGCGCGACATGGGAGGGGATCAGTTGCGGGTCAAAAATTCATCGAGGTTCAGGATCGCGCTCGAGATCACAATCCACGCCGCGGCTTCCGGTGTGGGGGTTGCGCCAGGCTGCAGTCGCGCTGCTTTCACGAGGGCCTCGGCCTCGGCGGGCGCTTCTTTGAAGCGGGCCAAGGCCCGCATCTGGAGTTGCACCAGTGGTGCCACTTCATCGGCAGAGACGGCACGCAGCACCGCCAGACGCATCGCATCGCGCAGACGCTGCTCAAGCGGGCCCGCGCTGTTCAGCGCCCGCTTCGCCAGGCCCCCGGCTGCTTCGAGGTACACCGGATCGTTCAAGGTCACCAGAGCCTGGAGCGGCGTATTCGTCCGCAACCGCCGAATCTGGCAGACCTCGCCGCTGCCCCCATCGAACATCAGGAAGGAGGGGTACGGTGTCGTGCGTTTCAGGTAGGTGTACAGACCACGCCGGTAGCGGTCTTCTCCCTCGGCATCGATCCACGACCGGCCGTTGTAGGTCGATCGCCAGAGGCCCGCCGGCTGCGGCGGCATCACCGGGGCCCCCCCCTGCTTGAGAGACAACAATCCCGCCACGGCCAGGGCCTGGTCGCGGACGACTTCAGCGGGCAGTCGATACCGGGCCCCACGCGACAGCCAGCGGTTCTGAGGATCGGCCTGACGCAAGGTCTCGTTGGTCTCCGATTCCTGCCGATAGGCTTCGCTCAGCACAATGGCCTTCAGCAGCTTCTTGAGCGACCAGCCCTGGTCACGGTATTCCGCCGCCAGCCAGTCGAGCAGCGCGCCATTTACGGGCCATGAACCCAGTGCGCCAAAATCCTCTTCGGTTTCGACCAATCCCATCCCATGCAGCCGGGCCCAGATCCGATTGGCCCAAACCCGGGGGGTCAGAGGGTTCTCGGCATTCACCAACCAGCGGGCGACATCAGCCCGGGTGGGACGCTCGACTGCGGGGACGGGTCCAAATCCGGACGGAATCGCCGGCTGGACCTCGTCTCCCGGATCCAGAAAGTTCCCGCGGTTGTGGATGCGTGTGATCCGACGACGGTTCGGGGGGAGTTCCTTCAGCACCGGCACCTGCGGAATCTCTCCCGCCAACTGCTGCAGTTGCTGCTGAGCCTCTGTCACACTCTTCTGCGCCTGCTCGACTTCCTGCGAGGGGCTCGGCAAGGTCAAATCGCCCCAGGCCAAGTCGCTGGTCCAGAGCCGGAATTTCGCCAACAGCAGACTGTTTCCATACTGCTGACTCAACGTGATTCGCACTGGCGTGTCAGATTCGAGGACCAGTGGCGTTTTCAGCTCGAACTGCGCCACATGGGACTCGCGCGAACGAGGAGAAACCGCCCAACCGGTCTTCAAGTCTTCGTCGATTGCCGCCGCGACAGGCCAGCCCTGCTGCGAAAAATCCGCCCGGGATTCTCTCCAGGACAGCCGTCGCAGATCTCCGTTGATCACGACGTCCAGATTCAGCTCGGACAGCACGAAATTCGGATCGGCCGGATTGCGCCCCAGTCCCGGCTGTCCGTCGGGCTGCTGGATCGGCAGGGTCTGGATCCGCAGCGCGGTGTAACGTCCGGCCCCAAGTGTCCCCTCGAGGATGTACACGTCTTTTTCGGGCCTCTGGCCGGATACGGCAATCGCCCGGTCCGTTCCCACCGTCAGGAGCGCCTCTCCCTCGGATCGGCCGCTGTTGACTGCGATTGGCTTCCAGGGGCCGGTTCCCTGCAATTCCGATTCGGCCTGGCGATGCCGGGCCTCATTCAAGTCTTTTTGCCGCAGCTCCAACTGCCCCTGCAGCTCCTGTCGGCGTTGCTGTTGCTCGGGCGTGGGAAGCTCCAGCCGGGGATTGTCATCGAACCGGTCGGCGTCTTCCGTCTGGTTGAAGATCGCGTAGAAGCGGTAGTAGTCGGCGTGGGAAATGGGATCGTACTTGTGCGAATGACACTTGCTGCAGCCCATGGTCAGCCCCATCCACACCTGCACCGTGGTGTCGACCCGGTCCTTGACCGCCGCGACGCGAAACTCTTCGTCGTCGGTTCCCCCTTCATCATTCGACATGGTGTTGCGATGAAAGGCGGTCGCCAGCAGGTCGTCCGACGATGGGGTTTCGCGCAGGTCCCCTGCCAGTTGCCGCTCGGTGAACTCACCGAGCGACACATCCGCATTCAGAGCCCGAACCACCCAGTCCCGCCAGGGCCAGACTGTCCGTCCCAGGTCCTTCTCGTAACCCTTGGTGTCGGCATGGCGGGCCAGATCGAGCCACATGCGAGCCCAATGCTCGCCAAACTGAGGCCGGGACAACAGGTGATCAACCAATTCCTCCCAGGCCTGGTCACTGGGGTTCGCCGCGAACGCTTCGACCTCCTCCAGCGAAGGAGGCAGTCCCGTCAGGTCGAGTGAGAGTCGCCGCACGAGCGTCTCGGGGCGCGCCCGGGGGCGCAATGCGAGGACGCCGTCGGGCGAGGGTAGACCCGCCAAATCCTGGCGTACCAGGTCGTCGAGAGTACCGGGAGGGCGTCGGACCGGCTCAAAGGCCCAGTGTCGTTGCCATTCTCCTCCCTGCGCAATCCATTGGCGAATCAACTCGATCTGCGCTGGCTTGAGCAGCTTGTTGGACGATGGCGGGGGCATCACCATGTCAGGATCCTGCGTGACAATCCGCTGCCAGATCAGGCTTTCCTCGGGCTTCGCCGGAACGACGGGAACACCGGATTTTCGGGCCTGAGCAATAGATTTCGGCCCATCCAGCCGCAAACCCGCCTGCCGGTCGTGCTCATCAGGGCCATGGCAGGGAAAACAATTGGCCGAAAGAATCGGCAGGACATCACGGGCGAACTCGACCCGTTCCGCCGCGGCCACCGGACGCGGGCCGAACAGGATCCCCAGCAGGACAAGAACATGCGGTTTCATGGTCTGTCCAGCATACCCGAGCCGGGAACGGTTGTCGCCAGAATGGATGGTCTCCCCCGACCGACCTGGGACGGGTGAACTCGTCGCAAAGCCCTCAGCAAGTGGCCGAGAACTCCACTCCGGATCCACTTGCGATCTCGTTGCCGATGAACCGCCGCTCGGTGCAATGATCTGCCGCGAATTTTCGGACCACGTCATGGTTCACCCAGTGGACCGCCTGCCGCTGCGTCGGGTTGCCAGGAAAGCATCGACAAGGCACACTGAACTCGCCTGGAAGGAGACCACCGTCCATCGAGGATGGGGTTGGCTGCCTGAGTCGGAAGAACTCCTGAGATTGAGGTGGGAGAAGCATGATGCGATCGCTGTTGAATTCTCGCTGGATACCCTGCTGTCTGTGGGTGGTTCTGGTCTGCTCCGGAGGGAGCGAACTGCTGGCCCAGGCGACCTTTGAAAAAACCGCCGACGAAATTAGCATCGAGACTTCGACGCTGCAGGCGTCGATCCGCCGCAAGGGATACGTCACGGGAGTCGCCGCCCAGTCGTTCGTCGACCGCAAAACCGGATTTCGCGACGCCGGGTTCGGACTCGACATCGTCGACTGGATCATGGAGCCGGGCAGCGACGAGGCGTACCGCGACCAACTCGACAAGGAACTGATCTACGAGTTCGGCAATTCCTACCACGGCAAGACTCCCAAGCGGTCGATCGAGGGGCCGCAGATCTGCACCCAAGCCAAACGCCTCGACCCGCAGGTCATTCAGGGACGCGATTTTTTGGCGGTGACACAGCAGTTTCAATACCGGACGGCGGCACCAGGCAAAAAGACCGGTTCACTTTGGAAGCAGACGCTCGTTTTTCCCGAAGGCAAACGCTACTTCCTCTCGTGCGACCGCATCGAGTCGGTCAACAGCAGCGAGGCCATGTTTCTGCGGCTCGATATGCCGGGACACATCAAGCACCGTCAGGGGGATACCTTCAGCAAGATCTACCTGAGCTACCTGGGAGAACTGGAGCCAAACGAATTTCTGAAGGACTTCGCACCAGACCAGAAGTTCTCCTATGTCCGGGGACGAGACCAGGTGCCGCGGCGTTTCATCCGGGCGTACCGCATGCGGGATCCCCAGACCGGGAAGGACGGCCCGTGGCTCGCGGGTATGACGCTGGATCCTGGGATTGTCTCCGAGGCGTGGTGTCACCAGCGCGGTTATGTCTGCTGCATCCAGGAGTTCGGAGGACGGCCGGTTCGGGCGGGCGAATCCTTCCAGGCGGCCTTCCTCGTTGGGTTCTTTGACAGTATTGAAGAAATGCACGCCGTTTACGACGAACACGTTGGCCACACCGGGCTCAAGGTCAATCCCGACGGTTGGAAATTGACCCCCTGAGCCTCGGAACCCGGATGGAAGCCGTGAAGCCACTGGCACGGGGGCCGGTGGTCCAAGCCTTCAACAAGCTCCCCAGGCCCGGGCTCAATCGAACGAGATCACCTGCTTCCAGTTCTCGTAGATGATCCGGTCGAGCACTTCCATGGGGAATCGTGGGAAGCGGGTGCCGTCGACAATGTCGTTGACCTTCCGCAAGCCGGCGATCACCTGCTCCGGGGTGGCGGACGGGAAGTCGCTCCCAAAAATCAGCTTGTGATCGACACCGTATTCCAGGGCTGTGATGAACGCCTGGTAATGCCGCCAGGGGCGGTAATGCAGCGCTGAGACATTGCTGAAGAGATTGGGGTGCTTCCGGATCAGCACGATGCACTCGGTCTCCCAGGGATGCCCCATGTGGGAAATGATCATTTTGAGATCCGGGCAGGCCACCGCGATGTCTTCCAGCAGCACGGGGTTCGCGTATTTCAGCGGCCCTGTCCGGACAAACGAAGTCCCTTGGTGGATGTTGACCGGAATCCCCAACGCTTCGGCCTTCTTGAACAGGGGCAGATGCCGTTTGTCCTGGGGATCCCAGTTCTGGTAGATGGGGGCGCATTTTAGTCCCCGCAGTCCCAGATTCTTGACGTAGTGTTCGAGCTTATCGACGCACTCGGGGTCATTGGGATCGACCGAGCACCATCCCTGGAACCGGTCGGAATGTTGCCGCACAAAGTCGGCAATCATCTCCTGGGGAACCCGGATGCCACAGTAAGGGGCCCAGATGCCAAACACGATGACCCGTTCGCAATGGGCCGTGGCCTGCAGCAAAGCCTCGGGGGTGGAGTCGAACGCGTTCTTGTACTTGTCGGCATGTCCCGCGAAATAGACATCGGGAGTGATCCGCATTTTCGCCTTCTTGGCCTCCCAGGCGAATTCGACGAATTCCTCTGACAGGTGGTCGGGATACCACATCAGATTCGTGTGGGTGTCGATCAGGGGACGCTGGCTCATTGGATCAGCACTCCAGGAAATGACAGTCAGAATCCACCCGGCTGTATCGCGGAGGGCTGCCCGATTGGCCACGGACAGCACCCTGTTTCAGCTCCCCGTTACAGGGCGGCCTGCGTCAGCCAGGGATCCCCGTTTGGTCGGACATGAAACGAATTGGGCCGGCCCGCAAACCGGACCGGCCCTCATCGATGACCGTGACACGGTCCACCCCCGCGAAAACCGGGAACTACTTCGCGCCGGCGAAGCGCTTGGCCACTTCGCTCCAGTTGATCACGTTGTAGAAGGCGTTGATGTAGTCGGGGCGACGGTTCTGGTAGTTCAGATAGTATGCGTGCTCCCAGACGTCGAGTCCCAGGATCGGGGTGCGGCCTTCGGTCAGCGGACTGTCCTGATTGGCGGTGCTTTCGACCACCAACTTCCCCTTATCGACCGACAACCAAGCCCACCCAGAACCAAACCGGGTGGTGGCCGCCTTGGTGAAGGCGTCCTTGAAGTTGGCAAAACTCCCGAAGGTCCCGGAAATCGCGGCCCCCAGGTCACCGCCCGGCTCGCCACCGGCGTTCGGGGCCATCACGGTCCAGAACAGGGTGTGGTTGACGTGGCCCCCGGCATTGTTCCGGATCGCAGTCCGGATCTCCTCGGGGACCTGCGACAGATGCTTCACCACGTCTTCCGGAGATTTGACAGCCCAGTCAGGAAACTTTTCGAGCGCAGCGTTGGCGTTGTTAATGTACGCCTGGTGGTGCTTGGTATGGTGAATCTCCATGGTGCGGGCGTCAATGATTGGTTCGAGGGCACCATACGGATACGCCAGCGCGGGGAGGGTGAACGCCATGAGAGAAGCTCCGAAAATGAGGACATTTCTCGCCAGGACCCGAACGCCCCCCAATAGGAAACGCGGGAATCGCCAACACGACCTTGAGGCGGCTCCACGGAAGACCCTGCGCGAGTTGAGGCCAAACCTTGGTTCATCGAGTTTATAGCGTCGCGCAACGTTGATTTCCAATCGCTGCGGATCGACGATTCCCACAGCAACCCACGGCCAGACTTGTGTTTCCGCTTCGCCAATGGGAGAATCGGAAGTTGTTGATTCATGTCCGCGGAAGCGAAACTGCAGGAGCTCCATGTCGCAGAAGGAAGAAGGCATTTTGATGGAGGGTGTGGTCACCAAAGCGTTGGCCAACACTCAATTCATCGTGAAACTGGATGTCGGTCACGAAGTAATGGCCCATGTTGCCGGGCGGATGCGTAAAAACTTCATTCGTATTGTCCCGGGCGACCGGGTGAAAGTCGAAGTTTCTCCGTACGATCCCAAACGGGGTCGGATCACCTTCCGTGAGCGGTAACAGAGGCCCCCATAGGCCTCCCTCTGAGTCCTCAGTCGACTCAACGCCCGGGGAGAGCCGACAAGTCTCACAATCTGCTCATGACGGAGCGACTCCTGCCGAGGAGAGGTCTCTCCCCTCTGGAACTGACCAATCTGTCCGCCTGCATTTTGTGCAATTGTTCACCGACGGTGCGTGCTCCGGGAATCCCGGCCCCGGGGGTTGGGCGTTCATTTTGCGGCATCCGCAGACCGGGCGTGAGCTGGAGCAGGCGGGCGGAGCTCCTGAGACGACCAACAACCGCATGGAACTCCAGGCGG
Organism: uncultured Planctomycetaceae bacterium; assembly: GCA_903861195.1. Taxonomy (GTDB): domain Bacteria; phylum Planctomycetota; class Planctomycetia; order Planctomycetales; family Planctomycetaceae; genus UBA10511. The sequence continues at coordinate 2,085 of CAIOTJ010000028.1, read as the reverse complement.
TCATTGAGGGCCTCGCCACCTTGAAACGGCGTGCCGAGGTCGAGATCGTTACGGACAGCGAGTACGTCGCCAAGGGTTGCCGCGAGTGGCTGCCTGGCTGGAAACGTCGCGGCTGGAAGACGGCCGACAAGAAGCCGGTCAAAAACGTCGAATTGTGGACGCAGCTCGACGAATTGTTGCAGCGGCATGTGGTACGGTTTACCGTGGTTCGCGGACATCAGGGGCATCCGGAAAACGAAAGGTGCGACGAACTCGCGGTCGTGGAATCAAAACGATTTCCCGCACGCCCTCCCCGTTCGTTTCCCGACGCCTGAGCGGCACGGCTACCTCGTTGTCATCGATTGCTGCCCCGATTCGCCCCCTTCTCCCTCGTCCGTTGCAGGCTGCCAAGGTTCATGATCACACGCATCACCGGCAAGCTGACCGCGCTCACTGCCGAGGCTGCAACCATTGCTGCCGGGCCTTTTGAGTATGAAGTCTACATCCCCGAGTTTGTCCGCCGGCAACTGCAGGGTCGGTTGGACACCGAGGTGAGTCTGAGGACTATCGAGTACCTTGAAGGGACTCCCGGCCGGGGAAATCTCACCCCCCGCTTGATCGGCTTCATGAGCCATGCCGAGCGTGAGTTTTTCGACGCCATCTGCTCGGTCGACGGCGTGGGAGTCAAGAAAGCGCTCCGCTCGATGGTCCGTCCGGTCCGGGAAGTTGCCGTCGCCATCGAAGAGCAGAACGTGAAGCAACTCAGCGCATTGCCCGGGATTGGTGCCGGCCTGGCCGAGAGGATCATTGCCAAACTGCGCCGCAAAATGGCCAAGTTTGCACTGCTCGTTCAGGCGGAAACGCCCGCCGGCGACGAGGGTGAGCGGGGGGTGGTCAACGATGCCTACGAGGCGCTGCTGAGCCTCGGGCACTCGTCCTCCGACGCCCGCCAAAAAGTGGAACAGGCGTTGCAAAGTGGCAAGAAATTCAAATCGATCGAAGAGATCCTCGAGGAGATTTACCGGGCCCAGTCTCGCTGAGTCCACGGCCGAGAAACTGCTGCGAACATTGCCAAGGGATTGCGGCCCCAAGGCTATCCCCACAGGGCGGAAGGCCCCTTTACTATTCAGCTCGGAAGGCCCCTCGACTTCCCGGATCGGCCTCGATCCGGAGCGGAAACCGAGCTCGCACCCGATAGGGTTGACCGGGCTCATGGAGGTTGGATTCGTACAAGAAAACCTCGTTGATCCGAATGTTCCCGAACAGGGTCTCGGCGTGGTGCGTCAGCAACTCTGCGATGCCCCCGTTGGGTAGATGGCGCACGCGGGCGAGAGTGAGATGCGGCACAAACCCCTCTGAGGCCGGCAGTCCGGCGGATTGCACCGCCCGCTGCAGACTTTGCTGCAAGGCCCGCAGACCATCGTCGCCCCCGGTTCCCACCCACAACACCCGCGGACGCCGAATTTCTGGAAACGCTCCCAGTCCCTGCAGATTGAAGGTCAGCGATTCGACCTCCTGCGTCGCCTCGCGCAACAGCCGAATCAGATCTGGAACTCGCTCCGCGGCGACCTCCCCGAGGAAGTTGAGCGTGAGATGCCATCGTTCGGGAGACTCCAGCCGCAACCGTGAGTCGGCCTGCCGCAGGGCCAGCGTAACTCGGCGCAAGGACGCCAGCAGGGGAATGGGCAGGGCCGTGAACAGTCGAGACATTCCGAGGGCCGAGATCCAGGGTTGGCGGGGGCTGGAAAGTGCCGGTCAGAACGGTCTGTTTCCAACCCCGATTCAACGTGATTCTTGCAGGAAACTGGTTGACTTGTCGCTAGTCGTTTGCCACACTAATTAGTCACGTCTGTACATCTTTCGGCTTTCCCCGTGGGGAATCGTCATGCGGATTCTTGTGTTGTCGGCGTCGATGGGCGTGGCGCTGTTCGTTGCGGGATGCGGCGGCGGCGAGGAAAACAAACCCGCTCCACCGAGTAACCCACCGCCGGCTGCCAATGCGGCCCCCGCAGGAGGTGCTCCGGGTGGTGCCCCAGGAGGTGCTCCTGCGGGAATGATGCCCAATATGGCGGGTGGCATGCCGGGAGGTGGAGCTCCTGGAGGTGG
>CAIOTJ010000027.1 GCA_903861195.1 uncultured Planctomycetaceae bacterium | reverse complement strand
GAAATCGCGGTGGGGAGCAGGGCCGAGGAACAGGTCCCAGTTGAGATGGTCGGGGACTGGTGCCGCAGCGGGCCGAGGCCCCGGCCCCAGGGGCCAGGTGGGGCGCTTCGTCCAGGCGTGGACTTCACGAATCGCTCCCAGGGATCCCGAAGAGATCAATTGGGCCGCCCGCTTTTGAGAACGCAGGATGCTGCTGGCGTTCCCCAATTGGGTGGCCAGTTTTCGCTCCTGGGCCAGAGCCGCCAACTGCCGCACCTCGGTGACCGAGTGGGCCAGGGGGGTCTGACAATAACAGGGCTTCCCCAACCGCATTCCGAGCAGGGCCGCCGGAAAATGGGAATGGTCGGGGGTGCTGACAATGAAGGCGTCAAAGCCTTCCGTAAAGTCTTCAAACAGCCGCCGAAAATCCTGGAAGCGACGGGCGTTTTTGAACGGTTCTTCCGCGCCTCGCTGCTGCAGAACCTGATCATCGATATCGCAGAGGGCGACTACGTCTCCCAGCCGGGCGACGGCCGCCGCGTCGGCTGCTCCCTGGGCTCCCAACCCAATGCAGGCGAATCGCAGCCGGTCGTTGGGTCCGGCCGTCCCGGAGCGTGAGCCGGCTCCCCCGCTCCAGAGACCGATTCCCAGACTGGCAGCCTGGCCCAGAAAGTGCCGACGGCTCGACGAATTGGGCACAGACGGTCTCCCTTTCGGAAAGGGTTTGGGACCAGGTCAATCAACCGGCCTCATCCCCGTTCAGCCTCAGGCGGAACGAGGCCGAATCCCACGGTCAGTTGAACTGTGGTCAGTTAAACTGTGGTCAGTTGAACTGTTTGGGGCCGCGACAGCGGGCTGTCGATGGAGAGTTCGCTGTTCGGAAGATGGGGCGCGGCTGGCGAGAGACAGCTCAGCGGTGCGACGATAACAGCCCGTTTTCGGCCGTGCAACCGGATGTCGGGCCTGACACTCAGCCGCATTGAGGGACTCCTCGGAGACGGGCGGGGTGGCAACCAAAAGCGAAATTCGGTCCTCAGCGTCCTCGCATCGACCGTCCAATGTCGATGGTGCTCCCGCGCTGCAACCACCATGAGCTTCCGGTCTGGATTCCCGGAGCGTCCGCACGCTCTTGACCGATTGGAATGTCTTTATGGGAGATTGGGTAATTTGAGTCGAATGCGTGGTTGGTCTCGGTTATGCTGAATCGGCACTCTGGTGAATGCATGCTGAACCAGGGATGAGGGTTGGTTCGGCCAGCGTTGACCCTGCCGGTCGAGGTCCGACAGTTCCATGCCGATGGCTGGGACGGTCGATTTCTAAACAGCAGCGTGTCTTCCCCGCGGCAAGGAGCGGGGAGATGGCTCGGGCGTTGACGACCCAGTGGCGATTGGATTCGAAGTCCCCCTACGGACAGAAGTTTGGGAGCTGAAGTCATCATGAACCTGTGCATCCTGGGAGGTTTTGGGGCTGAGTCACGGCACTCGACCGCGGCCAGCCTGTGGGCTGGGGCGCGGCGCGTGGCGGGTTTGTCAACTCTGTTGGCTCTGGGGATCGCCCCCGACTGGTGCGTGGCGCAGGTCCGTGGGCCGCTGCGGACCAGTCCCAACGTGGTCGCGCCGCAGCAGATTCAGCAGAACCGCCCGGTACCTGCCCAAGGCGTACCCGGTGCGACCCAAGACCCCCTGGCCCGCTACAACGGCATTCTGGATCAGCCGGACCAACTGTCCCGGATTCCTCAGAATGACCTGGTGGCGCTCGCGATTCGAGAGACCTCCCGGCGGACGTTGGTGGCTGATCGCCACACCCCCTGGCAAGTGGTGCACGGAGTGTTGGCCTTGCGGTGGGACCTGCGACTGCGGGAACAACCGACCGGCAAGCTGATCAGTGGGATCGAATGGATCATGGGAGGGGCGTTTTATGACAACCAGCCTCTCTGGCAAGAGACCCCCTATGGCGGGCAGGGGCACCCCTTCACCCGGCCCTACGCCTTCGAAGGGCATCCCACACAGTTCCTGGGATACATGTGCCTCGCCAACATCCCGCTCGATTACGAGGTGGCCACCCCCACCAAGGTCATCACGGTCCGCGACATCGTGCAGGATGCGAAAATGCAGGTTCGCACCGGGCGGGAGATTACCTGGACCTTGTGGGCTCTCGCGCATTACGAATCGCCCGATGCCCAATGGACCAACGCCACTGGTGAAGCCTGGAGCATCGAGCGTCTGTTGAAAATGCAGGTCGATGAACCGGTGACCTCCGGGGCTTGCGGAGGGTGCCATGGACTCTTCGCTCTCGCATACGCCCGCAATATGAAGCTTGATATGGGAGAATCGTTGCGGGGCGTCTGGGTGGAGGCCGATCAAAAGGTCAAGCGCTACATCGAAGAGGCCCGCTCATTGCAGAATGCCGACGGATCGTTCTCTTCGAATCATTTTCTTGGTCCGGGCGAGACCCGCGAGTTCGGTAAACGGATCTCCACTTCGGGGCATCAACTGGAATGGTTGATGATGTCGCTGCCTCAGGACCGTTTGTCCGAGGAGTGGATCCAGCGGGGCATCATCAGTGTGGCCCGCGATCTGGTCGTCAATCGCAACACCGAGGCCGACTGTGGTCCTCTGTTCCATGCTTTGCATGCGCTCGTGTTGTACCGTCAGCGCACAGTGCCCGGGTACGAGCAGCCGAAAATCAACTCGGCCCTGAAGTTGGCCGAGCGGCAGCACAAGGGGAAAGGGGTGCCCAGTGCAGAGCCGGCCCGGACCACGCAGACCGGGCGGCGGTCGGGAGACCAGATCCGACGCCTGTCCGGTGAGCAGGAGGAGCAGAGTGCGCTGACGAACCAGCGGTCGGAGATCGGGTCTGAGCCGTCTCAGGATTCGATTCCCGAATAAACCGACGGTCGGCTCCGCCGGCCGGTGTTTCCTCCCCTCGAGAACCGCAGCCATGGCCGAATGGGAACTCGCGCAGACCCACCCCTCCGAGCAGCTCTCCCAGCTGCACTTCTTCTCCATGAAGAAGGTTCAGGCGAATGGCGAGGTGGAATTCCGGATCACCGTCCGCGAGTTTGTCGCCCAACAGGATCGACACATGCGATTCTTCGCCGAAGCGGATCGCCAGACCAATCAGAGTGTGGCCCCCTTCTCTCCGTGCGGCTGGGGGAGCACCATGGTGAAGGCTCTGACGGAATGTTTGCGGGCCATTCATCGGTTCCCTTACGAGGGCCCGCTGCCGTAGCGAAGTCCAGAGTGGAATTCGCTGTTGCCCCAAACACCGGCCACCGGACCCTGCGCAATCCAGCAGGCGGGAACTGTACCCGGCCAGATCTCAGGGGGGCCGGATCTCAGGGGGGCCGGATCTCAGGGGGGCCGGATCTCAGGGGGAAGGATCCGCAGCGGTGTCCGGGTCGCTGACCACCTGGACCCGACGCCCTCTGCCAATGATCAGCTCGCGGTCCGAGTCACCCGCGGGAGCAAGTTGTCGGGTGCCGTCGCTCCACTCGACTTCAATCGAATCGTAGCGCTGCGCGGCCCCCAGGCCGAAATGCAGTCGCGGGTCGTGGCTCGACAAATAGCTGGTGGAGGGGTTCATTTCCCGGGTCCACTGGCGCTCTCCCGCACGGACTGTCACCCGGGCGCCATAGCCCTCTCGGTTCCCCTGCGAATCTGTCAGTCGCACCCGCAGCCAGTGTCCCTCGCGGGGTGTTTTGTTTTCCCACAATGACGCCGGTCCACCGCAGGTGGTGCTCAACAGGTCCAGGTCGCCATCATTGTCGAAGTCGGCGGAGGCCAGAGCGCGGGAGACCGCATGTCTCGATCCCCATTCGCCGCACCAGGCCGACACATCCTCAAACCGCGCCTGCCCATCGTTCCGCAGCAGCTGCGAAGGTTCCGCGTAGTCGTTCCAGAATGGACTCAAATTCGATCCAGGCAGCGGTACATCGCGCTTGACCCGACCATTCACGACGGCCAGATCCAGGTCTCCATCGAGGTCCAGATCCAGAGCCGCTGTCCCAAACCCCGTCCGGGTCAGGCTGGCCGAGGCGATTCCCGACTTGGACGTTCCGTCGCGGAAGGTCTCGTGTCGCGTGGCGAGGTAGAGAATGTTCACTTCGCCGCGGATGTTGGTAATGAACAGGTCAAACAAGGAATCGCCATTGAAGTCTCCCGTGGCGATTCCCATGCTGGCCTGAGGCTGGCCGAGCCCATTGGTCGCCAGGCCCCAGTTCGCCCCCGCTTCCCGGAATTTACCATCCGTCTGCTGCAGGAACAGGGGATTGGGATGCTGGTCATACGCCACATAGATGTCGGGCAAAAAGTCACCGTTGAAATCCCGGCATAATAGCCCCAACCCAGGGCCCGCAGCGCCTGCCGCCAAACCACTGACCGCGGAGACATCGAGCAGTACCTGGCCTTGAGAGTTGATCTCCCCCAGGTTGCGGTAGAGTTTCCCCAAGGTTCCCTGAAAAGCCTGAGGCCCGCAGTAATCGGGGCGCTGACGACTGTCGTCGCAGGGATTTCCCGGGAAGTAATCGAGGTAATTCACCACATAGAGATCGAGGAATCCATCCCGGTCGTAATCGAAAAAGGTGGCGGCGGTTCCCCACCTGGGGTCTCTCACCGACAGGTGCTGACTGGACTCCCCAAAAGTGCCATCCCCCTGATTGTTGTAAAGCACGTCGGGGCCCAGGCAACTGACGAACAGGTCGCTGTCCCCGTCACTGTCGTAGTCGCCGATCGCCAGCCCCACAGCGTAGCTGGGGAATTCGTTGAAGCCGGCCCGGGGTGAAACTTCCTGGAATTTGCCCGGTGAGAACTGCCGGTAGAGTCGCACCCGGGATCGGGTGTTTGACCCTCCCCCCCCCCACAATGCATCGAGCAGGACGATGTCGAGCAGTCCGTCGGAATCGAAGTCCAGAAATCCACCACCCGACCCCATGATTTCGGGCATGAAATAGGACCCTTCCGGCTCTTCTTCACGGGAGAAGTCCAGTCCTGCCTCAGCCGAGACTTCGGACAGCCAGGAGGCTTCCTGGTTCGCTGTTGGCGACGTCTTGAAACGTGGGCGCGCGAACTCCTCCTGCTCTATGGCGGGGTTGCAACCGCCGGACCAGAGCAGTCCCGACAGCAGCAGAAATCGGGAGGTGGCGATGCCCATCGGAGAGGGCGCGGTGCAGGCCACGGATCACGCAAGGGGGTTGGGGAGACGACCCGAATTGGGAGCGAGAACTCCCAGGTCCAGAATCTTAGCAGCAGACTCGACGAATTTTCATCATTCAAGCGACGGCGTCCAGGAACGAAGCCGAGACATCCCCCGAATCCGCGGAACCTCAGTCGAGGCGACTCCGCGCGGGGACCCGGCTTTCTCCTGAGGGGGATGACGCTGAACTCGACCGACCATCGGGCAGCACACCGAATCGGACCCCTGCCCGGCCAGGACCAGACCAGTTCCGGCTGACACCCCCGTGGACGGCCGTCTCAAGCCGGGAGATTGGTGAGGTCGGCACCGGGAAGACGCAGCTCGCGGTCGCTCGCTGGCGTTGCAGTCACGCATCTCTGTACACTGCTTCGGAGTGGTTTTCACCGTTTTGCAGCCCGCATGATCTGCGTGGACTGCGCCGTTTGCCACAGCAACCATCGGCCCAACGTGGGAGAGAGTGTCGACTGATGAACTGGTTTCAACGCCCAAAGCCCAATTGGCTGATGAGGTGTTTTGCGAGTGCGTGGTTGCTGACAGCGTCGACGATCTGCTCGGCGCAGCCAGCACCGGTCGGGTCCACGGCGGGGGTTGCAGCCAATCCAGCCGCGGCTTCTGAGGCCTCCGCTCCGGGAAAACCGGCGGCCGCTGGGGGCGATTCCCCCTGGGATCGTCTGGTCTATGTTCCGTTTCGCAGTCTGCAGCAGACTCTTGCTGGGGAAGGGGCGGTCGCGATCGTTCCCCTGCGGCTCCTGAACGACTGGTGGGGGCGGCTGCAAACACTGGAGGCGAAACACCTCACGGAACCGGCTGCTGTGGGAGCGGGCTTGGCCGAAGCCCGCTACGTGATCACTCTCGATGGTGATCTGGCGCGGATTGAAGCGGATCTCGCGGTCCGCGTTCTGACGGACGACCGCCTGCGCCTGCCGCTGCGGTTCGGAACCGCCGCACTGGGAGAGTTGTCATGTGACGACAAACGGGTCTGGCTGCGTGCGGTGGGAGATGGAGAGTACGAAGTGCGGTTTCCCGAACCGGGCGCGTACCGGGTGCGATTCGAGATGGCCGCCCGGGTGCGGAACACCCCCAGCGGTCGGGAGATTCAACTGGAGATTCCCCGCTCGGTGACCACCTCGGTCCAGTTGACGGTACCCGGAGCGGAACAGGCGTTTGACCTGGAACCTCTCGCGGCAGCGGTGGAAACGGTCGTATCGGAGGGGGTTTCTCGCTTGACGGCGCGATTGCCGGCCACCGGAAGCCTGATCGCCCGGTGGCGTCCCCGGACAGTCGCGGAACCGGTTTTGGATCCGTTGGCAACCGTCAAAAATGTCACCCAAGTTCGTCTGGGAGACGGTTTGATCCAGTCGGAGAGCCGACTGGATTACCAGGTTTTACGTGGTTCTCTGGGGCGGGTGGAGGTCCGGGCACCGCTGGGGACCCGGATCATCGAGGTGACCGCTCCGGGTCTGAAGTCCTGGAGTGTCGCCCCGGATGACAGCGGGCAAACGATCAGCGTGGAACTGCTGGAGGGGGAGTCGAAGAGGCTGCCGGTGCGGGTCTTGACTGAATCGAGTCTCCCCACCGAAACATTCGCAGTCGCCGGGATGACGGAGGCTGGTCAGGTCCAGGGGGTTCATGCCGGAGGGGGTTGGCGGGAGAATGGAATTCTGACGGTCTCAAGTACGGCCGACCTGGCCGTGGTCATCGAGAAGCAGCAGGGATTGATCCGCGTGGAGCCGGTCGAGGTGCCCCCGGAGTTGGCTCGGGCCGATGCCTTGGCCTGGCGGTACTTCAACACAGGATTCGAGTTGCGGATGACCGCCCGTCCGGTCGCGCCGCGCATCCAGTCGCAGCGCCACTCGCAGGTGCTGTTTCGCGAGGCGGGATGGGAGTTGACCGAAGAGTTCCAACTGCAGATCGACCGGGCTTCGGTGTTTGAGCTGCGGTTCGGGTTGCCCGCCGAGTTGGTGGTCGACAGTGTGGAGGGAGATGCGGTCAAGTCGCATCAGGTCGTGGGGGATCCGCCCGAATTGCTGGTCACGCTGCGCGATGGAGTTCAGGGTGAGGTGCGGTTGAAGGTGACGGGGCGGCGGCGGCTGGCCGGGCCTGAAGAGTCTTCCCGGACGCTGACACTGCTGACCCCCCGGTTGGCGGTCCGAGACCGGGGTGAAGTCTGGGCTGCCGCCGCCGAAAACCTGGAACTTGTCTTTGATGATCGTTCCGTCGAACGGCTGCAACCGGCCACTGCTCCTCCTGCGGCCCCCCCGGCGGGGGCGCGCTGGCTGGCTGGCTGGGTGTTTCCCGCGCTCCCGGAGTTCACCTGGAGCATGAATCGCCGGTCTCCGCGGTGGGGAGCCACGGTGGCCACCTCGGTGAGGGTCCGCAGGGATTTGGCGGAAATTGAGACTCAGGTGGCGGGGACAGTGCAGTATGCGCCTCTCGACACCTTCCGCTTGGCCATTCCTGAAAACCTGGCCGACTCGTTGCGAGTGCTGCCCGGCAGTCCCCAGACCCCACCCATCCGTCAGCAGGCACGCGAGGAGGGGGGGCCGGCCGGCTGGGTCTTCTGGAAAATCGTGCTGCAGCGCCCCGTGTTGGGCCCGTTCCAACTCAATCTGCGCGCCGACCAAAAGCTGAGTCTGCCTCCCGGGGCGCGGCAGCTCCGGTTCGCCGTCGCCCCCATCCGCGTTCGAACAGGCGGACTCGATGGGACCGACACTCTCGCGAATCCCACCTCGGTGGAGGGGCAGGTGGTGGTGCAGCGTGATCGAACCCTCTCGGTGGGCGCGGAGGCGGACGAGGGGTTGGAGTCGATCGATCTTCGCGAACTGACCCTCCTCTCCGGAGAAGGAGATCTGGCCTTTCGTTATGGAGCGCAGCCCGATGAGTTCGGGCAACCGCAATCGCTGCAGCTCACCTCAACGCAACTGGAGATTCAGCCGGTGCTGGAAACACTGGTCTCGAAGGCGGCCCTGGAGGCGGTGGTGACCGAGGATTCCAAGGTCACCTGCCGGATGCGGTATGAACTCCGCACCAGCGAGCGGCAGCGTCTCGACCTGGTGCTTCCCAAAGACTCGATTCCCCTCGATACCGTCGTGGCGGGGAAGCGGGTGGAATTGGAACGGTCACCCGTGGAGTCTCCCGACAAACGCTGGGATGCCTACCAGATTCCAGTCATTCGCAATCGCACCGCCGATGAACCGTTCGTGATCGCGCTGATCTACCAGACCCCCTACAACCCGCGTCCACTGCCGGGGCGGGGGGGCAACCTGCAGATTTTCGTCCCCCGCTTGGGCAAAGGTGCCGGTGACGAGGGGGTGGTCATCCAGCAGTTGCGGACTGCCGTCTGGGTTCCCCAGGAGTTCGGTCTGGTGCGGGTTCCCCAGGGGTTCACCGCAGTTCATCCGGCTCGTTTCAGCTGGCTGCAGGGGGCCGTGGGCCACGCCACCGACACGGCGGATCTCGACCGCTGGTTTGGAACCGGGGGCGAAGGGCTGTATGCGTTCCAGACCGCGGGGCGAGCCTATGAATATGCCCGCCTGGGAGAAATCCCCGCGCTTACGGTTTCATATTGGAAGACCGATTTTTTCACCTGGTGGATTTCGGGAGCGCTGTTGGCAGCCGGGATTGTGTTGACCAAGACCTCGTGGAGCAATCGGGTGTCGATCCTGCTGCTGTGCACATTCGGATTGGCGCTGTTGTCGATGCAGTCCTGGGACTTGGTGATTCATTTGCTGGGGGCCGCCCGGTTCGGGCTCGGATGCGCCCTGGCTTGGTGGATTGTGCAGGGGCTGCGGGGTCTCCGGACTTCGCGTGACTCAGACGGTGCGGGGGTGAACGTCGCACCCGTTGTCTCCGGAGCCGATTCCTCGATGGGGTGAGAGCTGCCCCAGGCAAGCCTCCAGGCCGTGATTTTCATGAACCCGGTTTGACGTCCGTGCGAAAATCGCCGTAGTATTCACCTGAAGTGCAGGAACTGCCCCGTCGCGTTCCTGAGTCTCTCCCGGATATGTCGGGTGCCACCGATTGGTCGAGCGCCTCTGACGAGTGAAGGAGCGGTGAATGCTCGGAGAATTGATACCCGTAGGGGGCGGCGACACCATTCCTCTGCTGAGGCCACGTCTGGTGGTCGGGCGTCGCGAGGGATGTGATCTGGTTCTGGAATATGGAAATGTGTCGAGCCGACACTGCGAGTTGGAGTTGGTCGATGGCTATTGGTTGGTCAAAGACCTCAACAGCAGCAACGGAACCAAGATCAATGGCGTGCGCGTGAAAAAGGCCTGGTTGATGCCCGGCGACGAAATCTCGTTCGCCAGGCAGACTTTCAAGATCGATTACAATGTCATCCCCGGCACCACCCCCCCAGTCATGTTGGACAGTGGGGAAGACATCCAGATGAGCCTGTTGGAGAAGGCCGGATTGCAGCAGGTCGAGCGGCGCCCCCGTCCCAAGCCCCCGCGTTCCCAGCCGAATCCCGCGGCAGACGGTTCCAGCGGCGCAAGATCGGCACCCCACAACGATGATGAGCGGGCCTTCGAGTGGCTGCAGTCGGATGAGTGACCCGTCCTCCGCGGTACGGCCCACCGGCCGCACCGGTGAAAGTGAATTTCGATGAATCAGCGGAAAAAGCGGGTCGATCTGCGGAAAAACCGTGGCACGTCTCCACGCCAGCGGAATCTCAAGCCGCTCGATGAAGGTCAGCTCGAGGCCCTTTCAGCTTCGGAGCGGGTTTCGGGTAAGGGGGATTTTTCCCGCAAGCGGACGGTGGTTGCGGCTTCAGAGGCCCAGATCCAGCAGGAGTTGCAGGCCGGTCTCCTGTGTCCCGGCAGGGTGCTGAGTCCCCGGGGAGCGGGCTGCCTGGTCGACCTGGGTCAGGGACGCATGCTTGAATGTTCCGTCCGTCAGGTGCTGCGGGACATGGCGGTTGACGGACGGACCGTGGTCGCGGCGGGAGACCGGGTGTTGGTGCGGCCCAGCGACGACCGGCAAGGGGTCATCGAGAGGGTCGAGCCGCGGACGGGAATCCTGGCCAGGAAGATCCGTGAACGGAAGCACGTCCTGGTCGCGAATGTGGACCAGGTGCTGATCGTCGGGTCCGCCGCCACTCCGCGGCTCAAGCCCAGCCTCATTGATCGGTATCTGATCAGCGTTCTGCAGGGGGAATTGCAGCCGGTGATCGTCATCAACAAGATCGATCTCGTCGACCTGGCGGAGTTGCAGCCGATCGTGGGAATCTACGCCCAGCTCGGTTACGAGGTGATCCCCTGCAGCGCCCGGACGGGACAGGGTCTGGCCCGCCTGCGGCATCTGCTGCGGGGGCGGGCGACGGCGTTGGCCGGGCAGAGCGGCGTGGGAAAATCCTCGCTGATCAACTCCGTGGAACCGGGCTTGAACCTGCGGACGCTCGATGTGACCGAGGAGACCGGCAAAGGACAGCACACCACGACCAGCGCCCGTCTCTGGCCGCTGACCATGGGAGGCTGGGTCGTGGATACTCCCGGGGTGAGGCAACTGGACCTGTGGGATCTGACCCCCGGGGAAATCGAAGGGTATTTCATCGAGTTCCACCCCCATGTGAGGGCCTGTCGCTTCGCCAATTGCACCCACATTCACGAGCGTGAGTGTGGCGTGAAGCTCGCGGTGGCCCGTGGTCAGATCTCCCGCCAGAGATTCGCCAGTTACTGTCGGATCCGGCAGGGAGATGGCGATCTGTAACGAATCGGGTCCGTCCGTCCCCGCACATCGGCCTGCAACCGTTGTTGAAGAGTTCGTCGCTCGTGATGCGGAACTCGGCAGCGGGCCGAAAGACTGATCAATCGGCGGGCGAGTTGCGCTTCCGTGGCGCATGTAACGCCCGGGGGGGGCCGGAAGCGGGTGATCGATTTCGGGCGGACTTCGCAGATTTCCGCCCCTTGTCCGCAATCTCCACCACATTGGCACGCCGACTGCATCCAGAGTTGCAAGGCGGTCCTTGAGGCGCGGGTCTCTCGGAAGGCTGGAACGTGGATTCCGCCCGGTGGCCGCGAGGGACCTTGGGAACGGGGGTTGCGGTGTCAGGATTTCTGATTGACATGGATGGAGTGATCTATCGTGGTGCGCAGCTGGTGCCCGGAGCCGAGCGATTCATCGCGGCGCTTCTCGACCGGAAGATTCCGTTTCTTTTCCTGACCAACAACAGCCAGCGCACCCGCCGTGATGTGGTGACCAAGCTGCGGCGGATGGGAATTGAGGTCGAGGAGCGCCATGTTTTCACCTGCGCCATGGCCACCGCCCGGTTTCTCGCCCGGCAGAAACCGGGCGGAACCGCGTTCGTGATCGGCGAGGGGGGGTTGATGACCGCGCTCCATCAGAATGGCTATTCGATTGTCGACAAATCTCCCGACTATGTGGTGGTGGGGGAGGGGCGATCGCTGAACTTCGAGATGGTGGAACAGGCCGTTCAGATGATTCTGGGCGGGGCCAAACTGGTGGCCACCAATCTGGATCCCACCTGCCCCACCCAGAATGGAACCCGACCCGGATGTGGGGCGATCGTGGCGATGCTCGAGGCCGCCGCCGGTGTCAGGGCTTTCAGTGTTGGCAAACCCAGCCCGGTGATGCTGCGGGCGGCGCGCAAGGAACTGGAGTTGACCACCGATCAGACCATCGTGATCGGCGACACCATGGAGACCGACATCCTTGGTGGCGTGCAACTGGGCTACAAGACGATCCTGGTGCTGTCGGGCGGGACCAGCCTCGCGGACCTGTCACGTTTCGCCTACAGCCCTGATCTGATCGTGGAGAGCGTCGCCGACCTCGTTCCGCCGCGCCTCGATGCCCTGTGGCCAGCCAGCCCGCGGACGTGTCAGCCGGCGGGTGAATCCCCGGCATCCGCCGGAGTGACTTCTCCTCCTCCCAACCCACCCGCTCCCTTTCGAACGAAGTCTCTTTCCACCCCCCGCTCCCCGAGAGGCACCCGCAACCCACGTCCGGTCGAGTCTTGATCACTCCCCCAAACGATGGGGCTCAGACAGACGGTTTGCGCGGTGTGAGGGGAAACGACTCATCGATGGGGGATCGATCCAGCTCGATCAGGAAGTTGGCGAGCCGTTCCACGACCACCTGCAGCAGTCGGTGCCCCTTTTCGGCAGTCGCCTCGTGCGGGTTTCCCGCCCCGCTGTTCGTCGTCAGCAGGTGCCAGGGGCGACTGATGGAGACCCAGCCCCGGTTGACCGCCTCAAACCGGCTGGGGCTGGTCGCCCCTTCATCGGCGGCCAGTTCGCCGGTCTGTGGATCCCGGACCACGAGGTGCCCAAAACAGGCCAGTCCCAGGGCGGTTTCTACGGCCCCCGCATGGTCTCCCGGGTCGGCGAACTCGGCCCGCTGCACATCGGCCGAGATCCCGCGGAACCAATCGCACAAGAAGAGCTGCACGCCAGTCTCCGGCATCAACTCCCGCAGCAGAGGCTTGAAATCATTTCCCCCATGACTGTTCAGCAACAACAGCTTGCGGATTCCCGCCTGTTCCACCGACTTGACCAGATCACGCACCACCGCCAGCAGCGTGCTGGGATTGAGATTCATCGCCAGGGGAAATTGACCGAGATTCGTCTCGGTGCCGTAGGGTATGGTGGGCAGCAAGACCACCCGGGCCCCCCGGCGATGTGCTGCCTCGCACGCCCGCGAACCGATTTCAAACGCCTCGAAGCTGTCGGTGCCGTAGGGCAGATGCAGGTTGTGCGGTTCGGTGGCTCCCAGCGGGAGCACCGCGACTTCATAGGGGTTGGCTTTGACGTGGCCGTAGTTGGCCTCGGCCAGTATCCAGGGACGCGTCACGTCTGCCTTTCATTGCCGCGACTGGCGAATGGGAACGCCGCCGGTCGTTGCGCACGCGGTGCGGGGGACTGACAGTTGTTCACAGAGGCTTTACGGCTCACACAGCCGGCCCACAACGCCTTCCAGGAAAAAACCCAGTCGGGAAGCCGCCTCGTTGGCCGCGGTTCGGAGTTTCCAGAGTTCGGCCGCGCTCCCCGGGCGCTTCCAGAGCGCCGAGACCGCCGCTCCAATCTGGACCGCTCCCCGATCGCTGAGAATCGTCAGTGCCTCGTCGGGCAACGTTTCGTTCATTGCATCCGAGATGACTCGCACCGCCATGAACCGGACTTTGCGTTCACGGCAGACGGCGGCCACCGCCGCGCTCTCCATGTCGACCGCAATCGCCCCGGTCTCGCGTCCGAGCCGTTGTTTGTCTTCGGGCGACTTCGCCACCTCCGGAATGGTCAGCAGCCGGCCAACATGCAGTCCCTGGCTGGGATTGGCGGGCATCTTGAGGTCAATCTTCAATTCGTTCCCGTCGGCGTCCAGCGTCGAGCTGGCGACCACGATATCTCCGGTCTTCAACTCGGGAACGAGGGCACCAGAAAAGCCAGCCGACAGGATCCAGCGGGGTTGGTGACCGTCGATGAGCGCGTGGGTTCCCCGCGTGGCCCGCCGGGGTCCCATGCCCACCTGCATGAAGGCGAGGCGATGGTCACGCCAGAAGCCCCCGCGCACCACGAAGTGGTCATCCCCCAGGTACTGGCGCAGCCGATCGCACCTCTTCAGGAAGGGGTTGATCTCGATGGTGGTCGAATGCACGATCCCCAGGTGGGCCGTGCGGCGATCGATCGGGGATTCTTCGGCTGACATCGGCGGTGGGAAAGTAGGGCCATCCTCAGGACGGGTTGGCGTGGGACTGCTCGAAGTCACGCATCAGGGAAATCAGCGCATCCACACCCTTGGGGGGAAACGCGTTGTAGAGGCTGGCCCGCATGCCTCCCACGCTGCGGTGCCCCTTGAGGCCGTCCAACCCCTCCCGGGTGGCCCGCTTGAGGAACGCCTCATCCACCGCCGGTTGGCCGGTGACGAATGTCACATTCATCAGGCTGCGGCTGCCCGGTTCCGCGGTGGCACGGAACAACCGGCTTTGATCGAGGTAGGCATACAGTTTTCCGGCCTTCTCCTCGTTCCCCCGGGCTACGGCCTCGAGACCTCCCTGGGACTTCAGCCACTTGAGCATCAGTCCCAGAACATAGATGCCAAAGGTGGGAGGAGTATTGTAGAGCGAGTTTTCGTCGGCGTGCGTGCGGTACTGCAGCATCGTGGCCAGATCTTGGGGCCCCTGTGCGACAAGATCCTTGTGGATGATCACCACCGTCACCCCCGATGGTCCCAGGTTCTTTTGGGCACCGGCATAGATCAAACCATATTTCGAGACATCGACGGGACGGCTGAAAATATCGCTGCTGGCATCGCAGACCAGAGGCACTCCCGCAGGGGGGGTGGGTTCGTGGCGGAACTGGGTACCGAAGATGGTGTTGTTCGAGGTGAAGTGCACATACCTCGGCCGGGGACTGTACTCGCAACGGGTGGGAATGTAGCAGAAATTGCGATCGGCACTGCTGCAGGCTTCGTGAACACGGGCCACCCGCTGGGCTTCAACCACCGCCTTTTGCGACCACATTCCAGTGACGAGATAGTCGGCTGTCTCCCCCGCTGACAGCAGGTTCAGGGGAATCATCGAGAACTGCAGAGAGGCCCCACCGGTCAGGAACAGCACCTCGTGGCTGTCCGGGACCTGGCCCAATTCGCGAATCAGAGCGACCGCCTGTTCATGCACCGCGAGATACGCTTTGCCCCGGTGGGAGTGCTCGAGAATCCCGATCCCCGTTGATCCAAGGCTGAGCAGGTTGTCTCGGGCTTCCTCCAGGACCGCTTCGGGAAGACAGGCGGGACCGGCCGAAAAATTGAAAATGCGCTGCGACATTCCAGTGTGTGCATGGGGACAGTTGTGGAATCTTGTGTGCAGTGCATCGCAGATTCCAGAGACTCATGCTATACCGTGCCCGGAGTGGAACCGTCAATCACCCGATGAGCGAGTGGCATGGAACGCGGCGTCATTTTCGACATGGATGGAGTGCTGGTCGATTCTTATCAGGCACATTGGGAGAGTTGGCGCCTGACGGCGGAAGAGATTGGCCAGTCACTCTCGGAACAGCAGTTTGCGGCGACCTTCGGGCGCACCAGTCGGGAGATCATTGCCGCCCACTGGGGAGCCGGTCTGCTCAGTGCGACCGAGATTTTGGCTTTCGACGAACGCAAAGAGCACGTGTATCGTGAGTTGGTGGAACTCGCATTCCCCGCCATGGAGGGGGCCGCCGATCTGATTCGCCACTTGGCCGCCGCGGGATTTCGCCTGGCGATTGGCTCGTCCGGTCCCCCCGAGAATGTGGCGCTGGTGATTGAGCGGTTGGGTGTCGGGGATGTTCTGCAGACGCGCGTGACGGGTCGCGATGTGAGCCGCGGCAAACCGGATCCCGAAGTGTTTCTGAAGGCGGCCGAAAAGCTGGGGCTGGCTCCCGCACGGTGTGCGGTGGTGGAGGATGCCCCCGTGGGCATTACCGCGGCGAACGCGGCGGGAATGGCGAGCATTGCCCTGGTCAGCACCGGCCATACGCGGGAGAGCGTGGAACACGCCCGACTGGTTGTAATGAGTCTGCGAGAGTTGTCGCCCGAATCGATTACCCGGTTGATTGAGAGCGGGACGGCTTGAGCTTGAGAAAACATCGGAAATCGAGGTGGTTTTCAAGCGGATTTGAGATTGCCACGGCCGACAAGGAAGATAAACTTGGAAAAGCAGGGAAGCTGCGCGCCGTGTTGAATAGGAAGTGGTCATTTGGGTTGGAGAGTTTCTCATGTTGCTGAACTTGGGTCGGAAGCGGTGGCTCGCATGCGTTGCCACCCTGTTGGCTGGGTTAACACTCAGCGAAGGGATGGTTTTCGCCCAAGGAAACGGGGCTTCTGGCTCGCGTCGCCCGGGTGAGAAAAATCAGTCGGGTCAGAAAGCTCAACCCGAAGGGGAGCTGAAACCGGGATTTGACCCTGTGTTCAGTGGTCGTCAAGCACTTCCCGGAGCCAAGGGAGTGGCGGCGCAGCCTGGTGCTGGAGCGAAAAAAGTGGGGCCCGCCGCCGGAGCGGCAGGTCGAATTGGAGGACAAGGTGGGGTCATTTTGCCGCCGGGCGGAGGTGTGGTGGCTGGTCAACCCGATGACGATCTCTATCCCGTGCCTCCCCAGGCGGTGGTCGATAAGGCCGTCAAGGCTCAACGCAGTGTGCGCAAGGGGCTGCTTGCGAAGCCTGGCGTGATTGGCGTGGGCACCTGTCTGGAAGAGGATGGGACCGTCGTCGTCAAGGTGATGCTGAACGGCATCGACAAGCCCCAACTGCCGAAAGTTGTGAATGGGGTCAAGGTCATCAGTGAGGTGATCGGCGAATTCCGGCCGATGCAGACGATGCTCCCCCCCGCGGGGCCGGCTCGTCAGCGGCGTCTCCCCCGACCGGTCCCCATCGGTGTTTCGGCATTTCCGTTCGATCCCGACATTTGCGCCTCGGGGACTCTCGGGTGTCGTCTGAGGGGTCGCAATGGCTTCTTCTATGCCTTGAGCAACAATCATGTGTTCGGGCTCGAGAATGAGGCGACCCCCGGAACGACAATCACCCAGCCCAGCGCCGGTGATGACAACTGTCCTCTGTTGCTTGTGAATGAGAATGCTCTCGGCACGGTCGCCGGTTTTGTCACCCTGACGTTCGATGAAGAGGATCCCAACCTCGTCGATGCGGCGGCAATTTTCACTGAGCCGACGCTGACTGGGGTCTCGACGCTTCCGGACGGCTACGGGACCCCCCGCTCGACCACAGTCAAAGCCTTTCTGGGACAGCGGGTTCAAAAGTACGGACGGACAACCGGTTATCGCGTGGGCGTGGTCACCGGAATTGACATGGCCGTCGGACCCGTCGGCTACGATGCCGGAGACGCCTATTTCGTCGAGACGATCGAGGTCACGGGCACTCCCTCGACGCTGTCTCTGGGGGCTCCGGGTGATTCGGGTTCACTGGTGGTTGACATGAATCGCAACCCGGTGGGTCTCTTGTTCGCAGGGGGTGGCTTTCCAATTGTTCGCACCCTGTGCAACGACATCGACAATGTCATGCGTGCCATGCGGTTCACTCTTGGCGATCCCACCCTGGTCATCGACGATAGCACTCCCACCATTCCTCCGGGGAAGGTTGGCAACTCGTCCCCCTTGGTGCCCGTTTCCCCACTGCTGCCCATCGTGCCCTGATCTGGTCGGGCGGCGTGGTTCCTGTGGCCCGAGATTGGCCGCAACACTGAGCGGAAATGAACCCCCGGGAGAATTCCCGGGGGTTTTTTTTGATGCGGCTGCAAAAACTTCTCAAGCCCCCCAGTTTTCCCAAAGTGTGCCTCTGATTCACATCAGTTCGACTGTTCCGCCTGTGCGGCCTCTGTCGATGAAAGGAGTCACGCGACGGCTGGCAGCAGGGACTGCCGGGATGGAGACCGGCGCGACTCGCTTCAGGCCACTTCCAGGGAAGGGTGGGCATGCCGTCGATTTCCTGTCGTCGCACGCACAAGCTGCTGCTGTGGGGAGTGGCGGCCGCAGGTTCGCTGTTTGGCAGTGGTGCGAACCTGTTGGCCCAGACCGGGGGAGTGGTGGTCCGGGCCCACGAAGAGGCTCCTCAAGCCGATGAACTCACGGTTTTTGGCCGGGTCGTTCAGGCCGGTGCCAAGGTCCTCGGTAAAGGGACCAAGGCCGTTTCCGAAAAAGAGATTCTGGATGCGGAACCGAGAGGTTCCTCCAGTGCCGCTGATCGGAAAAAAGCGCTCGCCTTGCTGCCGCTCGAGCATCTCACCCCCGAGCAGCGGGAGCGAGTGGCCTCGATCACCAAAAACGTCAGTTACTACCGGCGTTTGCCCAAGGTCTCGTTTCCGGTTGAGCCCGAGGTGTACAGTTACTTTCTGGCCCATCCCGATGTGGCAGTGAGTGTCTGGCGGGCGATGGAAATCTCCAAGGTGGAGATGTTCCAGACCGGCCGCTTTGAGTATGAGGCCGATGCGGGCGATGGCTCGGTGGGGGCGATCGAGATTCTCTACACCCAGGGAGACCGACACCTGGCAATCTGCGAAGGCTCGTTCACGAGTCCTCTGCTGAAGCAACCGATCGAGGCCCGCTCGCTGTTGCTGTTGCAGACCAGCTTCATCACCGAGCCGGACGGAACGGTTTCAGTCAGTCACCGGGGCGACCTGTTCATCAGCTTTCCCGCGCAGACACTGGATGTGGCGGCCAAGGTGTTTTCTCCCCTCACGGTCTCGCTGACCGACCGCACCTTCACCGAAGTCAGCATGTTCGTGCGGATGATGTCGCTGGCGATGTCGCGCCGCCCCGATTGGGTGGAGCAAATGGCCGGGAAAATGACCGGTGTGCCGGATCTGCGAAAACAGCAGATGCTCGATCTGAGTTCCGCGATGCATGTTCGGGCGGTCCAGCGGGCTGCCGATCAAGCCGGCCTGGAATTGGGTGAGTTTCCCGCCGCTCAGCCGGCCTCCGCCTCCTCCACTCAATCGGCCGGGGGAGGGCGGGCTGAGATCGCGCCGCCTCCCCGCCGTCTGCCGACCCGCGGACCGGTGACACCCGGACCGGTCACGCCCTGATCGGCGCTCGCCAACACGTCGAATTGCGGTCAGGCCAAACGAGACTGCTGGGGACTTGTGGTTCAAGCGAGCCCCTGCGGAACGAAATCTCCGGTCTGCAAGGGGCGTATTCCCCGCGGATAATCGGTCGCCCTGAACGGCGGAAGCGGTTGCCAGAAGCAGAGGCAGCCCATAAAGTATCTTCAGTGGGAAATTGTGCCGGGAGGGACGGGACCATGCAGGAACTGCCTCGGATTTTGGTCGTGGGTGAGGCGGCGGATTCCCAGCCGTTGTTGGAGGCATTCTCTGGCCGGCTCGGGGCGACTGCCGACGGCTGGTCCCCCGGCGATTCTTCCACAGACTTCGTTTCCCGCCTGGTTTCCGGAGAATACAAAGCCGTCTGTGTGCCAACCCCTTCCACGGGGGTTGATCCGTTGGCATTGGCCGGGGCGCTGTTGCTGTCCGAGGCCGGCGGCATCCTGTCGCAACTTCCCGATGGAATCGCCGTTCTCGATTTGCGTTTGCAGATCGTCTGGTGCAATCCGGCCATGGTTCGGCTGGTGGGAGGCTTGGCGGTTCGGGGCCGATTGATTCAAGAGCTGTTTCCGGGCGAATTCCTGCCCGGGGCCGACCCCAGTCCCTTTTTGACGGCCGGAGAGACGCATCAGCCGGCCCGGACCCAGTTGGATCTGGGCGAGCGGGGTTTCGTGCAGTTGGACGTGGTACCGGTGCCGCGGTCTGCGGGCAGTGAGATCGATCATTTCGTGGTGGTGGTCCGGGACATCACCCAGGAGACCCGCCGCCAGCGGAAATTGAGCGCGATTTTCGAGGCAGGACTCGAACTTGGAGACATGTCGGCGGAAGATCTGCGCGACATGTCAGTCGAGAACCGGATCGATCTGTTGAAGGCCCAGATCATCCACTGCACGGCGGGGGTGCTCGAGTACGAGACCGTCGAGATCCGGCTGCTGGAGCGGTCTTCAAACCGGCTGATTCCGTTGTTGAATGTGGGGATGTTGCCCGAGGCGGCGTCCCGCGAGTTATGGGCGTTGCCGGAGGGAAATGGGGTGACTGGTTTCGTCGCCGCCCATGGCCAGAGCTATCTCTGCAAAGATTCCCTGCATGACCCGCTGTACCTGGCGGGGGCCGCCGATGCCCGCAGTTCGCTGACAGTCCCCATCAAGTGGAATGAGCGGATGTTGGGGACTTTCAATGTGGAAAGTCGTCAGCCGAACGCCTTTTCGCAGCAGGATCTGCAGTTCCTCGAATTGTTCGGGCTGGAAGTGGCCGTGGCCATCAACCGCCTCGATTTGTTGACCGCCGAGAAGATCACCACGGCTCGGGAAAGCACCGGCCGGATCATGAACGAAGTGGCGCAGCCTGTCGACGCCATGCTCAACGACGCGGTCTGGATCCTCGACAAGTACATCGGGCATGATCCCGAGGTTGCCCAGCGGCTGCAGCAGATGATTGCCAAGGCCCGGGAAATCAAACAGAAAATCCAGGCCACGGGCGAGCAGTTGACCCCCGAGGGGACGGCGGAATTGTCGCGCGCGCGCCAGCGGCCCCGATTGCGCGGCAAGCGGGTGCTGGTGGTCGACAACGACGCCGCCGTCCGCCAGCGAGCCCACGAACTGCTGGAGCCCTACGGCTGTTCGGTCGAGACGGCCCACGATGGGGCCGAGGCACTGCTGATGGTCAAGAACCTCTCTTACGATGCGGTTCTGGCCGACATTCGCCTGCCCGACATGAGTGGCTCCGAATGCTTTCGGCGGGTGCGGGCCATTCGGGCCGACATTCCCATCGTCTTGATGACCGGGTTCGGGTATGACCCGGGGCACTCCATCGTCAAAGCCCGGGAAATGGGAATGCGGGGGGCGCTCTACAAGCCCTTCAAGCAGGAAATGTTCCTCGAGGAAGTCGAAAAGGCGGCCAATAACTACTCGGCGACCATCGTCAACCAGGGGAGTTCGGCCGGCTCGACCGCGGCCGACGTGCGTCTGCCCGGTTGAGCTGGTGGAGAGCGCGGATGCCGGCATGCGTCGTTGGTTCGCCACCCGCAGGGTAGCCCGAGTCGAAGATCGCGGGGCGCCGTGGCAATCGGTATCATCGCCCACGGGGGTGGACGCCGTTGCGTGTTCCCTCCCCCGATCTCTCGCCTGTTCCGATTGGAGGTCCCCCATGTGGCGGCGCTGGTTGACGCTCTGGCTGTGTGCATTCGCCTTTCCGGCCGATAACCTGCGGGGGGATGAATCGGAGTCATTGAAAGAGGCCCTGTCGGTCCCGTTGCTCGCGCCCGGTCAGAGCCTGCGCGAGATTCAGGATTTCACCGCCAGCCGCATTCCCCCACTTCCCCCCGTAACGACCCGGGAAGACTGGGAACTCCATGCGGCCCGTCTGCGGTCCGAGGTGTTGGATCGGGCGGTGTGCCGCGGCGCGGCCGCGCAATGGCGGCAGACACCCCTGCGAGTCGAGTGGCTGGACGAGCTTCCCGGGGGCCCGGGCTATACCATCCAGCGGCTGCGGTACCAGGCGTTGCCCGGGGTGTGGATCCCGGCACTGCTGTATCGACCCACTCAGATTACAGGCCGGGTTCCGGTGTTTCTGAATGTGAACGGGCATGATCCTGTTGGCAAAGCGGCCGACTACAAGCAGTTGCGGTGCATCAATCAGGCGAAACGCGGAATCATCGCCCTCAATCCCGAATGGTTCGGCATGGGGCAGCTGCGCACCGAGGGCTATGTGCATGGCCGGATGAATCAGCTCGACCTGTGCGGCACCAGCGGACTGGCTCCGTTTTATCTCGCGCTCGAGCGGGGGCTCGATGTCTTGCTGTCGCTTCCGGAAGCCGATCCCCAACGGGTGGGGGTGGCCGGGCTCTCGGGCGGCGGCTGGCAAACCATCGTGATCTCGGCCCTCGACACCCGGGTGACACTGTCCAATCCGGTCGCCGGGTACTCCAGTTTCTTCACGCGTGGACGGAACTTTGGCGACTTGGGAGATTCCGAGCAGACCCCCGTCGACATGGCGACCGTGGCCGATTACTCGCACCTCACCGCACTGATGGCCCCCCGGCCCACCCTGCTGACCTACAACCTCAACGACAACTGCTGTTTCAAGGCGGATCACGCGCTTCCCCCGCTGTTGGCGGCCGCCCGGCCGGTGTTTGGCCTGTACGACCGGCAGGACCACCTGCGATATCACATCAATGCCGAGCCGGGTGACCACAACTTTCAGCAGGAAAACCGCGAGGCCCTCTATCAGATGATTGGAACGCACTTCTATCCCGGGAATCGCGACTACAGTTCGCGAGAGATTCCCTCGACGGCAGAACTCAAGACGCCGCAAGAGTTGGAAGTTCCGATCCCCGAAGACAACGCCACCTTCTCTTCGCTGGCCCGCGGGTTGGCGGCGCCGTTGCCTCATCAACCGCAACTGCCCGCCAGTGCGGTCGCCGCGCGGGAGTGGCAGACCAGGCGGCGTCCGGTGTTACGTCGGCTGGTCAAGGCCCCACCCAGCGAGTCGGACGCCCAGCTGCGTGATCGCCGCCAGGCGGGTTCCGTCGATGCCCAGTACTTCCTGGTGACCCCCACGGCGGGTTGGAACATCCCCGCGGTCGTCTTCACCCCCGCGAATCCGCGCGGGACCACCCTGGTGGTGGCCGATCGGGGCCGCGCCAACCTGGCCGATGTGGTCCAGTCCCTGTTGGCAAGCCAGGAACAGGTTTGCGTGGCCGACCTGCTCTTCACGGGCGAATGCAGCCAGGGAAATCGCGACTCCCTGTTTGGATTGCTGTTTTCCGCCGTGGGCGAGCGGCCCTTGGGGGTCGCGGCCAGCCAGGTGTCGGGACTGACAAGTTGGCTCTCCCAACTCTCGGGCCGAGAGCGCATTTCCGTCTGGGCCGAGGGCCCCCGCGTGTCCCTGTCTGCGTTGACCGCGGCGGCACTCGATACACCCACTCTGGGAGACGTCCATCTCCGTCAATCACTGGGCAGTCTGAAGGAGATTCTCGAACGCAATCTGCGAGTCGAAGAGGGGGTGGAACTCTTCTGTTTCGGCCTGCTGGAAGAGTTCGACGTGTTGCAGCTGGCGGCCTTGGCGGCTCCCCGGCAGGTCGAATTTCGGGACATGTCGGTGGGACAGAAGTCGGCGCTGGCCCCACTGAATGACTTCCAGGAATTGTTCGACGCCCCGTAGACGCGGGTTGCCGAACCGGATTGTCCACTGTCCCGGTGTCGAGGCCGACCGCGCAGCGCGACCCCTCAACGGAGCGCGTCGTTGACCGCTCCCTGCAGGAGGCCGACGTACCACAGGGCGATGCGGAAGATCACAAACACGATGCACCCAGCCACCAGCAGCCAGACTCCATAACTGGCGACTGTGGCCAAGGTCGACAACGACCGCCGGGCCTGGTCTTCGAACTCGGGGCTCAGCCGCTGCAGGGTTTCCGGAATGGTGCCCGACGTCTCGGCCACCTGCAGCATCTGGAGATATTCTTCGGGAAACAAGTCGGTCTGGCCCAGTGCCTCGGTCAGTTCATCACCCGACATCACCCAGTGGCCCACCTCGTCGCTGGCCCCCGCGAAGGCGCCGTTTCCCGTCGCCTTGAGGGAGATCTCGAGCGACTTTGGCAGCGGCATGCCGGTCTGTTGAGTCAATCCCAGGGCCCACGAAAACCGGGCCAAGGCGAACGAGCGCAGACAGCCCCCCACCACGGGAATCTTGAGCAGCCACCGATCGAGCGAACGCTTGGTGGCGAACGATTCGGAGAGCAGGAAATAGGCGAGCGCGATGATCCCCAGCACCGCCGCGATCGTCCCCAGGAATTTCAATGCTCCCGCCGGGCCATACAGTCCCAGCCCCAACACATCGAGGGGCTTGTTGCCACCCGCCGAGGCGATCAGGCCAAGCACCAGAATCATCAGGGCGATGATCCCAATCGCGGCGATCAGTTGAATCACCGGCAGGGCGATGGTTCCCAAAAAGGTGCGGCGCAGCTTGGCGAGATTGTCGTAGTGGTTGGACAAGCCCGTAAGAATCTCGGGCAGTGCCCCCGTGTGTTCCCCAATGGTGATCATGTCGGTCATCAGGGGGGGAAAATAGCCCTGGCGTTCCCGGAGGGCCTCGCTGATTTCCGCCCCTTCCTGAATTCTCTGTCGCACGGCACCGAGGTGTTCCCGGCACCGGGCGTCCCCCGTCTTGCGGGAGACCACATCCAGGGCCTTCATCAATGGAACCCCGGCATCCAGCATGGTCGCCAGCGACTTGCAGACGGTGGAGGCGGTCTTCAGCGGGATCCGGGGCGCGAGAAACGGAAGGCGAACAGCCATGGGGCTTTCCGGAAGGAGGGGCGGCCCAGCAAGGTTGGGCTGGCATGAGCTGCGGGGCGATCTCCGCCGCCGCAGTCTAATCGACCAGGTGTGTCGCTCGACAGGGGCGAGTCACACCACTTCAGCACCACCCTGTTCGACCCCCAGGTGGGGCGGAAGCTCCCGACTGGAATCACCAATCCGCCCACGGAGTGCGCGCACACTCCAGCCAGAGACGGTCCAGCGATCCATTGATTGACCGTCGGCGGGCTGGTACACTGCGGCCACCTTGGAGAGATGGCAGAGTGGTCGAATGCACCGGTTTGCTAAATCGGCGTAGAGGTTAATTCCCCTACCGCGGGTTCGAATCCCGCTCTCTCCGCTTGCTGATTTCTGTGTTGATCCTTGTTGCGGGTGGGTCTCATCGAACCCCGCCTGCAGGAATTTGGTATGCGGTTGCTGGTCTGATCCCACGAAACCCCCTTCGATAACAACCGGGTCAGCACGTTGGTGTCGTCCTGCCAGCGTTCCGGCCCCTTCCCGATTCGGATCAGACAGGGCGGGCACATTCCTGTGTCTGAGAGAGTCTCTGTCTTGTTTCCACTGCGACTCCCGTCCATCAATCGCTGCAGGTGAAAAAAGCGATTATGCCGGTTGTTCCGACTGGGGATTTTGGGGAAGCGACAGATTCGTCTTGTCCTGAATTTCGTCCCCGGCGGCAGGGAGTGACGGGATCACTCTTCCGCGGGGAGACAAAGAATGAGGAGGGCTGCTGATCAGGACTGCATCAAAGCCAGGGGCCGAGCGGGTTCTGCGTCAGAAATGGAGTGACGCCTCAGACTCGTTGATCCCCCTCACGTCCCGGCGGGTCCCGTGAGGGGTGAAAGTGGATCCGACGGCTCTGGAATGCCCTTTCACACCGAAATCGTAAAGACCAAATCCCACTGGCGGGGTGGGGCGGCTGTCTGGGAAAAAACCGGGGGATCCAGGAGGAAAACCGGGATTGCTGGTCGGCGAGAAGCCGATCGCCTTCTCCGGGGTCAGCGCCTCCGACGGGGGAGGTTCGCCGGATGCGTGGGGTGGAAGCACCGGGAAGGTTCGGATGGTGAGGGAGGAGGAGTGACGGAAGGAAGCGGAAAACGCATTTTGTTGTGGAAATTCCACTGCTCATAAATTATTGTCGAGCCAATTCCCTGCCACGGGAAGGGCAAACCCGCGACTGTTCCGGTCGCATCCCAACGCAGCGTTTCTGCTGAGTGCGCAATCAGGACCGTAGAGTGATGAGTACCGAACCCCAGTCTCAGGATTCGTCGTCGACTCCCCGCGTGCAGTTGAATCCCACAGTTGCACCGGAACAGGCACGTGCCATTCCCTCGCTGACTCCGGAACATTCCGAGGTGTCGGCCGAGGCCGAGGGCAAGTCGGTGGTCGAGTCGCGGGGGCCCCTGGCCGAGACGATCACGATGGGGGCGCCTGTGGAGATTCCGCGCCAGACCGAGACGAAGCTCGACTCCGATCTGGAAGCCGAGATTGCCGCAGCCTTGGGGGGAGTGGAAAACCTGTCCGCCGGGGGTGACGGCACCACGGCGGCGGCGGGGGTAGCCCCGGCTGCGGCCCAGACAGGTGACGGCAGCGGCCTCCCTCCGAATTTCAATCCGGAAGAAGTGACTCCTGGCACTCGCATGAAGGGGAAAGTGGTCTCCGTCTACGGTGACAGTGTGGTTCTCGATCTCGCCGGCCGTGCGTCGGCGGTGGTGCCGGTCAAGAACTTCGATACGGGGAAGATTCCCGCGGTCGGTGTGACGCTGGCACTGGTGGCCGAGGGCTACGATGCCGCCCAGGGCTTGATCCGCGCGCGGGTGGCCGGGGGGGGTGTTTCGAAGCCCCAGGGGAATTGGGAGGCCGTCTCCGCCGGGCAGGTGGTCGAGTGCGTGGTGACGAAGACCAACAAGGGGGGGTTGGAAGTCAACGTCAGCAATCTCCGCGGCTTCATGCCGGCCGCCCAGGTCGATCTGGGATTCTGCAACAACCTCGAGCAGTTTGTCGGCCAGAAGTTGAAGGCGGTGGTGCTTGAGGTAAACCCCGCGAAGAAGAATCTCATCGTCAGCCGTCGCCAGTACATTGAGTCGACACTGGCTGAGACTCGGGAACAGATCTGGACGAAGCTGGGGGTGGGTCAGCGGGTGACAGGACGTGTGAAGACCCTCAAGGACTATGGGGCGTTCATCGATATTGGGGGGCTCGATGGACTGCTGCACGTCAGTGAGATGTCCTGGAATCGATTGAATCATCCCAAGGACCTGCTGAAGGAAGGACAGGAGGTCGAGGTCCAGATTCTGTCGCTCGACCGGGAGACCACAAAAATCAGCCTCGGCTTGAAGCAGTTGACTTCCAGCCCCTGGCTCGCCGTGATGGAACGCTATCCAATCGAGACCACCGTGCGTGGCAAGGTGACCAAGACGACCGAGTTTGGCGCGTTTGTCGAACTCGAGCCCGGTCTGGAGGGGATGGTTCACATCTCCGAACTCGACCACAAACGGGTCGTGCGGGTCACCGACATTCTGCAGGTGGGCAAGGAAGTCGACCTCAAGGTGCTGACAATTGACCCCAACAAGCGGCGTATCGCCCTGTCGTTGAAGGCGCTCGTGGCCCGGCCCGAAGGTCCCAAGAAGGTCTCTGATGAAGACCTGTCACCAGGGGCTGGTGCGGCTCCCTATGTTCCCAAACGAGATCGCAATCATTTGCGCGGCGGAGGGACGGGAAGCGGCGGATTTCTGTTCGGTCGACCCGATCGCGACTGATTCCAGGCTGCCCTGTTCACCTCGAATTAGGACAGGGCGTTCGGGAGCTGTTCCCCCCAACGCCCGTCTGTCTTCCGACCCTCTGACCGAAACCTCATGCCTCAACAGGTTCAACAGGTGGCTGGCCGCGGCCTGCCGCTGCTGCTCGACGACATCGACACCGATCGCATCATTCCCGCCCGGTATCTGCGGTGCGTTACATTTGATGGTCTGGGCGAACATGCCTTTGAAGACGATCGGAAGCAGGCGGGGGGCCAGCATCCATTTGATGATCCACGCTTCCAGGGGGCCGAAATCCTGGTGGCCGGCCGGAACTTTGGCTGCGGTTCTTCCCGCGAACATGCGCCGCAGGCGTTGATCCGCTGGGGGATCAAGGCGATTGTCGCGGAATCATTCGCCGAGATTTTCTTTGGCAACTGCATTTCCAATGGAGTTCCCGTCGTCTGCTGTGACCCCGCGCATCTGCGGTCGTTGGCCGCGCTGATCGAGGCCCATCCCCAGGCCCGAATCGAGGTCGACCTCGAGAAAAGTGAAGTCCGGGCCAGTCATGGTGACCAGCATCTGCGCTGCCCGGCCAGCATTCAGGAAGGGGCCCGGCAGTCGTTGGTGACAGGCAATTGGGACTTCCTCGGGCAGTTGGTCGACGCGGCCGAGCAGGTCAAGGCGGCGGCGTCACGGCTCCCCTATATGTCGAACTTCGCCCAACGCTGAAACGGCATTTGGCGGGCGTCTTGAAGTTGCGTCAGCGGTCATTTGTGCCGCTGGCTGAGTCCCGTCATGGCTCGGGCCACGGTTTCTTCCGACAGCTCGGTCCGTGACAATCGGGCTGAAATCTGTCCCTGGTGCAGCACGACCATCCGGTGCGACAGAGCCAGCAATTCGGGCAGATCGGACGAAATCAGCACGATCGCGGTGCCTTGGCTCGCCAATTCCACCAACAACTCGTGAATCTCCCGCTTGGCCCCCACGTCGACTCCGCGCGTCGGTTCGTCGACCACCAGGATGCGGCAGTTCGCCAGTGTTCCCCGCGCGAAGACCACCTTTTGTTGGTTTCCTCCAGACAGTCGGTGGACCGGTGTGTCGAGGTCCGGAGCGCGAATTCTTAGCCGACTCCGCGCCTGGACGGCCAACTCCAATTCCTCCCTCGCGCGCAGTCGCCCCAGCCAACCCCGCAGCCGATCGAGGATCGACAGCGTGCTGTTCTGCCGAATGCTGAGTGGCAAGACCAGCCCCTGTTGCTTGCGATCTTCGGGAATCAGTCCGATGCCCCGCCGCAGCGCCTCGCGGGGTGAACGCAACCGGGTCACAGCTCCGTCAATCCGCAGCTCACCCGTATGATCGGGATGCAGTCCGGCGATGGTCTCCCCCAGCGAGGTACGGCCCGCTCCCACCAGCCCCGCCAGTCCCACGATCTCGCCCGTCTGCAGCTCCAGATCAATGTTGCGGAATCGTCCCGGCAACGAGAGGTGACGGACCTGCAAGGGGGGGACGCGGCTTGGAGGTGGCGGGGGGGGCAAGAGAACCGGTTCAAGCGCCCGGCCCACCATCAACTTCACGAGGCCTGCCGCATCGAGTTCCCGCGTCGGGCGGGTCTCGACGTGCCGCCCATCCCGCAGCACGGTCACCGTATCGCACAACTCGAAAATCTCCTCCAGCCGGTGCGAGA
This sequence comes from uncultured Planctomycetaceae bacterium, assembly GCA_903861195.1. Taxonomy (GTDB): domain Bacteria; phylum Planctomycetota; class Planctomycetia; order Planctomycetales; family Planctomycetaceae; genus UBA10511. The sequence goes on along the minus strand of CAIOTJ010000027.1, from coordinate 8,504 downwards.
CGTACAGCACCGTGGTCCCTCCCCGCTGCAGTTCGCGAATCAGCGAGAACAGCCGCTGGGTCTCGGCACGACCAAGGGAACTGGTCGGTTCATCGAACACCAGCACACGGGCTCCCAAGCCCACCGCCGCGGCGATCTGGACCAATTGTTCCTGCGCAATGGCCAGATCTCCCACCCGAACCCGGGGCGACACCTCCAGCCCCACCCGTCGCAGCAGCGCCGCGGCCCGAGCGGAGAGTTCGGTCCAGTCGAGGCGCAAGCCCCGGCGGGGCAGATCATGCAGTCCCAGGTTCTCGGCAATCGAGAGTTCGGGGCAAAACACCAATTCCTGGTGCACAATTCCGACACCGGCCGCCCGCGCCGCCCGTGGTGAGTCCAGCCGGGTGGGGCGTCCGTCGAGCAGAATCTGCCCGGTCTCGGCGGTCTGCAATCCGGCGAGGATTTTGCCAAGGGTGCTTTTGCCGGCTCCATTCTCTCCCAACAGGGCGTGGCAAGAGCCGGCCGCAACCTGGAACGACACCTCCTCCAGAGCCCGTACTCCGGGAAACGACTTGCCGATCTGCTGGAATTCAACCTGCATGGTGAACCGTCACTCGTTCCAGACCAACACCTCGGTCACTCCACTGCGGGCCTGTCCGCGGTGAATGAAGACAACTCTCAAACGCGCGGCCTTCACCGGCTGGAAGCGAGCCACATTCCAGACACCGCCGGCGGGTTGTTCGGGAGTCAATCGCGGTTCGGCAACGGCCGTCCACGCCTCTCCGTTCCAGGTCTCAATCCGATAGCTGGTGGGAGGCTGGACCCCACCCCGATCGTCGTAGATCGCCAGCTCCACCCGACGAAACTCTCGGGGTTCTCCCAGGTCGATTTCCAGCCAGTCGCTGGCCTCCTTCGACTCGTAGCTCGTCCAGCGGTTCATGGGAGTGGGCAGGAACACCGTTTTGCCATCGATCGCCGCCTGGGGACGGCCTCCAAACCGGTCGGTAAACGACGCGGTCGCCTTGGGAAACTCACGGTTTCCCGCATTGAACGCCAGGTTCCCCGCCGGAGGTTCCGGGATCTCGACGGGCAGCCGGGCGTCGCCCCACACTTCCCACTCGGTCAAGCCGGACCGGCTTCCCTCGGCATGGATCAATGTCAGGCGGAAACGAGACGCTTCCAATTCCGGAAAGTTCACCGTCATGGCGCGATGGGTCGCAGGCCGCTCCCCAAGTCCCGGAACATGCGGCAGGGGGTGCCACGCGTTGCCGCGCCAATACTCCAGCGCCACTCCCTGTGGACCACGAATCGTCCCCTCCGCTTCGTCCCGGTCGTCGAGCAGATAGACCTTCATGGTGTGGACCCGTCGCGGTCGACCCAGATCGAGTTCCAATGTGTCCCGGTCGTTGGGAGAACCCTCGCAGGTCCAGCGATTGGGAGGATGCAGATGGAACCAGGCATTCCCATCGTGCAGTTTCGCAACCGAGGTGTTGGGACCGGTGTCGCTGGCGGTCAGGCGGGGAAAGTAATCCCCATCGTTGTTGACGGCATAGTTCACCGCGACCAACCCCTTCCCCGCCTCCAGATCCTCCAGCACAGGAACGATGGGAATCTCCAGGGGGCCCAGCGTCTCCCGCTGGGCGACCTCGCGGCCATCCACCCGTATCGAAAGACCGGGCGTGGCCCCATACTTCCCGCCGGTGCGATCCCAGATGACGGTCAGCCGGTGGCCGCGCCACGGAAGATCCTCCAGGCAGAAATAATCCCAGGTGGACGGGGCGAGGGGGCGCAGCGACAGGCTGCCGTCGTCCCGCGGCAGCACGCCCACCAGTCCGGTGATCACCAGATCGCAGAAGCCGGAATGAAAGTAGTGCTCACTGTGGTTGTAGCCGTCATGACCTTCGAAGGAACCTGTGTCGGGATGGCAGGCTTCCGCCAGGTAGGGACGGCCATGTTTTCGATGGGTGCGGGCATAAATCGACAGCAGCCGCCAATAGTCTGCCGCGGAGATGGCCGTCTGCTGGCGGCTTTGCAGCACATGGGCCAGGCCCTTGAGGGTCTGGGTGGTGGCGTACGGCCACGATTGGCCGCTCCACCAGCAGCACGACTTCTGCAGCAGGAAGAGCGGATCGTGTCGTTCGACCGTCGTGGGACCAAACTCGGCGAAAAACGCGTCGCCATCCATCAGTTTCTTCCAGGCGACTTCATACCCGCGGTCCTGGTCCGGCAGGTCGAATTGCCACGGAACATAGCCGATCAATTCCCGTCCATGCGGATCACCGGCGAACTGCCCGGATTGATAGGTCAGCGTTCGGGCCTGCAGTTGGTGCCCCTCCCGCTCTTCGTTGTCGCGCAGCATGGGGAAGAAGAACTGGCGTTGTGGATCCCACAGCAGGGTCTGCAGCCGCTCTTTGATTTCCGCCGCTTTCTTCTGAAAACGTCGGGCCGTCGCGCTCTCCCCAGCCAGTTCGGCAATGCGGGCAATGGCCACGGCGTCTGCCCAGAAATAGGCATTGGTTGACGGACGGAAGCTGGGAGCGCCCCTCAATATGTCCTTCGTCTGCCGGCTGTTGATGTTGAATTCCATGCCATCGTCATGGCCGGTCTGCCAGAACAGGCCGACCTCCGGTACGAACTGCCGCGCCTCCCAGGCTTCGAAGTTTCGCACGAGGTCGGCCAAGAGGTCGGTCGTGAAGGCCGGGTCGGGGTGAACCTGATGCAGGGCCCACACACTGTCCGCCAGCCAGGTGCTGTAGTTTCGCGGCTGAGCGCCTGGAGTGCGGAACCAGTACCGAGCATAGTCCCGGCCAATCCGCGGCTGGCGCAGCCAGCGGGCCTCGTACAACTGATGCCCCGCCGGACAACTGATGGCTCCATAAGCGCCAGACCAGAAGGGACGATCGATGAATTCGGTGAACGTGTACCCGCTGTTGACCGAGCCATAGGTCAGGTGCTTGGTCAGCAGTTCCCAGCGGTAGTACCAGGTGGTATTCAGCTCGGTGTCGGGCGAGTCGAAAAAGGGGATCGACGCGGCATACCAGTCAAAATCGCGATTGTCCCAGAACGTCTCCCGGGCCAGCGTGCCGGGCTTGTCCAACACCTGGGCGGTGGCCAGGTTGGGCACAAGCAGGACCAGGCCAACCAGCAAACAGGTCACGCGGTCAAACGGCTTCATGATCCACAAATGGGAATGGGAATTCGGTGTTTGGGGAGCCGTCGCTCACATCCAGTCGGCCAGGGTCGCTTCCATCCGTCGCAGCAGCATCGCGGCCAGACCCGCCAGCAATAGCGCCCAGCCAAACGAGATCAGCACGGCCCCCAGCACCCCCCCGTCGAGCCATCCGGGCCAGTCGGGCATAAGGCACTTCCGGTACAATTCGAACACGCCGGTCAACGGATTGAGAGCGAGCCAAGGGGTGAACCGTCCCGCGGCGGCCCGGGGATAGAAGATGGGCGAGGCATAGAACCAGGGGAGCAGCAGCGCCTGGACCAGGAAGAAAGTGTCGCTGAAGCGGACGCACGACAGGGCCGCAAGAATCGACATCGCTCCCAGAATCACACTCTGCAGGGCGATTGCCAGGGGCAACAGCACCAGCCAGCCGCTCGGCCACACCTGGTGCCACAGGTAAAGCGGTATCAACAACGGCAGGGTCAGCAGCAGGTTGACCAGGTGGGCCGCCACCACCCCCAGAGGAAGTACCTCCCGGGGAAAACCCGCCAGCAGAATCAACTTGCGGCTGTTGGGAAACGACGGGGTAGCGCTGCTGAACGCCACCGAGGCGAAATGCCACGGGAACAATCCCGACAGCAGAAACAGCGAGTACGGATTGGTGTGCGGAAACCTGCCGCGATCCAGGGGCAACACTTGCCCAAATACCACCAGAAGCACCAGCATCAGCATGAGGGGCTGGACCACGGCCCAGGCATAGCCGAGCTTCGCACTGCGGTAGCGGATCCGCCACTCTTTGCGGGCCAGCAGCTGGATCAGTTCCCAGCGGCGCGTCCCGCTGTCTGCCACGACCTTGCCCTGGTGTTTGGAACGTGCCTGCTCCGCTGTGGGAGGTGAGCCAGGCGAGGCTTGGGTGGCAACCGGGGAATCCATAAAAGCGAGTTTCGCGTTCGAGCGGATGGGAGTCAATTCCCGTCAGGCCGGTGTCAGAGCCCCGGTGGGAGGTGCCGCCGTCGCCGGGGTCGCCGCCAGTGGTTCTTCGATGTTCAGCCGGGTCAGCGCCAGCCGGATCAGGGAGAAGTCGACCTGTTCCTGCAGTTTTTCGTGAATCGGGCGCAGCTTGTCGCGGCCGCATTCGGCGGCCGCCGCTCGGATCTTCTGATAGGTCGTCTCGTCGAGCCACGCACCGAGTTCGGTGATTCCATTGAGTTGCACGAATTCGGACAGGTATTGCCAGCAGGTCGAGAGGGCCCGATTGGTCTGTTGGGCCACTTGGGCCACGGAGGTCCCCCGGGTGAAGAGCTGAAAGGCGAGGGTCTTCGCCTCGCTGGGTTTGGATCCCGTGGCGGATTGCAGGGAACGCTCGGGGGGCACCTCGGACCGGCGGTCCAGTTCGAGGTCTTGCGGCAGATCCCGCTCTGCACAATGTTTCGAAATCAGCGCCAGCAGCGCCGAGCCGTATTCCTCCCGCTTGACAGTCCCCACTCCCTGGACCTTCGAGAGACCATCCAGCGTCGAGGGACGGGTGCGGGCCAGGTCACGCAGGGTGGCGTCGCTGAAGATGACGAATGGGGGGACCTGACGCCGTTCAGCCACCTCCCGCCGCCAGCCCCGCAGGGTTTCGAAGAGCTCCCGATCGACCCCCTCCCAGGAGACCGTGGTCGCCAGCGAGGTCTTCTTCTCTGTCGCGGGGCGCAGCAGCCGGGGCTCCAGTTCCCCTTTCAGCAGCCGTCGGCCGGCGGCGGTCACCCCCAGCACGTTGTATTCACCGCGGCGTTCGAGAAAGCCCTGTGAGACGAGTTGTTCGATCCATTCGCGAATCCCCTTCCGGGCGGTTCCCTTCAGCAGTCCATAGGTCTTCAGCCGGTCGTGACCATTCGCCAGAATCCGCTGCTCGGTCGCGCCGACCAGCACCTGGGCGGTGTATTCGGCACCGAAGTTCTCCCCCTGCCGCACGACGCTCGAAAGGATCTTCTGCGCGATCACGAGCGAATCGGGCAACTCATCCAGCTCGGACAGACAGGCATCGCACGCCTGGCAATTGGGCTGCGCGTAGTCCTGGCCAAAATGCTCGACCAGCGCCCGGTGACGGCAGGTTCCCGCCGTGCAGAATCGCTCGATTCCCGACAGCATTTGCAGGGCGATCTCATAGGCTTCGGTGGGCAGGTCGGCCTGCAGCTTGCGCCACGATTGAAAGTCCCCCGCGGTGTAGAACAGCCAGCATTCGGCCTCCAGACCGTCGCGTCCTCCCCGCCCCGACTCCTGCTGGTAATGCTCGATCGATTTCGGTGCGCCGGCATGAATGACAAACCGCACGTCCGACTTGTCGATGCCCATCCCAAACGCCACGGTCGCCACGATGATCCGGACCCGATCCTTGAGGAACGCCTCCTGGTTGCGCGCCCGGGCGATGTCCGACATGCCGGCATGGTAAGGGGCCGCCCGGTAGCCTTCCCGATTGAGGGCCGCGCACAACTCGTCGACGTCGTTGCGGCGAATGCAGTAGATGATGCCCGATTCCTCCCGCTTGGACTGCAGTACGTCGAGAATCTGCTGCAGTCGGTCGGTCCGCCGCTGCACCCGATAGACGAGGTTGGGACGGTCGAATGACCCCACCAGAATCCGGGGATCCGTCAGGTGCAACTCGCGGGCAATGTCCTCGCGGACCCGGGGTGTCGCGGTGGCGGTCAGGGCATGCACCGAGACCCCGGGAAACAGACTCTTGAGCCGACCCAGCATGCGGTACTCGGGACGAAAGTCATGCCCCCAGTCACTGATGCAGTGCGCTTCGTCCACCGCCATGAAGCTGACGGTGATGCCCCGCAGAAACTCGAGCATGCGGTCGGTCATCAGCCGTTCGGGAGACAGGTACAGCAGCTTCAATCGCCCGGCCCGCGCGTCGTGGGCAATCTGCCGGCGTTCGTCGGCACTGGAGGTACTGTTGACGAAAGCCGCCGGTACCCCGCAGTCGCGAAGCGTGTCGACCTGGTCTTTCATCAGCGAGATCAGGGGCGAGACCACCACCGCCGTTCCCGCCTTTTGCAGGGCGGGAACCTGATAACACAGCGATTTCCCTCCCCCCGTGGGCAACACCACCACCGAGTCGCGCCCCTCCAGGACCGCGGAAATCGCCTCCCCCTGCAACGGACGGAGGCTGTCGTATCCCCAATACTGCTTCAGGACCTGCAGGGTCTGGTTCATTCGGGCGATCCCTTCACGACACGATTCGAGGCAGACAGTTCCGGCCACTGAATCCAGTCATTCAGCGGGCGGTTGGGAAGTGGGTGTGAACTGAATCACAGTTCTATACACATGAGATTTTTAGGTGTCAAGCGTACATTTTTTGGGCGGCCGTGGATTTCAGTGTCTCTTCAGGCCGGCCCGGTGATTGTCTTCAAATCGGCCCGCACACTCTCGTAAGTCTCGTCGAACTGCAGGGCGTCGGGATCGCAGGGGGTGCCCCATGTGGCACACGCCCGCGAATAGACCTCTGGCCACCAGTTGCGATGTTCGGTCAGCCCCTGCTCGCGGTATTCCCGCCATTGGCTCATCACCCGCGACCAACATTGGTCACCGTACTCCAGGGCGGCATTCAGATTGGGAAAGTCCTTCACGTACCACTCCCGGCCCAATTGCGAGTGCAGCACTTCGTCGGCCCAGTCGAAGTCCTGAAACACCGCCGCGATCGGCACCCCCGAGGCCTGCGCCACCTCCCACTCGTACCGTTTGCCCGTCTTGGGCATCAATCCCTGCTCGATGAAAAACAACACCGCGTGCCGCTCTTGAGGGGTCAGTTGTGTATTGAGATTCAATGACCAGGTGAAATTGACGGGAATCTGCCGCCAGTCGACCTTGAGGGCCGCGAAACCCACCTCCCCCATCAACGCATGGCGGGCTTCATCCCACAGTTGCCGGGCCATCGCCTGGTGGAAGCCCCAGGGCTTGTCTTTCGACTCCACCAGCAGGCTGGCCATCATCTCGGGAACATCGATCTCGCGCAGTCGCTTGTAGAACAGCACCAGCGTCTTGTCGCGCGGAGAAAATCGGCTGTCGTAGAGGAATGCCTCGGGATTCACCCCGGCGTTGTACGGATCCTGAAAACGCCCGTCACGCCGCGGCACCCGGTCGTAGCGCCACGGTTGTTGACTGTACTGGCGGGGGGGAATCTCCCCCTGGGGGGGCTTTCGCCCCGAAAGGCCTCCCGCCGCCGCCAGAGCGGTCTCGAGGGCCGCGCACCAGGCTGCGACCCCTTCCGCTTCGCAAACCACCACCGCCGCGCGGGCTTGCGTGCCGAACGAGAGCAACTGCTCCAATTCCAGCCGCGCAAACCGCAGCACCCGCACCGACGGGGCGTCGGCCAGTCGATTGGTGCTGTCGATGTATTCGGCAATCGCCGCATCGAGCGCCGGCAAGACAACCCCATACACTCCCTGGCAAAAAGTGGCTCCGTCGGGCGCGCTCCGCAGCTCATCGAGAACCCATTCCAACCCGGGATCTGCAACCACATCCAGCCCCAGAGGCGGTTCCCGCATTTCCCCGATCCGGGTGCGCAGGGCACCCGCATGCTCGGCACAGATCCAGCCCTGGTGACTGAAGGCGGTCTTCAACTCGAACAGCGGCTCCGAGGTGATGCGCCCCGTGAAGATTTCGTGCAGTCGCCGCCATACGTAATGCAGACGCTTGAGCCACGAAACACACGCTTCCACCGACATCCCCGGTTCCAGCGCCTCGGCAAGCGAACACAAGCCCGCCAGCGGGGGAACGGCAGGCACGGAGCAGTCGCGACGGAACTCGGCCATGAGTAGTCACACGGCAGTGGGGAATGAAACTCCAGACACGCAGAGACCCTGAGTGTAGTCGTGAGACATGTGGGGCGTCGACAAGTCTCCGGTGCGGGCGTGCGATGCCAGTGGTCTCGGTTCGCCACAGCGGTCTGACGGCTGGTGGTGACGCACGTGCCCACCGCCGACCGAAAAATCTGTTACGCTTGGCTTTGATGGTTGTGGTTCTGCCCCGTTGGTCAGTTTGGCATCGCATGGATCCCGCGCAATTCGTTCAGCAACCGCTGTTGAGGAGACTGCCCGGGCTGATTTTGGCGCTGTGCCTGGAATTCCTCTGCCGGCCGGCCGTCACGCGGGCCGAAGACTCGGCACCGGGTGTGCTGCGTCTGCGGGATGGCAGCCAGTTCGACGCCCGCTGGCAGACCGTAACCAGAACGGGGGCGGGGTTGTGGAACACCCTGATCTTCGAGGAACCACTGCGTCTGCCTGCCGGGGTCGTCGAAAGCTACTCGCGTCCGATGGCCCGCGCTCTGCCGTTGCCGGAAGAGTTCTGGGAAGCGTTCCTTCAGGATGAG
>CAIOTJ010000026.1 GCA_903861195.1 uncultured Planctomycetaceae bacterium | reverse complement strand
CCCCGTCTCGTCGATTATGGGACAGATCCAACAGATTGGGCTCTGGAGTGAAACGGGCGAGACCGATCCCATCGCCATCCGCACGCTGGCCGACTGGGTCGTGCGGCAGCGGCTGCTGACCATCCCCGGCGTCGCCCAGGTGGTGGTGATGGGGGGAGGCCGGCGGCAATTCCAGGTGCGGGTCCATCCTGACCAACTGCAGCAGTTTGACCTGACCCTGGCCGACGTCGAACAGGCCCTGCTGCGCAGCAACGCCAATGGCACGGGGGGCTATCTCGATCTCGACACGCGCGAGTATCTGGTGCGCACCCTGGGACGGGTGAACTCGGCCGACGAGCTGGGGGCCGTTGTGGTGAAGCCCGCCCCCGATCGTCCAGTGCTGCTGCGGCAGGTGGCCCGCGTGGTCGAGGCTCCGCAGACCCCCCGCGGCGACGCCGCCGTGAATGGGACCCCCGCCGTGATGCTGACGGTGTCGAAGCAGCCAGGGGCCGACACCCGCCGCCTCACCGAAGAGATCGACCGCGCGCTGGCCGAAATCCAGCCCGGCCTCCCCTCCGATGTGCGCATCAACCCGGCGGTCTTCCAGCAGCGGACTTTCATCGACCTCAGTATCCAGAACGTGCTCGAGGCGCTGCGGGATGGCGGGGTTCTGGTGCTGGTGGTGCTGTTTGTCTTTCTGCTGAACTTCCGCACGACGTTCATCACGCTCACCGCCATTCCGCTTTCGGTGGTGATCACCGGCCTGGTCTTCCATTGGTTCGGCTTGTCGATCAACACGATGACACTGGGGGGCCTCGCCGTTGCCCTGGGGGAACTGGTCGACGACGCCATTGTGGATGTCGAAAACATCTACCGTCGGCTGCGTGAGAATCGCCAGTTGGCCCAACCCCGTCCCCCGCTGCGCGTGGTCTATGACGCCAGTCTGGAAGTGCGGGGGTCGATTGTCTTTTCGACCATTCTGGTGGTGCTGGTGTTTGTGCCGTTGTTCGCCCTCGAGGGAATGGAAGGGCGGCTCTTCACCCCGTTGGGGGTGGCCTACGTGGTCTCGATTCTGGCGTCGCTGCTGGTCTCGCTGACGGTCACCCCCGTTCTCTCGTACTGGCTGCTCCCTACGGCACGGTTTCTCGACCATGGCACCGACGGCTGGCTGCTGCGGCAACTGAAGCGGCTGGCCGGGGTTTGTATCCGGTTCAGCCTGCGGCATCCCGCCCCCATTCTGGCGACAGTGCTGGCCGCCGTGCTGCTGGCCGGGGGGGTGGCTCTGGGTCTGGGACGGGACTTTCTGCCTCCGTTCAACGAGGGGAGCGTGCAGGTCAACCTGCTGTTGCCCCCGGGCAGTTCGCTGGCCATGTCGAACCAGGTGGCCCAGATGGTCGAACGGCAACTGCGGACGGTCGAGGGGGTGCTGGGGTTTGGCCGGCGGACGGGGCGGGCGGAACTCGATGAACATGCCGAGGGGGTCAACGTCAGCGAGTTGATCGTGTCGCTCGACCCTCAGTCCCGCCGGGGGCGCGACGAGGTGCTGGCCGAGATTCGCGAGAAAGTGGCGCAGGTTCCCGGCGTGGTGATGTCGGCCGAGCAGCCCCTGCAGCACCTCATCTCGCACATGCTCTCGGGGGTGAAAGCCCAGGTGGGCATCAAGCTGTTTGGCGACGACCTGGCGGTCTTGCGGCAGACGGCCGAACAGATCAAGAACGAGATTGGCGATGTGCCGGGGGTGACCGACCTGTTGGTTGAACAACAGACCGAGATTCCACAACTGCAGGTGCGGCTCGACCCGCAACGGTTGGCCAGCCACGGCCTGACCTCGGGCGAGGTGACGGGGCTGGTGGAAACGGCGCTGTACGGGCGAGTGGTTTCCGAAGTGCTGGAGGGTGAGCGGCGGTTCGATCTCGTGGTGCGGCTGGATGAGCCGTACCGCAGCGACCCCGCGTTCCTCCCCCGCATGCCCATTCCCACTCCCGGTGGGGGGCGTGTCCCCCTCTCGGCTCTGGCCGAGATCCGCGAGGCCAGCGGCCCCAGCACGATCCAGCGCGAAAATGTTCGCCGCCGTATTGTGGTGCAGTGCAACACCGCCGGCCGCGATCTGGTGGGGGTGGTCGCCGACATCCGCCAGCGGCTCGCCCCTCTCGAGGCGTCGCTGCCGGCGGGCTATCACGTCGAATACGGGGGCCAGTTCGAAAGCCAGCAGCAGGCGACCCGGCGGATTGGCTGGCTGAGTCTCGTCTCGCTGGCGGGCATGTTCCTCGCCCTCTACACGCTGTTCCGCTCGGTGAACCTGGCGCTGCAGGTGCTGGCGGCGTTGCCGATGGCGGCGATTGGTGCCGTGGCCGCCCTGGTCCTCTCGCGGCAGTCCCTCACGGTCGCGAGCCTGGTGGGGTTCATCTCACTCGCGGGGATCGCCTCGCGGAATGGCATCCTGCTGATCGCCCATTACCTGCATCTGGTCCGGCATGAGGGCGAGGCGTTTACCCCCGCGATGATCGAGCGGGCGGGGAAGGAACGGCTCGCCCCGATGCTGATGACGGCCCTCACCGCGGGGATTGGACTGGTGCCGTTGGTGCTGGCCGCGGGAGAACCGGGCAAGGAAATTCTGCACCCGGTCGCCACGGTCATTCTGGGGGGTTTGATCAGCTCGACGTTGCTCGATTTCTTCGTGCATCCCGCGCTGTTCTGGCTGTTTGGCCGGCGGGCGGCGGAGATGCCTCCCGAGGAAGCGGCTGCCGACCGTCTGCTGTCGGACCCCGAGACGGCACCGTCCGGGGTCCTGGCCGCAGTCCCCACCCCCCCGTCCGGAAACTGAACCTCTGCCCGGGCGATGTCGTCATCTCCCGGGGTGTGCCTGTTGACTGTTGGAAGGAACGAACATGAGATTCCAGAACGCGTTGCTCGAGATCGTGTGTCTGACCGGGCTGATGGCGGGCCTTGGGGTGGGAATGCCCGCCCCGGCCTGCGCCCAGGGAGGGGCGCCTGCGAAGGCCGCCGCGGCGGGTCCCCAGCATGACCATCCCGACCAGGGACCGCATGGAGGGGCGCTCATCGAGCTGGGCAACGAGAAGTATCACGCCGAGCTGCTGCATGACGAGAAGACGCAGACGATCAGCGTGTATGTGCTCGACGGAACGGCGAAGCAGGAGGTGCCGATTCCGGCGAAGTTCGTGCGGATCAACATCAAGCGGGCCGGCAAGGGAGAGCAGTTCCAGCTGAAACCGTCTCCGCAGAAGCAAGAAACCGCAGGGAAGACCGCCCGTTTTGTCCTGAAGGACCAGACCCTCTGCGACCGGCTGCATGCCGAGGGAATTGACGCCCGGCTCGTGGTGGAGATCGAGGGGAAGTCGTACTCGGGGCGCGTCGTGCACTCGCATGACCACGCGCACCCCCATCCCTGAGGAATGGCTCTCGGTACTCCGCGCGCCCGCGGCGAATTGCGGCGCTCAGTCCAGCGGACCGGAGAAAGAAACCAGAGACTTCCCTCAGGGGGCCGGGTCGCGGCGCAGCGGTTCGAGCCAGACCCGCAGGTCGTGGTTGTACTCGCTGGCGAGATTGACCGTGGCCAGTTGCCGATGGAATTCGGCGGCACCATCTTCCCCCAGCTCGGCGGCATGCGCGCTGGGAAACCGGTCGGCGGGATTCGCCGCGATCAGCCGCTGGCAGAGGGTCATCAGCATCTCGCTCTCGACCACCTCGGCGGGAATCAGCTGGGGAAGCCTCTGTTCCAGTTGGCGTTTGGCCTCCGCGAGCTGGGGATAGCTGGTACAGCCCTCGAACGGGAACTGCCCCGAGAGCATTTCAATGAGCACGTAGCCCAGGCTGGCGAGGTCGGACTGGGGAGTGCTGCGGCCCCCTTCGAGCACTTCGGGGGCGGCATAGGCGGGGGACCAGACGTGCCGGACCGTCGATTGCCGCAGATCAACCGCCGAGCCGATGTCGATCAGCTTGGCCCGCCCCATGCGGGTGACCATGATGTTGCCCGGCTTGATGTCGCCATGCACGAGCCCCGCCTGGTTGAGGGTCGCCAGGCCGGCGAGACAATCACGCAGAATCGAAATGGCCACGCCGGGCTGCAGCCGGGGCTGCTTCGTCCCCGGCCCCAAGATGACCCGTTCGATGTATTCGACCCGTTCGGGGGGATGCAACTCGCGCGTCAACTCGATGGTCTGGGGCTTGAGAATCTCGCGCAGATCGAACCCGTCGATCCATTCCATCTCCAGCAGCCGCAGCCCCTGGTGCACGACAAAGTCGTGGATGTCGACGATGTGGTCCGACTGCAGCAGAGCCACCTTGGCGCAGGCCCGGCCCACCATTCCCATGTCTTCCTCGTACGCCTTGCGCGAGGGATAGGGTTCGGGAGAGAAGACCTTGAGCGCGATCGGGCGCGAAAAGCCGTCGGCCCCGTCGTGCTGCGCGAGGTACACCGCACCCTGCCCTCCCGCCCCCAGCAGCTTCCGCCGCTGGTAGTGCCGTTGCCAGTGCAGCTGCTCGACCCACGCAACTTCTTCGTAACGGGCGAACAACGCCTGCTTGTCGGGATCGGAGCCGAACGACAGGGGAATCTGCCCCTGGTAGGCCACCGTGCTCTTCAGCTCGCCGGACGGAAACGACCCCGACGTATGAACCAGAGAATCACGCACGCGCTCAAACTCACAGTGAAGGATTGGTCGGTTCCCGAGGATGCCGTTGGTCCCGTTGACTCTTCCGGCCAGGGGAAATGGACAAACGTATTCCCATGTTCACATCCTGACTCGGACGCCAGCCTGCCGTCCAGACCCAATATGGTATCGGATGCGGACACGGAAGACTGCTGAACAGTTCGGCAAAATCCCGATTCGGCAGAATCCCCTTACAACCCGGATCGCTCTTCGCCGACACACTTCCCCTTAGCGAATGAGTGCGGCGGCACCATTGCGCAACAGTTCTTCAGCCAATTCGCGCCCCAGATCCTCGGCGGCCGAGGTGGGGCCCCCCAGCACGGCATGCAGGCGCTGGGTCCCATCGGCACTCAGCACCACCCCCGCAATCTGCAGGTCCCCCTGGTCGAACCAGGTGTGGGCCCCGACCGGGGCATGGCAACCGGCCCGCAGGTGGGCCAGCAGGGCCCGCTCGGCCCGCACACTGGCGAACACCTCGGCCTCGCTGATTCGCCCCAGCAGCTCACGGACGAACGAATCATCCTCCCGGCACTCAATGCCCAGCGCCCCCTGACCGACCGCCGGAAACATCAGCGGCGGGACCAGGCGGGCACTGATGCGCAGGGCCAGATCCAGCCGGCCCAGCCCCGCCGCCGCCAGCACCAGCGCGTCGTATTCTCCCTCGTCGAGCTTGCGCAGCCGGGTCTCGACATTCCCTCGCACTTCGCTGCACTGCAAATCGGGACGATGATGCCGCAGTTGCGCCTGCCGCCGCAGACTGCCCGTGCCAATCCGGGCGTTCTGGGGCAACGCGAACAGGTCGGCGATTCCTTCCGATTCACGCGGCAACACCAGGGCGTCGGCGGTCTCGGCCCGGGCGGGAACCCCGGCCAAGGTCAGCCCCGGGGTCGGCTGCGTGGGCAGGTCCTTGAGGCTGTGCACCGCCAGGTCGGCCCGCCCATCCAGCACCGCCCACTGCACCTCGCGGGTGAACACGCCCTGCCCGCCAAACGACCGCAGTTCACTCGTCTGGTTGCTGTCTCCCGTCGTGGTGACGTGGACCAGTTCCACACCGCAGTCGGGTCGGCACGACGAGAGCAGGTTGGCGACATGCTCGGCCTGCCACAGCGCCAGGCGGCTGGCTCGGGTGGCGATGCGAAGCGGGCGGGGTGCCGAAGTGTCTGTCACGATGCGAATCGAACCCGGAAATGACGAAGGAAATCAGCGGGGCAACGGAACCGTCACGGGGACCGACGGCTCCACGGGGAGACGGCGTGATCCCAGGCCGCTTTCCGCCGGCACCATCGACGGCGGCAGCAGCACCCCACACGAAACAATGTATTGCAATGCCTGGTCGACGGTGAGGTCGAGCTCAATCACGCTGCCCCGGGGAACCATCACCGTAAAGCCGCTCATCGGGACGGGCGAGGCGGGAACCAGTACCGAGACCAGCGGCTCTCCCACAAAGTCGACACAGGGACCCAGCCCGTCTCCCGTCAGGAAGCCCAGACTCCACGCCCCAGCCCGCGGATACTCGACCGCCACCACCCGGTTGAATTCGACCTCGCGCTCGGTGAAGACAAAGTCGGTCAACTGCTTGACGGTCGCATAGACATTGCTGACCACGGGAACCCGGGTAAGCATCCACTCGAACCGGCCCCAGAACCAGCGCCCCAGACGGACCGAGAGAAACCGGCCCACGAAGTACAGGGCCAAGAGAGACAACGCCAGCGCCAGCAACGAGAGATGCCATTGGGTGCGGAATTCCCGCGCCTCGGCAATCTCCATGTAGACCCCCAACGCGGTCGTGGGAGGCGGGGTCGGACGCAGGTGCTGGAAGACCAGGTTGTAATCGTCGAGCGGAACATAGTTGGTGGGGACCGGCTCGCGGCCGATCGGCACATACACCAGATGTTGCCGGGTCGCGTCGAGCAGTTGTTCGCCGGGAATTCCCCCGGGCGTCTGCAGGGCCGCGTCGCCGAACGCAATCCGCAGTTCGTCCGTCAATTCCGGCCGCAGGCGGTACCCGCGACCCCACTCGGGAATGGTGGGGAGCCCCGGGGGGGGAACCTGCAGTGCCTCGCGCTGCCGGATTTCGTGCGCGTATTTCAACTGGGCGATGCCATACCGCAGGCCAAAGTTGATGGGCCGGATGACGTAATTGTGCAGCGCACTGCCGATCCAGATGAGGATCAGCAGTGTCAACACCGGGGGCAGCAACACGGCCAACCCGCGGATGAAGAAATGGAACGGCTTCGCGGGCCCCTGAGGGCGTGACATCCGGGGGCTCGCTGCAGGCAGGACAACCGGGGTGAACAAACGGGGTGAACAATCACACTGTGCCGGAATAATACGCCGTCGTCGCGTCGGCACGCGAGGGTGAATTCGCGCAAGTCTCGGCTGATGCTTCGCCGATGAATGGGGCTGCGATGAATGGGGCTGCGATGAATGGGGCTGCGATGAATGGGGCTGCGATGAATGGGGCTGCGGTGGGTGGTGGGTGCTAATCGCGTCCCAAGCCCCGGGCCACCACCGCCACCACCACCCGGCCCGCCCCGGCGGCACGCAAGGCCAGGGCTGCCTCGTGGGCGGTGCTGCCAGTGGTCAGCACATCATCGGCCAACAGCACGGTCGACCCGGCAGGAACGCAGCGCGGACGGACGGTGAAGACCCCCTTGAGATTCTCGCGGCGTTCGTTGGGACTTAGCCGGGCCTGGGCCACTGTCCAGCGTTTTTTGACCAGGGCCCGGGGCTGCCAGGGGCAGTGCAGACGCTCGGCCCACGCCTCGGCCAGCACAGCCGCCGGGTTGTGAGGGCGCAGCAGCGCCTGGCGGGCGTT
>CAIOTJ010000025.1 GCA_903861195.1 uncultured Planctomycetaceae bacterium | reverse complement strand
GCGTCGATCTCTGCCAGTGGGCCGTCAATGACTGTCCTCCCCCGGTGGAATACGATCCCCCCAAGGATGGCCAACTGGTCGCCCGCTACTCGAATGGGGTGGAACTGGTCTTCCGCGAGACCGGGTGGATTCCCCTCGGCTCGTGCCCCGTCCGGTTTGAAGGGGAAGATGGCTGGGTCGAGGCGGGAGACAGCGGCAAGCTGGTCCTCAGCTCGCCCGCCCTGCTGGCGGGCCGCACCGTCGAAGAAATCGGCGGCTACCCCGCCACCTTCCACGTGCGCGACTTCCTCGACTGCGTGAAGACCCGCGGCCTGACCAAGGGGAACGCCGCCGCGGCCTGCAATGCCCACATTGCCTGCCACGCCGCCAATATCGCCCTGTCGCTGGGCCGGACCGTCAAGTACAGCAACGAGACCCACGACTTCCCCGGAGATGTCGAAGCCAACCGGCTCCGCTCCGAGGCGCTGCGTGAACCCTGGCGGCTGTAGTCTTCCGCCAGACCGGCACGTCGCCGGTTCCCTTCGCCGGGAACCCCCGTCCGCACCCGATCCGCCCCGGGTGGGGGCTCTCGCGCCAGCCGGTCGATCGAATTTCCGCTGGGCGGCTGGCTTCCCTGCTTCACACCATCGGCCCCAGAGGACCGTACACATGCGTTGGATTTCCCTGAAGTGGCTCGCCCCGTGCGTGGCCCTGTTGCTGGCCCCCGCCGCCTGGGGGGGAGATGGCCAGACCGAAAAAGAAAAATCGTTGATCGCCATCCTGCGGTCGGATGCCGCCGCTGCGGAAAAGGCGATCACCTGCAAGCACCTGGCGGTGCATGGAACGGTGGATGCCATCCCCGACCTCGCCAAACTGCTGGCCGATCCCCAGCTCTCTTCGTGGGCCCGCATCGCCCTGGAGGCCATTCCCGGAGCCGAAGCGAACGCCGCCCTGCGGGAAGCCAGCACCAGTGTGTCGGGGCGACAGTTGATTGGCATTCTGAACTCGATTGGCGTGAAGAAAGACTCCGCGGCGGTCGATCTGCTGAAGACCCGGCTGACCGACGCCGACGCCGAGGTGGCCTCGGCTGCGGCGGTCGCCCTGGGGCAGATCGCCACCCCTCCCGCGACCGAGGCGCTGTTGGCCGCCCTGGGGAACAGTGATGGCCCCGTGCGGAATGCGGTGGCGGAAGCGTGCGTGTTGGCGGCCGAAAAAGTCGCCCCGCAATCGGCCGCCGACGCAGCCGCGATTTTTGACCGGGTGCGGAATGCCGACGTCCCGCTGCAGCGGCGTCTCGAAGCGACTCGTGGAGCGATTCTCGCGCGGGGCGATGAAGGACTGGAACTGCTGCGCGAGCAGATTCATGCTCCCGAGAAGGCCCGCTTCCAACTGGCCCTGTCGACCACTCGCGAGTTTCCGGGCAACAAGGTCGACGGAGCGTTGCTCGCAGACCTCGCCAAGCTCCCCGCCGACCGGGCGGGACTCTTGGTCGAAGCACTGGCCGACCGTCGCGAGACCGTCGACCTGCCCGCCTTCCTCACCGCCGCTGGCACGGGTCCGAAGGAAATTCGTCTCTCGGCCATCCGGGCCCTGGGTCGGGTGGGGAACGATTCGTGTCTCCCCCGGCTGTTGCAACTCGCCTCGGCCGAAAAAGATGCCGACCTGCTGCAGGCGACGCAGGCCGCTCTGGCCCAGTTGCCTGGCGAGAAAGTGAACCCGGCTCTGGTGGCGGAGTTGGCCAAGGCCGACAACTCGCTCAAGCCGATGTTGCTGGGGCTGATTGCCCGGCGCCGCGTCCCCGCGGTGGAAGAGGTGATGAAGTCGCTCGACAACCAGGACAAGTCGGTGCGCAACGCGGCCCTCGCCGCCCTGGGAGCCACCATCGAACTCGATCGCTTGCCGCTGTTGATCGACCAGGTGGTGAAGGCCAAAGATGAAGCCCACGCCACCCAGGCGCTGCTGGCCCTCAAGACCGCCAGCGTGCGGATGCCCGACCGCGAAGGGTGTGCCGATGAACTGGCGCTGCAGCTCGGCAAGGCGCCGCAGGGGGCCCGGCCCGCCCTGCTCGACACGCTGGCTGCGGTCGGGGGAACCCGGGCGTTGAAGGCGATGGCCGACTCGGCCAAGGGGAAGGATCCCCAACTGCAAGACCTGAGCACCAAGCACCTGGGGACCTGGATGACGGCCGACGCGGCCCCGGTGTTGCTCGACCTGGCAACCGCCGGTCCCGACGCGTACAAGCTGCGGTCGCTGCGGGGTTACATCCGCATCGCCCGGCAGTTTGTGCTGCCTGAGGACGAGCGTCTGGAGATGTGCAAGCAGGCCCTGGCCACCGCCAGGCAACCGGCCGAGCAGAAGATGGTGCTGGGCATTCTGGCGCGCTATCCCAGCGTGGCGGGCTTGAAGATGGCGATCGACGCCGAGAAAACCCCGGCACTGAAGGAAGAGGCCCGCAACACCGCGCTGGCCATCACCGCCAAGCTGGGGGCGAAGGCTCCCGAGGCGAAAGCCCTGCTCGAGAAGCTCGATCTGGGAAGCGCCAAGGTCGAGATCGTGAAGGCCACTTACGGGGCCGGGACGAACCAAAAAGACGTGACCGAGGTGGTGAAGAAGCATGCCGCGGGCCTGCCGCTGATCACCCTGCCCGGCGACACCTACAATGGAGCGTTTGGGGGCGACCCCGCTCCTGGTGTCGCCAAGCAGTTGAAGGTGCAGTACAAGCTGAACGACAAGGCGGGCGAGGCGACCTTCGCCGAAAACGCGCTGATCGTACTGCCTCTCCCCAAGTGACCAATGGCCCAAGTGACCAATGGCCCAAGTGACCAATGCCCCAAGTGAGTGTTTGCGAATGATCCAGCCTGGCCGTGTTGTCGATTTCTCACTCCAAGCGAGTCCGTGCACATGACGGGCACACCGCAGCTCTCGTGGAGTGTGGGGTTGATCGCGGCCATGGTGATCGGCTACCTGGTCAGCTGGATTCCCGGGTTCGATCCGAACGTCTTCGGCCTGTCGCCGCGGACGTTCGGCGGACTCCTGGGAATCGTCACCATGCCCTTCCTGCATGCCGGACTGTGGCACCTGCTGGCGAATCTCTCATCGCTGGTGGTGCTCTTGGGCTTCCTGCTGGTGTTTCACTCGCAGAAGGCGCTCGAGGTGGTCCTTGAGGTGATCTTGCTGGGGGGGATTCTGCTGTGGATCTTCGGCCGCCCGGCCATTCATGTCGGAGCCAGTGGCCTGGTCTATGGGCTGGCGGGTTACCTGATTGCCGTCGGCTTCGCCCAGAAACGGTTCCTCGAATTGATCGCGTCGGTGGTGGTCGCCTTCCTCTACGGCACCTCGCTGGTGTGGGGGTTGCTCCCCATTCGGCCCGGGGTCTCGTGGGATGGTCACCTCGCAGGCCTGCTCGCGGGAGTGGCGATTGGCATCTGGGGTGAAACCCAGAACCGGGATCCCGCCGCACCCTCCGACGACTTCCCGCGGCTGTCGATTGACTGAACGAGTCCGTCGGGGGGCATCAAGAGCCCCGTCCATCGTGGCGACAGACCTCCAAGTCTGTCAGTCCAATTCACACGATGCGGCACATCAACCCGCTCTCGCATTTCTCGATGCCTACCACCTGAGAGCTCATCGTGCCGTTGATCGACCCCATCTTGACGAACAGGCTGACAAGCCTGTTCCACGTCCCGACCATGTCCTGAAGGAACATTCTTTCTAAGAGTTCCCCTTCAGGGAACGGCAACGGAGGACGTTTTCCGCGACGCATTCTTCGGTGCCGCTGCGCACCGCGCGTCAGGCGATGATCTCGTCGATTGGCTTGCCGAGCTTGATTTCCAGCCGTTTCCGCCCGGGAATCTCCATCCGCCGGTGGTCCAGGCCCAATTGCCTGAGCACGGTGGCGTGGATGTCGGTCACATAGTGCCGGTCTTCGACGGCGTGAAACCCGAGTTCATCGGTCGCCCCGTGCACCACCCCCCGCTTCAGGCCTCCCCCGGCCATCCAGACCGAGAACCCATACGGGTGATGGTCGCGCCCGGTGGAGCGTTCCGACCCGGGAGTCCGCCCGAACTCGCTGGCGAAGACCACGATGGTGTCTTCGAACAGACCGCTTTGCTTGAGGTCGGTCAGCAGGGCGCCGATCGGCTGGTCGACCTGTGGGGCCAGCTTGCCATGGTTCCCCTTGAGATCCGTATGGGCGTCCCAGCCTCCCCCGCCGCCATTGCCGTGGTAAACCTGCACGAACCGCACCCCGCGTTCGACCAGACGGCGGGCCGAGAGGCACATCCGCCCGAAGGGCTGCGTCACCGGGTTGTCGAGCCCGTAGAGTTTCTGCGTCGCCTCGGTCTCGGCCTCCAGCCGCATCACTTCGGGGACCGAGCGTTGCATGCGAAACGCCAATTCGTACGCCTGGATGCGGGCCCGCAACGCCGAGTCGCGCGGGTGTTGCTCGGCTGAGGCGCGGTGCAGCGACTGCAGCAACTCGATCTCGGCCTGCTGCTCTTCTTCGTAGACATCGACTCCCGGCGAGGCGAACGGCAGCGGATTGGTCGGGTCGATCTTCAACTGCACCCCGGCATGCACCGGACCGAGATAACTGGCCGAGTGCGCCCCCTTGCCGCCACAGCAGACATCGGGTCCATCCCCCAGCACCACGAACGAGGGGAGGTTGTCATTCAGCGAGCCCAACCCCCAGTGCACCCACGATCCGATCGAGGGATGATACCCATCGAAAATGTGGTGGCCGGTGTTGAACTCGTACTGGGCGGCATGATCGTTGTCGGTACACCAGCACGAGCGCACAATCGCCAGGTCGTCGACGTGGCTGCCGATGTGGGGCCACCAGTCGGCAATCTCCACCCCGCTCTGCCCCCGCTTCTGGTAGCCGATCTGCAGGGGATAGATGGTCGACATCAACTCGCGGGGGGTCCCGGCGAAGTCGCGCACATTGCGGCGGTAGTAGGGAGACTTGACCACGGTGTCTCCATACGGAGACTCGGCCACGGTTTTCCCGCTGTACTTCGTCAGCTCGGGCTTGGGGTCGAAACTCTCCATGTGGCTGACCCCGCCCAGCATGAAGAACCAGATCACACTCTTGGCCTTGGGGGGGAAGTTGGGCCGGCCGGTGGGGGGAACCCAGTCGGCCTCGTCATTGGCCCGCACGATGCCATCCCGCTGCAGCATCGCCCCCATCGCCAGCCCGGTGAAGCCCAGACCGCAATCGGCCAAAAAGCCCCGCCGCGTACGACCACACTGCGAAAACGGAAGCCGGGGGAATGTCGACATGAGACCAACCAGAAAGACCAGACGGCAGACCAACTCGCGCCTGCGGCGAACGCCTCAGCGCACCACGACAAACTCGTTGTAGTTCAGCAGCACGTGCACCAGACTCTCGCGGGCCCGCAGCGCCGGGTCGGCGGCGGGCTTCACCTGGGCCGCCGGTCCGGTCGCCACCTTCTTCAGGCCCGCCGCTCCAGCATACCGCGCCGCCTGCTCGGCGAGGTATTTCCCGCACAGCGCGCGCTCGGCTTCAGTCGGCGAACGCGAGAGAACATGCTCAAACGCCCGGGTGATGAATCCACCGGCATCTCCCGCGGGCAGATCGGCCGCCGAAAGCAGCTTCGACGTGACCAGCCGGGCCTGTTCCTGGGCGAAGACGCCATTCGCCAGGGCCAGCGCCTGTTGCGGCACAATGCTTTCATCGCGCTGGTAGCACTCCGAGGCGTTCGCCGCATCGAACAGTTCCAGCAGCAGGGCCCGGTCGTCCGGGGTGTGACGGAAATACAGGCTGCGCCGTGGGGTGAGATCGGCGGCGGCTGGTTCCAGGTCGGGACCATGGCGCGAAACGTCGAGCCGACCGGCCAGGTGCAGCAGCCCGTCACGGACCACCTCGGCCTCCATCCGCCGGGGGTTCGCCCGCCAGTACCAGCGGTTCTCGGGATCCCGGGCCAGGTTCGGGTCGTCGGGACCGGCCTCCTGCGACTGCAGTTGATAGGTCCGGCTGGTCACCATCAGACGATGCATCGCCCGGGTGCTCCAGCCCCGCTCCATGAATTCCACCGCCAGCCAGTCGAGCAATTCGGGATGCGTGGGGCGTTTGCCATTCAGGCCGAAGTTGAAGACGCTGGGGACAAGAGCGGTGCCAAAGTGCCGCAGCCACATGTGGTTGACCGCCACCCGGGCCGACAGTGGATTGTTCCGGTCCACAATCCAGCGGGCGAGCGCCAGCCGGCGTCCCGAGGTGGTCTGCGGATAGACCGTTCCCAGCGGGGTGTAGGTGGGGTCGTCTTTGGCGGCCGCGGCCGTGGCCGCGTCGCTGGCCGTGCGGGCGGCGGCGAGTTTCGCCTCGGCGTCAGCCACCGCTTTTTTCGCCGCTTCGTCGTCGGGTTTGGGGGTCAGCGCGGCCTGGGCCGAAGTCACGGCCTGTTCCGCGGGAGGGACCGCCTGGCGGGCCTTGAACGCCGCCAGCTCGCGCTCGGCCTTCCCCGCCGCCAGGGCCAGCGCAGGGGCGTCGGCGGCGGGTGGGCTGGCGTGTTTGGCCACCTCGGCCGCGACCCGCGCTTCGATCGACAGCCGTTCTAACTTGGCCAGCTCGAGCGCCTGCTGACGGCTGCCATCCTGCGCCTGCAGGGTGGCGACCAGCTGTTCGACGTCGGCTTTCGTCACCACGCCAAACGGCGAGGGAGTCGGGCTCTTGCTGTCGGACACCAACCGCACCTCGGGAGAGATCGGCTCGATCTTCAGTTCATAAAACTCGGCCGTGGCACTGTGGGCCCAGAGCGCGAAGCGGCCGGGTTGCCGGGCCACGGGCAGCTTGTAGGCGATCTTCAATTCGCCATTCACCCAGACATTCAGCAGGTCACCCCGCACCGCCAGATCAACCGTCAACACGTCGTTGAGCTTGAAGGGATAGGGAATGATTCCAATCGCCGGGTAGCTCTCGACCCCGGCCACCCGATGGAAGGCCTGGACGTTGGAGACCGTGTTATTGGTGGCGGTGTAGACCGCCTGCCAGTCGTGGGCATTCTCGGACACGTCGAAGCTGTAACCGACCGAGTGCACGCCCCCCGGCTCCAGGGTCTTGTACCGGATCCGCGCCTGAAAATCGGCCGGATGCGGGGTCTTGGTCAGCATGGTCACGAACGACCCGATCTGCTTTTGCACCAGGTGCCCGTTCTCGTACTGCCAATCTCCCGACAAGACCTGCCAGACATCGGCACGGGCCTGGGTGAAGGGCTCCACCAGAAATGGCTCTCCGCCACTGCGGGCGTTCGGTTGCGGACCGTCGGTCTCGATCTGCACCAGCCGGGCCCGGGCCGCCTCGACATCGGCGGCGGCCTGGCGGATGGCCCCGGCGGCCTGCTCTTCCGCCTGCCGGGCGTCGGCCAGCACCTGCTGCCGAAACTCAGCACGCAGCTCGGGGTAATAGGCCTCGACCGGCAGGGGGATCGGGGTAATGGCTGGGGTGGCGGGGCTCAGCACCGCGGGCACACCCGGGGCCAGCGGGCGGTCGGTGACCGGATCTTTCTCGTTCCCCCGCTGCAAGAGGTAGGTGGGCACGTCGGGCTGGGCGTCGTAGACAATGTCGTGCCCGTGGGCCAGCGTGGCCCCCGGCGGAGCCATCGCCGGCTGGTTTCCGGTCAGTTTGCCCGGCTGCCCGGCGATGGGGTCGGTCCGCACCTGGTACGGTTCGAAGAACGCCTTGAAGCGGTAGTACTCTTCCTGCGACAGCGGATCGTACTTGTGATCGTGGCACCGGGCACATTTGAAGGTGACACCCAGCAGGGCCATGCTGGTGTACTCGACCGCGTCCTGCAGCCAGACATGCCGATTGAAGACGTAATAGTTCCGTCCCAGAAAACCCCCCGCCCGCTGCAGGTCGAGATTGCCCGGCGCCAGTTCATCCGGGGCCAGCATCTCGACCACCATCTGGTCGTACCCCTTGTCGGCCTCGATCGACTCGACAATCCAGTCGCGCCACCGCCAGATGTGCCGGCGGCTGTTGCGCAGCTCATTCCCGCCCCGGCTGCCATACCAGTCGCTGTACCGCCAGATATCCATCCAGTGGCGGCCCCACCGTTCGGCATACCGCGGGCTCTGCAGCAGGCGGTCGACCACCCGCTCGTAGGCATCGGGGCGCGCGTCGTTGAGGAAGTCGAGCAGTTCTTCGCGCGTGGGAGGCAGCCCGGTCAGGTCGATCGAGACGCGACGCAGCAAGGTCCCCCGGTCGGCCAGGGGAGCGGCCGTCAGTCCGTGGCGTTCGAGCTCGACCGCCACAAATGCGTCGATGGGGTTGTGTTTCCAGGCGGGGTCGGCAGGCTGCGGCAGCGGGGCCTTCACCGGCGGGGTGTAGGACCAGTGGCGGCGCGGGTCGGCGGGAATCTCTTCGGCCGGGGCCTGCGCTCCCTCGTCGATCCACCGCTGGAGCAGCTCGATTTGGGCGGGGGTGAATTGTTCCCCTTCTCCCTCGGGGGGCATGCGGGGCACATTGTTGGCCCCGGTCAGCGCGTCGATCAGCAGGCTCTGGGCACTCTGACCCGGTTCGACCGCCGGGCCCCCATCGCCCCCCTTCTTCACCAAATCAGCCGTGTCGAGCCGGAGTCCGTTCTTCTGCCGCAACGCCCCATGGCAGGCGGTACACCGGGCCAGCAGCGGCTTGATCTCCCGCACGTAGTCGACCGGTTCGGCGGCGTGTGCCGGAATGGCCGGGCCAAGGAACACCAGCCCGCAGGCCAGCAGTCCAGCCCAGACCTGCGGCCGGGATCTCGCGAATCGGGAAAGCATGCACACCGCCAACAGGAGGGAGGAATTGTGGCGCGGGAGGGACACGGAGAGGTTCCCAAAGAATAAACCGGCTTCGATGGATGCGGCAAGCGGGTCTTGGGAAGAGTTGCGGCGAACCGCCGACCTGAGGCCCAACACCTACCGCCATTCCGGGGTGGCGTTGGTTGCCGTGAGGATCGGTTTCGGCCTTTTGAAACCACCCAACTCGCCGCCCAAAGCCAAACACCTCCCGCCGACCCACCGCCTACCTCGCAGAGGTTACTTCCCTCAGCCCGGGGTTGCCGGCGCTTCGATAGCGCGCCAAACGTGGGATTCACACGCGTTTTCCCGATGTGAGAGGCAATCCTTTCAGGATAGAAGGTGTTTCTAAGGG
>CAIOTJ010000024.1 GCA_903861195.1 uncultured Planctomycetaceae bacterium | reverse complement strand
GCAAGTGCCCGCGGGTCCACCGGCGGTCTCGGGGGAACTCGTCGCGCCGCTCGCCCCGACGGATGCCGCGACGGTGATCGCCGAACCGGTGACACTGACGGGGGTTCTGATCGCGCTCGCGAGTGTGGCGGGGATCCACCTGACCGTGCTGACTGTCGGCTGGTTCACGTCCCGGGCCCTGGGATTCGCCCGCCCCGAAGCCACAGCCGTGGCCTTCGCCGGCAGCCAGAAGACGCTGCCGATCGGCATCTATGTGGCCACGCACGCCGTCGCCGCTCCCTACCCGTTCGCGATCTTTCCGATGCTGCTCTATCACACTTCGCAGCTCTTCCTCGACACCGCCATCGCCAGCCGGCTCAAACCACCCGATCCGCCCACCCCACCCCCACCGCCGTTGTCGGGGTGATGCGGGGGGGACAGGACCAAATCGCTCCGCCGCTCCTCACCGCAGCGGCTCTTCCGCCTCCAGCGGAACCTCACAAAACGTCAGCGCCGCCAGCCCGTTGGTGCCGTAGAGCAGGTTGTCGGGATTCCAGTTCGCACTGTCGAGGTAGGTCACCCATTTCGATGTGGTTGGTCCCGTCAATCGCAGCCGCAGCGTGTTCCCCTCGGCCGATCCGCCCTTCACCCGCGGCATCCCCCCTTCGAAATGAAACTGCGACGCCAGCCGTTCCGACCAGACCACCGGCATGTCGAATTCCAGCACCACCTCGCTCCGCTCGGCATTGCCGAAGCGGGTCCGTTTCAGATTCGGCGGCGTCACCGGCTGCGCAAACGGCCGCTGATAGAGCTCCTGGGCCAACACCGGCTCGATCAACCGGGCGAACTCCGCATATCCCTCCGCCGGGAAATGGCATCCTCCGGGCGGCTTGACCCCCAGGGTCGACATCACGCTCAGACGCGAGAACCAACGCGGCAGGTTCCGCTGCACTTCCCGCAGGCGATTGTCGGAACCGCGAATGCCCATCGCACAGGACTTCGGCCAGATCTGGAACACGCAGTACCGCTGCACGTTTGGGTAGTCTTCCTTCCAGCTTGCCGCCAGGTCGACGAAGAACTGGCGATACGTCTCGTAGCCATAGCCTCCCGTCGGTCCATCCGCTCCCTGGTCATTCTCTCCCTGGTGCCACAGGATGGCCCGGATACCGTGGGTCAGCTTCGCCTGCCGCACGCGCCACAACAGCCGGCCGTAAATGGTCGACACATCGGTCGGGTCTTCGGGGTTCCGCTGGTGCTGGTCGATCCGCGTTCCCCCCACCGCGCCGTTGATCAGGCAGATGGGAATCTGCTCGCGCTCGACCAGCCGCCGCCCCAGCTCCATTCCCCAATATCCAATCTCCGATTTCCCCCCCGGGCTGCGGGCCACCGCATTTCCCCACAACTTCAGGCGTGACCCGTTGGGATCCCCCGCCGTCGCCCCGTAAGTCCGCACCCAGTCGCTCGGTTCCAAGGGGTCCCGCTCTCCAAAATCGGTCGCCACCGCATTCGACTGGCCAATGATCACAAAGGCATCGCCGCACACGAGATTGCTGGCCGTATGCACGACCGTCTCGGTATTCCCCACCCGCCGTCCAAATTCGGTCCGGTACTTGATCAATCCCGGCTGCAGCGGCACGACGATCGAATACCGTCCCTCCGGTGAAGGTTCGACAGTCTGCGTCGACACCAGCCTGTCGTCGGCGTAGAGCCGCACGAAGACCTGGTTGGCTGGTTCCTCCAGAGTCCCGGCGTAGATCAATCGGCCCTGCCGAGTCGCGTCGCGGAAGTTCCCTTCGCGGGGGAAGAACTGATTGTCTTCGGGCCGTTCCTCGTCCGCCAGCGGACGGGCCACCCAGCGATCGTCGCCAGCAGGTTCGCGAACCATGATGGGAAGTGTCTCGACCACCGCAGCACCACCATTGTCATACCGGGCCGTCACCGTGAGGAGGCCGCTTCCCTGGGCCCGCTTCAGCACCAGTTGTCCCAAGTGCTCCTCCCGACTGACGGCGACGCCGTCGAGACTCCATTTCACGCGCAGCGCATCCGCCCTCTGCGCGCGCAAGGCAGCCAGGTTCTCGATCTCGGCCACCACCTCCAGGGGAGTTCGGCCATCCCACTCGGAAGGGGAATGCAGCCGGACTTTCGGCTCGGGAATCGTGTCGCGGATGGTGATTGGAATCTCCCGGGTCTTCACCCCGTCGGCACAGATCGCCTTGAGCTTCAAGACCGCCTGTTCCGTCTCCCGCACTCGTCCCGCCGGGAAGTCGAACGCGAACCGGTCGGTGGCGACGACGGTTTCTGTTCCGCCGCGTTCGAGGATCCAGAGCAGTTTCTGGGCTCCCCCCGCTGTGGCCTGGACCGTGTGAGTCGCTCCTTCGTTCACCGTCAGGGCTGTTTCCGAGACACTGAAGTCATCGCCCGGCTGCACCAGGGGACCGACCAGGGTCTGGTTCGGCTTCTGGTTTTCGTATTGCAGGCGTATCCAGTCGGCGGAACGGACGACGCGCGAGATCCGCACTTCATCAAGATCGCCCTGGTAGTCGTAGTGATGGTACCAGCCTCCCAGGAACAGCCGGGCGGGACTCTTGATTGCCAGAGGAGCCGCGTCTGTCTTGTGGATTCCGTCGAGCACTCCATTCACGTAGACGCGCGAGACTCCCTTCTCATAGGTGTGAACCACCTGCACCCAATTGCCGATTGCAATTGGGCTTTCGCCTCGCACATCCGCCCCCGAAAAGTAACATTCCATCTTGATGTGTGGTGGGCTCATGTAATGCATGACCACTTTTCCCTGGGCATGTTCGTTGCCCCAGGCGAGAACCCTTCCATTCGGGGCCTCGGCGCGAAACCAGGCTTCGGTGCTATGCGGACTGGAACCGGTGGGGTAGTTGGTGATGTTCTCTCCCCCGAACACCCCCTTGTGATTGCCGAAATGACGGGCGGCCCCGATCATGCCGGGCGCAGCCGTGGTGCCGGTGTCGATGCAGGTGAGTGAGCCGACCGTGTCCTCGACCGGATCGGTCATGTGCCAGACGCTCAGATAGCCATTCGATTCACTGAAGACGCGAGCTCCCTCCGAGACCCGTTGGGCCGTCGGGTGGCCCCAATACAGACGCAGTTCCTGGCGGGCATTGCCGCGGATCTCGGGGACACGAACCCAGACCGACGCGTGGCCCGCCTCGGCATTCCACTCTTCGATTTCGAACGCCAACGGCTCCCCGGTGCCCGAGGCAATCCGCAGATCGTTCCCTTCCGGATGCGCCTGGGTGAAGTCGAACCAGTCCCGGTGCAGGTGGACCAGTACCGGGAACTGCTCCACCCGGGCCTCCTCGGGCAGATCGGCTCCGTCGGGGATGGTCAGCAGCCACAGCGAACCCGAGTGCTTCCAGTCCTGCCAGCGTTCGGACGCCGGTGCCGACGTCTCCTGACCTCGCAGCGTTGTACCCACCAGCCCCAGCCCACCGGCCATTCCCGCCAGCAGCAGCACTGCGATTCTCCCACAGACCCCCAGCCCACTTCGGCCGGTCAGCCGGGAATTCCCCGGCACGGCTTGCATCGGAAGGCCGTCGCCCAGTCGCCCCTCAAGCCCGTGCTGCGACCAGGGCAGGTCCACGACTCGGCAGTTGGACTGGCAGGGCACAGTGGCGGAGATCGGCTCGTTGCTCATCGGTCTGGTATTTGGTGTCGAGAGGCGGGCAGTGTCAGCGGGCAGTTATCTGAGGGCAGTGGCCGGATCCGGGATTCCACAGGAACCCCATTCCCAGCACGTCTGACAGCAACGCCTCACCGGCCAGTGCCGATTCAGCGTGCCGCAGATGCTACCGGGACACGGGTGACCCCGTCCAATCCGTGGGGCACACGCCGACATGGGTTCCACGGCGATCGAGAACCCCGATGTGCGCCCATCCAAAGACAGCGTTCGGCTGGGGCCAGAGACAGGGTGGCGGGAGGGCGGATTTCTGTGTCCGCTCCGCTGGATCTCCACACGACAATCATCGAGCCAACGGGCGGCCAAACAATCTGGATCGGAAATCCCAATGTGTATCCAGCCCACAGACACGGCGGGATTGACCGCTCACCAGCACCCGCGGAAGCCATTCCCTGAAGGGGACCACTTCCCTAGCCTAGGGTTGATGCGCAGCGGTCACCCTGGTTTAGGGACATCCACTACGGACGAGAATTCCAATGCACTTTGTTTGAGGCGCGGAGCGCGAGAACCCACCTGCCCGTCAGTCTCCACACCCACAACAATCAGGTCGGATCAATCCACGACTGATCCCAGCGGTACCCGACAAGCCAGCCCCTTCAGGGCTGAGTCGACCCGCAGGCCCGCAACCCAGCGTAGGTGCTTCGCACCATTCCCGGGCTTTGCAAGAATGTCCCAACCGAACATGGCTATGATCGTTGCTGTTCGCGGGGGGATTGCGAAATGTGCCATGAATCCGGAGAGACTTTTAGCCACATTTTGTCGTTGGTCTGCCTAGTCGGTCGGGGGTCTGAGGATGAGCATCCAGCGGGCGGATACGGAGGTCCGTGCGCCCGCGGAGGGATTGGTTGCCCATGCGAACGGTGTCTTTGGCTGGATGCCCAGCGGGAGGTTCCTCGCCGATCCATGTTGTTTGACTCCCCATCGGGTCGGGTGCCTGCAGACGAATGCCCAGCAGAGTGGCCACGGAGATCCGCCCCCCCCGCCACGCGGTTCTTGGGCACAGGCCACGGGATGTTTCGGCGGGACACCAATTGGCACCGGACCCCAAGGTCCGCGCCCTCATCAGCGGACCGCATGAGCGTTTCTCAACCGCGTGGGGCTGTCGCGAACCCGGCCCCAACCGCTCAATCCGCCCGGGCGGGCAAAGTTCAGGGGACAGGTTCTTATTCGCGAGGCACGATGTGTTTTTCGAGTCCGTGTTGCCGTCCGCTGGCAGCCCACACTCCGCACGCGACTCGGTGTTGGTTCTGGGCCGCTCATCCCTGCGGCCGAAGGACGAGAGCGTGGAGCGGCAGCGCGATGGACCCGTCGAGCCAGGATGAGCGGGCTGGCGGAGAAATCGGATTTCGAGAAGGACGGTTGGGCGACGAGTCTCCGGCCGAGTCGTCTGGTCATCCTTTAACGGAGACCTCATTCACCAAATCCAGGCAAGCTGGTTCGGTTCAGGCCCGGACATGAATGGCTCTTTGTAGCCGTTGACCTGCTTCACGGATTCGCACGAGGCGGATGGGGTCGGGGGGGCCTGGGGCCGAGAGAGGGACTCGTTCACACGGCTCTTTCCCCGAGTTCCTCCCTATTCTCGGGAACCCATGCACGGCCACTGTCGATTCGCCTTCCTGAGGTCATCTCCCCACTCCATACCCTCCTCCGCCCGGTTGTGATAGACCATTTGGGAGCGCACTTCCTGAGAGGTATCACCTCCCGCCACTCGTGCCGCGACTGTGTTGTCCCGTCGCGTGCCGGCCCTGGCGGGAAGTGCTGCTCCACTTCACATCCTTGGCCCACACACGTTTGGCAACGCCGCGTGATTCCAGAGACCATGCCCACCATCTCGCGTTCCCGACTTCGATTGGCCTCCCTGCTGCTCTTGCCGTTGACGCTCTGGATAGGCTGCGCGGCTGGCATCGTACGGGCCGAGGATTGGCCGCGGTGGGGGGGGCCGCGGGGGGATGAGACGTGGCGGGGGCCGAAGCTGCGCGAGGCGTGGCCGGCCGAGGGGCTGAAACGGGTTTGGCAGCGGCCGCTGGGGGGCGGGTATGGCGGGGTGGCCGCGGTGGAAGAACGCGTGCTGGTGATGGATCGCCAGACCGAGCCGACGGAACGCGAACGACTGCTCTGCTGCGATGCCGCGACCGGCCGCGAACTGTGGCTTTATGAAACACCTGTCGAATACGGCAAACTCGACTATGGCAACGGGCCCCGCGCCATGCCGGTGATCGACGGCAACCGGGTCTATCTGCTGGGGGCCCTCGGCCATTTTGCCTGCCTCGAACTCGCCACAGGCAAGCTGCTGTGGAAATACGAACTGCGGGAATCGCACGGGGCCCGTATTCCCACCTGGGGTCTGGCCGCCTCTCCCCTGATCCTCGGCCAACTGGTGATCGTGCATCCCGGCGGAACCCCCAACGCCTGCTGGGTCGCCTTCGACAAGCAGACGGGGAAGGAAGTCTGGCGCTCGGGGGATGATCCGGCCGGCTATGCGGTTCCCGTGCTGATCGAGGCCCCTTCGGGCCCCCTGCTGATCGGCTGGAGCCCCACCCACATCGTCGGTCTGCTGCCGAGAGATGGCCGAATTGTCTGGAAGATTCCGTACGAGGTCACCTACGGCGTCTCCATCGCCACGCCGATCTATCACGAGAACCTGGTCTTCATCTCGGGGTATTGGCATGGCTCGAAGGCCGTCCGGCTGGGGAAACAGCCGGGGGATCAGGAACTCGCCTGGGAAGAGAACAAGTTCCTGCGCGGGCTGATGGCCCAGCCGATCTATCGCGACGGGCACGTCTACACGATCGACAAGCAGTTTGGCCTGACCTGTTTCGAACTGCGGACCGCCCGGAAGAAATGGGATTGCGGGCACCGGGTGGTCGAGCGGGGAGCGAATCCGCAGGCGACGCTGACGTGGCTGAACGACACCGACCGGGCCCTGATCTTCAACGAGAATGGGGATCTGATTCTCGCCCGGCTCACTGCAGAGGGATACGACGAACGGGCCCGGGCGCACCTGATAGACCGCCGGGAGCGGGCGCCGCTCTGGGCCCATCCCGCCTACGCGGGGAACCGGGTCTTCGTCCGCAGCGATAGTGAATTCATCGCGTACGAACTGCCGGTGGACGAGGCCGGGGCCGACGGTCAGTAGCGCATCAGCGGATCGCCCGGCGGGTCTTGCGCCCCTTGGTGAAGCTGTCGATGACGAGGTTGCCGAGGTCGTCGGCCTGGCAATGGGCCGAGACCCCACCCGAGACCGCCGCCATCTGCTCGACGAAGTTCACCAGGCCCATATAGAAATAGTCTTCGATGAGGGCGAAGCTGGAGAGGCGGATCCCTTCCTGGGCACAACGGCGGGCTTCCTGCAGGGTGAGCCGGGCGGTCTTCTCGGCGGGGGGGTAGATCAGCACGAGGTCGCGCCCCTCGAGGTGAGCAGTCGGTTCGCCGTCGGTGATGACGATGATCTGCTTGTTGAGGGCCGGTTGCCGTTTGAGCAACCGTCGGGCCAACTGCAGCCCGGCATGGATGTTGGTGAAATGCTGGGGGATGAACCTGGGAGGCTTGTCGAGGTTGATCCGCAGGTTCACACGGGAATCGAAGATCGAGACCGGCTTGGGGGCCGAGTTGTAAAGTTCGCGCTCGGTGAGCACGCTGGCCGAGGAATAAAAGCCGACGAACTGCAGCGTGTCTCCCTGGTACCGGCCCCGCACGAGGGCCTGCAGAGCCATGGCGACCCGCTTGGCCTGGCCGTATTTGCCGTAGCGGGTCATCGAGCCGGACATATCGATGAGGACCACGGTGGCACAGCTCGACTGGTGCTCGGTGGTCTGGACGACGAGGTCATCCTGCTCGATCCCGATGGGGGTGCCGCCCCCCTGGCGGGAGATGGCGTTGCGGAGGGTTTCCTGTAGGTTGAGATTGGCGACGGGGTCGCCGAATTCGTACGGTTTGGTCTCTTCGAGCTGGACTTGGCCAACACCCCGTTGATCGGTCTCATGCCGGCCGAGCTTGTCGCGGGCCTGGGCCAGGAAGAGTTCTTCGAGAGATTTTGTCGAGGCGCGGCGGATACCCTTGGGGGTCACGCGGTACTTGCCGTTTTCGTCTTTCTCGAGATAGCCCTGCTTCATGAGCATCTCGAGAGCCTCGGCATTGCGGTCTTCCAGTTCCTGCAACTGGTCGAGCACGTCGTCTCCGTATTCCATCAGGTAGCGGTTGAGCTGGTCGAAGAGCTCGTCGGCCGACTGGGGGGAAAACGGGGAGGAGCCATCCCACTTGGAGAACTCGAACGTCGCCATGGCGTGGCCCTGGGGTCTCGGAGGCCTGCGGATCGGAAGACACGGCGAGCCAACCGAACCGTTCCGCCCGGTGTCACGCCCTGGGAGATTCTAGCAGATCGGGCGAGTTCACCGCGGTTGGCGGGGTCTCTGCGGCGGGCCGTCCGCCAGAGTGAGTCCACGTGAGGCACGATATCCGTACTCAATCGCGAACCAGTTCGCGTACCGCTCGCGGTCGCGAGACGAGGTGTTGCGTTCGTCGTTGACGTGGCCCACCTCGTGAATCAGCACGTTGTTGAGGTAGAAATCGCGGATGGTGGGGAGAGTCCACGACAGTTTCCAGAGCCCCCCCGCACAGGACCAGACCCCGCCGAACATGCACGCCTCCTGTTCCTGAATGGGCGTGGGGGCCCGATGATACTCTTCGACCAGCGTGCTCTCGATGGGATACAGATAGATGGTCCGTCCCCACTGCATGCCATAACAGGGGAAGCAGGCGCGCTTGCGCGTCATGGTGCTGAACTGGACCACTTCGACCTTGTTCGCGAGCTGACTGGGGAGCTGCACCAGACGCTCCCGCACATCGTCGGGGGTCAGCACATGCAGGTAGCCTTCGCCGGCAGGCTCGACCACAAACTTCAGGCGTCCGTCATCGCGGGGGTCGTGCCAGCGTTCGGGAGCCGAGAATTCATCGCGACGGACGGCTCCTCGCGTGACCCGGGCGCGAAAGGCCGTCGCGGGGCGCGGATCGTGAGCAGGGGGAGAGGAGGCACGACGAGCCGGCAGCGGGACGGGGACCGGGCGAGAAGGGCGGCGGGAGGACATGAGCAGAGCCAGTCACAAGGAGGCAGGAAACACAGTTCCATCCTAAGACCCGCTGAAAACACGAAGCAAGGTGTACACCCTAAGTGATTGGCACAAAAGACGTTATGGAATTCTCACCAAATCCATGCCCGCTTTCGGGGGAGATTTGGCCGGGCACTTCCGGCGGACCGACAATCGATAACCACCCAGCCCATCATGGGTTGTGAGTTGAGCCGTGGACGAAACCCCTTGCGAGACCCATCGCGAGAGCCCGACGCGGTGTTCACCAAAAATCGCAAACGACTGGAAATAAAGCACTTACGTCACAAATCACTACAACCCCAACCGCAATCCCCCAGGGAAGCAGGGACCCCGGAAGCCTGAAAATGGTCAGCGAGGTCGAACGGCGCCGATCTGATTGCCAAACCGTTTTTTGGGGAACAGCGCCTCGGCCTGGCCGACATTTCCCTGCGGACTGCCCGGCGCGGGGCGGAGGAACTCTTCGCTGGCGGGGTCGAGCGAGACGAACTGCGGCTGCACTCCGTAACGGCCGCTCCGGGCGACAAACAGCGACGGAATTTCATTCGGAACCGGAGGATTCGGCGCGGGCCGGGTGGTCCAGTTGAAATCGATCCCTCCCGGATTCGAGGCGAACATCTGCAGGAAGACCGCTTCGTTGAAGCCTTGCGCGACGATGGCGTCGCGTTCGGCTGATTCCACAAACAGGTTGTTGAAGAATGAGAGGCCATCGGTGGCGGGACCGGGCATATTGTCGAAGACCACGCCCTGCCCCACCTGGTAGAAGGTGTTGGAGGCCAGCAGCAGGTTGCGCCAGTTGGGGTTGGCCCCCTGGAGATGCAGGCCGATTTTTGCCTGATGGAAGATGGTCTCTTCGACTTCGACATCGAGGGCGTCATCGCGAGCGCGGATCCCGGCGGCGAGCGGTGCCAGCAGGCGGCAGCCGCGGATTCGGATGCGGTTGTTCCCCTGCTCGCCGCGACGGGTCAGATCGAACCCGACCGCGGTGGGCTGGGCGGCCCCCCGAATGGTGAGGCGTTCGAAGATCACCGGCACGCCGCCAAACGACTGAACACCTTCGAGAGCGACTGCGTCCCGGGCGAAGCCATGAATTGAGAGATTCACGAACCGCGAGGCTTCGAGATTGCCCACCAGCCGAATTGCCGTCTCTTTGCCAGTGGCATCGATTTCGAGATCTTCCAGTTGGAAGTTGGGCAGTTCGCCCTGGGAGACGAGAACTGAGACGACCGGTTCGGGACCGGGAGGAGCGAGGACCGTTCCCTTCCCCTTGATAATCAGCCCCCGAGGCCAGGTCTGGTCGACGGTGATGCGTTCGGCGAGAACGCCCGCGGGAAGAGTGATGGTTTGGCGGGCACTGCGGCTGGAGGGGCGAAAGTTCTTCGCTTCGGCGAGTGCGGCGGCGAGTGACTTGTAGGTTTCGGAGGGGCCGACGCGCAGGTCACGCCGGCTGGCCGAGATGGTTGGCCCCGAGGAGGCCGCGTCATCATCCGGAGTCTTTGGAGCCCCCTTCTTTTTGCCCGATCCTTTGTTTTTCCCGGCGGAGGTGCGGTCGGTCGAGCCGGATTTCGCGGGTCCCTGCGAGGGCTTGGACTTCCCAGGCCCCCAAGTGAACCAGACACCCAGGGTCAGCAGAGTCAGCAGGGCATTTGCCCCGACGATCCACCAGAGGCGGCGGCGGGACTCTGGGGAGGAGCCCTGCGAAGTCGTGGGGGAGGCGGGCGCGTCCTTCTGAACCGCGCGAGCGGGCGCGGGAGTCGCCCCGGCCCCACTCCGCGGGGCCCGCCTGGCAGGCCGCTCGGATTCGACAAACCAGGCAGGAGCCAGGTCGGGCCCGGACTCGTTCGTCATGGGGGGCGGAGGAGGGAGTCCGACAGGTGGAGAAACAGGTGGCGACTGCGGTTGAGGTTTGACCGCGGGCATCACGAGCGTTTCGTGGCTGGCCTCGGCACGTTCACCGTCGGCAAAATCGACCAGGAACTCTTCGGCGGAGGATGGCCGAGCCGTGGATTCCACGGGTGGGGTCGACACCGGAGGAGGCTCTGTGGGCGCAGGCTGCCCGGGGAGAGGTTCCGGGGTGATCGATCCCCGCGCAAACGTGGGCTGGGTGACGTTGTCCTGGGAAGTGGTATCGTGTCGCAGGTTGTCTTGGGGAGGGGGCGGTACTGCGGGGGCACTCAAGACACGCGTGTCGGCCAAGGCATCATCGGAGACGAGCGGTCCTCCGGAGAGTGACGCCTCGGGGGGGGCGGCGGCAGCACTGGCATTGCCGTCCGTCCCCGGGACAGTGGCCCTGAGACCTGGCAGAAACTCAGCTGGGGGCACACTCTGGGGGTTGGCCGGAGTGGATTCTGGTGGCGCGACGATGGACGAAGGGGCTGGCTCAACCTGTGTGCGCTCCCCAGCTGGCTCGTCGGCTTCCGAGGTTCGTCGCAGGAACGCGGCGAATTCGGGAGACTCTTCTTCGTCGGGCGCGATCCCGGAAACGGCGCGGCTGTCGATCGCCGGAGGCGTGACCGCCGCGTGTCCCCCAGGTGACATCTCCGGAGCGGGGATCGCCGCCTCTTCGATAACGGCCGGTGATTCCGCCGGCCAACCGAGACTGGGGGACCAATCGGCCCCGCCGGAGGATTGGGGTGGCTCGACCGGTTTGGGACTGGGTGCCGTGGAGGAGCCCGTCGTCACCCCTGCTTCCCCCCCCGTCGGCGAAGAGTGGGAGGGAGAACCATACGGCAATCCGGCGACCGCCCCCCCCACGACAGGATGCATCTCGGCCCAGGTGTCACCACCATGTTCACGCAACCACTCGGCGAGGACTTGGGCGACTTCCCGCGCCGACTGAAAACGATCTTCAGGGCGTTTGGCCATCATCCGCCGGACGATGGCCACCAGCCCCGCAGGGACCTGGGGGGCAATCTCAGCCAGCGACGGGGGCTCTTTGGTCTGATGGGCCAACAACCTCGCTGCGAGGGTTCCCTCGGAGAACGGGGGGTGTCCCGCCAGCAAGAAGAAAAACGTGCAGCCGAGGCTATAGACATCGGACCGTACGTCAACAGAGTGACTGTCGAGCGCCTGTTCGGGCGACAGGTAGTCTGCCGTGCCCAACACCTTTTCATCGTGGCGACGGGTGATTGACGAGTCGTCCCGCTCATCGAAGAACCGGACCAGACCGAGGTCGAGCACCTTGATGGTCCCCCGGTCGTCCAACAGCAGGTTGGCCGGCTTGATGTCGCGATGGACCAGATTGGACTTGTGGGCCTGGTTCAGCCCCTCGGCGGCCTGGCGGATGTATTCCGCGGCGGGGATCGGCTGAAACGGCCCCTCGCTGGCGACGATGTCTTGGAGCGAACGGCCCGAGACATACTCCATCACCAGGAAATGAATATCGCCTTCCTGATCGACATCGTAGGCCCGCACGATGTTGCGGTGATCGAGGGCCGCGACCGCCTGGGCCTCTTTGTGAAACCGTTCCAGATGGCTGGCTCCCCGGGCACTGGCCTTGGGCAGCACCTTGATCGCCACGCGCCGCCGCATCAGCCGGTGTTCGGCGAGATACACGGCGCTCATCCCGCCGGTTCCCAGGTGCGAGAGCAGCCGATACTTCCCGAGGTGGAAGCCCTTGTTGCGACCCTGGAGCAGCTTGTCAGCCTGCCAACGGGTCAACAACTGTCGTGCGACGAGCAAATCGGCGACCTGGGGGGTGTCGGCGATATTCTTGGAGTCGAACCGGATCCCCCGCAAGGCTTGGCGCAGAGTCTCCGCATCGATCAGCCCGCTTTGGCGGGCCAACCCAACAAACATTTCCGGGGTGAGTTTGGTGGCTGCGGGCATCGGTTCACGATGAAGGTGAGGGGTGAAGATACCAGTGTCGACGCGGTCAATCCAGCACCGGCAACGATGCTGCGAAAGGTTTCCCGTGATGATTCGACCCACAAAGTGACCGCAGTTCGCGAGTTTGCAAGCTGATTGGCGGGACAGATAGACTAGGGGTAATTCTCCGTCATCGTTCCCAACCGTCCACCGGCAACTGCCGATTGCGCCGGTCTGGCGGACAGAACCTCGGCGCCGAGCATGCAATCCCTGCCTCCCCTCCTCCCTCCCCTCGCCGGTCTGTGCGTCCTGGCGATTTTTTTGGTTTCGGCCTGCATCCGCGAAGCGCACCTGATTTACAACTATCTCGACCAGTTTTCGGTCTTTTCGCGGTATCTGCCCCGTCCTTCCCGGCTGAAAGCCCTGGGGATGGCGATTCCGATCGTGCTGTTCGGCGGCTTGATTCCGGCTCTGGTCAGTCTGTTCATCAATCGCAAAAATGTGCCCCCTCTGGTCGCATCCCAGGTGTTGACCTGCGCGCTGCTGCAGTTTCCCTTCACCTTCGTCCTGATCGTGTTTTTATTCCACCGCATGTTGCCGGCTTCTCCCAAGCGGTCCATGAAGGTGGCCGGATGCCTCATCGGGCTGCTGATTCCGGTCTTCGGTGCCGAATGGCTGATCATCAAGCTCGCCTCCCGCCTGCTGGTGCTGTACGCGGCACGGCAATGAACTCCAGCTCTTCCCGAGTCCGTTTTCCCCCGTCAGCCCCCGTCAGCCCCATGAGTGTGCCGCACGACGATCTCCCGAGGGGCCCCGGTGGACCCGACCGGAAACGGGTTGGATTTCTGCTGACGGTCGTTGGCTTTCTGGTCGCCCTCACGTGGATTCTCGACCGGGTCGCCCCTTTGCCGCTGCCCCTCCCCCGGCCCTGGTTCCTGCATCGCAACCTGCTGGGAATGGCGGGGGTGGCCACTGCCATTGCGGGTCTGGCACTGCAGCGCGATCACTCGCTGCGGGGTCCGGGCACGGGAACGTCGCCGCACGATGGCTGGACTCCCCGGCGTCCCGGGCGGCGATTTGAGTCCCTGGTGGTTTATACCCGTCCTGGCTGCCACCTCTGCGACGACGCCCTCGAGCTGCTGGCCGACTATTCCGCCTGGCTGCCCCCTCCCGAGGAGATTGACATCGATCCCCACCCCGCGCTCAAAACCCGGCATGGAGAGTGGATTCCCGTGGTCGAAATCGATGGGCGCGAGCGGTTCCGCGGACGCATCGACGAGCCGCTGCTGCGCCGCCTGATCGAAAACACCCCTCCCCTCGACGAGGTCCCGCCGGGTCCCCGGTTCCGTCCCTGATCCATTCCCTGTCCGCACCAGTTCTAACCCTGCCCCCATGCCCTCGAAACGCGATTTTTTGCCCCAGCTTGTCGGCTGCCTCTCCACCGGTGCCGCCGGAAACCCCACAGTCGAGATGATCGAGGCGGCCTTTCGACACCATGATCTGCACTGGCGGTACATCAACACCGAGGTCTTGCCCAAGGGGTTGGGGGATGCCGTCCGGGGTCTGCGGGCCATGGACTACCGCGGGTTCAATTGCAGCCTGCCCCACAAGGTGACGGTGATCCCGCACCTCGACGGCCTTGGCCAGTCGGCGGAAGTCATGGGGGCGGTCAACTGTGTCGTCCGGCGGGGAGATCAATTCATTGGTGAAAACACCGATGGCAAGGGGTTTCTGCGATCGCTGCAGTCGCTGGTCGATCCCCGGGGCAAGCGGGTCGTCGTGTACGGGGCGGGTGGAGCGGCCCGGGCCATCGCCGTCGAATTGGGGCTGGCGGGGGTGGGACAACTGACGGTGGTGAATCGCTCAGCCGAACGGGGGGAGGCGCTGTTGAAAATCCTGCGGGAGCGACTTCAACTCAACGCCAGCCTGGTGCGCTGGGAGGGAGACCATGCGATCCCCGCCGATACCGACGTGGTGATCAACAGCACGTCGATCGGACTCTACGACGCCGAGGCCCGCGTGCCGCTCGCCGTCGATTCTCTGCGCCCCGGCATGGTGGTGGCCGACGTGATCTTCAGCCCGCCCCAGACCCGCCTGCTGCGCGACGCACGGGCGCGAGGCTGCCGAACCCTTGACGGTCTGGGGATGATCGTCAACCAGGGGGTGATCGGAGTGCAGTACTGGACCGGCATCGAGCCCGATGCCCGGGTCATGCGGGTGGCGGTGGCCGAGGCGCTGGGGGTGCCCGTGGAGGGCTGACCGGCCTGCGTTGTTCGGCAGCGATCAATCCCGCGCGTGGGGTGGAGGCCACCCCGCGTGCGCCGCGCCCGTCAGCACACCCGACTCCTGCCGCAGGAAACTGGGGAAGTCATCCCACACCGGGTAAACCCGACGGCACTCGACTCCAACACAGACCCAGCCCCCCATCGCGGCAGTGACCGGCCCCCCGGGGGGCCCCTGCGGCGCTGTTTCCCAAACTCCGTCTGGATCCGCCCCTGTCAGAGCTGGAGGAAGAACGGGGGGAAGACTGCGCCAGGCCAGCGGACGGCCGCATTCGACACAGCGGAAGCCATCCCCTGAAGCTGGGGCGCAGCGGTTGGAACCCGGTGTTCCGGGCGGGGAGTTCACAACAGCACCCGCTGCCCGAGTCTCGCGACGGATGGGCCGTTTCTCTGGTCGAAGCACTTCCCTCGGTCAGCTTCGGACTCAGGCAGCGGCAACAGAGCCAACTGTGTCATTGACGGTCCTGTGCTTCCCCTGGGGCCCTGAGAACTTCAGACAGAGCCTCGTACGCCTGCTCGCGGACCTCGTTGGGAAAGTCGTGTTCGCAGTCGGGATGCAGGACTGTGAGACGCTTCGGATGGCCGTACAGTGCGTAGACTTCTCCCGCCGCGTGCGCGATGCGATCGACGCTGGCCGCCTGGAAGTTGTGATCGCGGGTGGGGGCGACAATCAGCACCCGACGGGGGGCCAGCGCCCCAATCAACTCATGAAAATCGAAGGGAATCTGGTCGAGCCGGTCGTGGAAATCGGCCAGCCGGGGCATGTACAGGGGCTGTGTCCAGCCCTGACCCGGCTGCCACCGCCGGGGGTCTCCGCCGTAGTAATCGAGAAAGGAGTCGAGACCACAGCTCGAGACGACGGCGGTGATGCGTTCGTCGAAGACCGCCGTGTAAACCGAGTTATGGCCACCCAGCGAATGACCAATGGCACCGAAGCCCCGAGTGGCATCGACCTCGGGCAATGTGGAGAGGTAGTCGAGCCCGCGCTGGTTGTCCCACACCGCCTTCAGGGTGCCACTCTGCCAGCCCAAACCGGTGAGATCGGGTTGGTACTTCGCGAGGCGCGGATAGTTGGGGGCGAGGGTAATGAAGCCCCGTTCGGCCAGCTCGGCCGCGTATTGCCGGTTGGGGCGGCTCCCCAGACCCACCACCGTGCCGTGCCCCACGACATCATCCGTGCCATGCAGACACAGGACCGCCGGTGCCCGACGCCCCTTCGTACCCAGGACGGTTTTTGGCAAACAGAGGTAGGCCGGGACGCGACTTCCCGGTTCCGAGACGTAGGTGATCAATTGCCGCAGGTAGCTGCCGCAGTCGTCCTCGCGGACCACTTCGACATCCAGCGGGACCCGTTTGGCCTCGTCGGTGGGCAGTTCCCCCATGATCTGCCGCATGCCAGCGAGGATTTCACGGCGGCGGCGCGGCCAGTCGGCGGTCGTCTGGATGGGACGGAGGTCTCCCTCGGGGCCACGGTAAACCAAGAGTTGGTCGCGGGGGAGCCGGGGGGCCGAATCGGGGGACTCGGCCCCCGCCACCGCATCGGCCAACGAATGGTGTTGACCGTTCCACAACCGGAGTGCTCCGGTGGCCAGACAAGCCAGACCAACCACCCGGATGATGAACACCGATCTCATGATGCCCCACCTCCTCGTTGCAACGGCGACCACACTTCAATGCGCTGGCGGCAATTGCTCAAACGACGACGAACGCCCGCTCCAGCGCGACACTCAGCCCGGTTCCAGTCGAGTTCCTACAGCGATTGGCGGACCAGTTCACACGGCCCCTGTTCGCCCGAGGCACTGGCGCATTGCCCCGCGCCGTTTTGGAACAGGTAGACCTCGTTGTTGTTCAGGGTGAGGGTCAGAATCTCAACCGGGCCCTGGAAGTACGTGAAATGACCGCACACGACGCCATCGCGGTACACCTGCCCCACCTGGAACGGGCCCGTCCAAAAGATGTTCTGCAGTGTCACGCCAAATCCCCGGACTCCGGAGAACGGGGTCGAAAAGCGAATCATGTAATTGACGACACTCATGACCACCTCGGAAAAACAGAGTGGGTTCCAACAACCGGAACAACAGCCCGGAACCCTCCAGGCGACGATTGCCGGCCGTGATTTGGGAAGTGTAACGGCTTTTCGGGCGGGTGCCATCGAAGCCTCGTGTGGGCCCAGGCCCAATCCCCTCGAGCGGGCTCAGCAAGCGGGAATCCAGGGGAGTCATCACTCGGGAGATCGACCCGACTCCCTTCTCTGGGGACTCGCATCATGTGGGCGGCCAGCCTATCATGCCCGCGCAGATCGCAGGACAGGAGCCAGAATGATGTTTGAGCGGGTGGTCGACGCGTACCAGGGTGCCACGGTGGTTGTGGTGGGAGCGGGAGGAATCGGCGGGGAAATTGTCGCCCGCCTGTCGGACCGGCCGGTCACAATGGTGATCGCCGATCATGACGCCCAGCGATTGGCCGATCTCGACCAGGTCCCCCAGGCCAGCCGCCGGTTGACCCGCCCCCTGGACGTGCGCGACCCGCAGGCCGT
Source organism: uncultured Planctomycetaceae bacterium (assembly GCA_903861195.1). Lineage (GTDB taxonomy): Bacteria > Planctomycetota > Planctomycetia > Planctomycetales > Planctomycetaceae > UBA10511. The sequence continues at coordinate 37,460 of CAIOTJ010000024.1, read as the reverse complement.
GGCCGCTTTCTTCGACTGGATTCATGCCGAGGTGGGCCCTCCCCAGTTCGTCTTCTACACTGCCGGGGTGTTGAACATCGAGTCGTTCTTCGACCTGTCTGACGAGCAGTGGAACCGGGCGGTCGACATCAATCTGAATGGGGCCTATTACTGCGTCCGCGAGGCGGCTCGATTGATGTGCCCGGCGCGAACCGGCAGCCTGTTGCTGTTGAGTTCGATCTCGGGGACCAAGGCCCGCTCGGGCTCGCGGGTCAACCCGGTTTACAACACCACCAAGGCCGCCATGGTGGCGATGGTGAACGCGGTCGCCATGCAACTGCGGCCAATGGGAGTGCGACTCAATTGCATCTCCCCCGGCCCAACCGCCACTTCGATGATGGATCTGCAGCCCCCTCCGGTCCACGAGGCGGTCAACCAGATCATGCTCGACCACCGCATGAATCTTCCCGCGGAGATTGCCGAGTTGGCGCTGTTCGTGGCCGCGCATGGCCGCTTCACGGGTGAAGACATTCCCATTGGCGGCGGAGCGGGCCTGGGGGCCTGAGGGCTTCCCCGCCCCGACACGGGTTCAATTCCGGGAAGGTTTCAATTCCGGGAAGGTTTCAATTCCGGGAAGGTTTCAACTCCGGGAAGGTTTCAACTCCGGGAAGGTTTCAACTCCAGGGTGCCGTCCCGCGCACTTTGCCACCGCACTCCTGGAGTGACCGCAGCGCGAACTCGACATGCAGCGCAGTTCCCAGCGGCAGAGCCGCCTCATCGACTTTGAACCGCGGATGGTGCACGCTGTAGGTCGAACCAACGGATTCGTTGCGAATTCCCAACCCCACGAAGCAACCGGGAATCTGGCGGGCGTAGAAGGCGAAGTCTTCTCCACCCATCACGGGAGCAGATTCCACCACCGCGTCGTTCCCCAACAGATCGCGACCAATCGTCTGGGCCAGATCCCACAGGCCGCCGTCGTTGACCGTGGGAGGAAAATTGCTCCCCAGGAATTCCACAGTCGCTTCACAGCGGTTGGCGGCGGCCACATGCTGGGCGATCTCGCGGATGCGCTTCTGTAAAAAGAGCAATCCATCCATTGTCAGGGCCCGCATCGTACCAGTCAGCTCCACCAGTTGGGGAATGACATTGGTCGCATCGCCGGCATGGAAGGTGGTGACACTGACCACGCCCGAGTTCAAGGGGTCGACTTCGCGGGAGATAATCGTCTGCAACTCGCAGACCAGCTTGGCGGCGGTCACCACCGGATCGACCGCCAGGTGGGGCATCGCGGCATGTCCTCCCACCCCGCGGACCAGCAGCTTCATGAAGCCCGTCGCCGCCATGAAGGTTCCGGCCCGGGAGGTGATTTTGCCCGTGGGGGTCACCGGCCAGACATGCAGGCCGAAGATCCGCTCGACGCGGGGATTCTCCAAGACCCCCGCGTCACACAGCCGCTCGGCCCCGGCTCCCCCTTCCTCGGCAGGCTGGAAGATCAATTTCACGGTCCCGGGGAGGCTGGATTCCCATTGCTTCAACAGCCGGGCCGCCCCCAGCAGCATGGCCGTGTGGCAATCGTGACCGCAGGCGTGCATCCGCCCGGGATGCTGGCTGGGGAAGTCGACATCGGCTTCCTCTTCGATCGGCAGGGCGTCGATGTCGGCCCGCAGCGCCACGCAGGGACCACTCCCGCCGGTGATCGTCGCGACCACTCCCGTTCCGGCGATGGGGCCCTGCCAGGGAACCCCCAATTCATCGAGCGTCTGCCGGATGAACACGCTGGTCTTATGCTCTTCGTAACAGAGCTCGGGAATCTGGTGCAGGTGCCGCCGCTTCGACACGATCCAATCGCCCATCGCCCGCGCCTGCCGCAACACCAACGATTCAGACATCGATCGAGACATCCAGGTAAGGGAAGACCAAGTCGGGCGAACCAATGTCCACAGGGCCGACTGCGGCCGCAGTATAAGAGATTTGTTCGCTGTCGGGAAAAGACCGGCGGGAAAAGAACCATTAGAAAATGATGCCGGAGCCCCCGGGGGAAATGCCCGGCGGGAAGCCCCAAGCGCAGGTCGCCGGGGAAATCGACGGGGGACCGTTGGCAAGGCTTGGAAAGGCGCCGCGCCGCAAGTTACCATCCGCCAGTCTGACCGCGGACCTGCCTTGCGGTTCCACCTTTTTCCCGCGACACGGTCGGGCGGCCTGCGGTCCGCAATTTCCCGTTGTCTTCGTCCCAGCCTGAATTCCTGCTCCACGATGAAAATCATCCGCTACAGCGACGCACAGGGCCGCATTCACCTCGGCGTCCAGCACGCCAACGGCACCACAACCCGTCTCGAGGGCGACCTGTTCGGCAGCCGCCGCGACACGGGGGAAAAGGCCGAGATTGGCAAGTTGCTCGCCCCGCTGGTTCCCGCCGACATCGTCTGCATCGGGCTCAACTACCGCCGCCATGCCGAGGAGGGGAACCAAGCCATTCCCGAGTACCCGGTGGTCTTCATGAAGACCAGCAGCACCTGCACCAATCCCGGTGACCCCATCGTTCTGCCCCGCAAACTGCGCAGTGACGCGGTCGACTACGAGTGTGAACTGGCGGTGGTCATTGGAAAACCGTGCCACAACGTCTCGAAGGCCGACGCCCTCCAGTATGTGTTGGGGTACATGTGCGCCAACGACGTGAGCGCCCGGGACTGGCAGATCAAGAAGGGGGGCAGCCAATGGTGCCGGGGGAAGACCTTCGCCACCTTCGCCCCGCTGGGCCCCTGCCTGGTAACCGCCGACGAGATTCCCAACCCCAATGCCCTGCAGATCAAGACGGTGCTCAACGGGCAAACAATGCAGGACTGGAACACCAACGACATGATCTTCGATGTTCCCACGCTGATCGAGTTTCTCTCGGGCAGCACTCTGCTCTCTCCGGGCACGGTGATTCTCACCGGCACACCGCATGGGGTCGGCGCGGCACGGAAGCCGCCGGTGTTCCTCCAGGGAGGGGACACGGTGACGATCGAAATCGAAAAGATCGGAGCCCTGACCAATCCTGTAATTGAAGAAAAGGTCTGACCAGGCCCATCCGCGGGTTTGCGGACTCCTGATCAAGAGGTTGTCTCCCGGCTCTCTCCCCCTGGATGCGAGTTTTTCATGTCCCTCATCGAATTGCGTTCACTTCGCACATTCACCCGCCTGATGCTGTCACTGGCATTGGGACTGACAGCCCTCGCGGGGATGGGCCGGGCAGACGACGACCAGTCACTTGAACCCCGCCCTCCCCAACCGCTGTACCGTTACCTCGCACGCCCCGAGCCGAAGTTCGAATGGCGGCTCGAACGGACGGTCGATACGCCCCTTGGGACCGTGCATGCCATCAAGCTGGTCTCGCAGGAGTGGCAGGGAATTGTCTGGACGCACGACCTGCACGTGTATGTGCCCCCCGGAGCCACCGCGAAGTCGACCATGCTGCTGTGGAACCAGGGAGGTTCGGGCAGCGAAAAGAACGCCGCCTTCGGTCTCGACATGGCCCGACGGGTCGGCTCGCCCATCGCGTTCCTGTACGGCATTCCCAACCAGCCATTGTTTGGGGAGCGGAAGGAAGACAATCTGATTGCCGAGACTTTTGTACGGTATCTCGACACGGGAGACGAAACCTGGCCGTTGCTGTTCCCGATGGTCAAGAGCCTGGTGAAGGCTATGGACAGCCTGCAGGAATTTTCCCAACAGACCCTGAAGACCGAGGTGAAGTCATTCGTTGTCTCGGGAGCGTCGAAGAGGGGCTGGACGTCGTGGCTGACGGGAGCGGCCGACTCCCGGGTCAAGGCGATCGCCCCCCTGGTGATCGACACGCTGAACATGCAGGCCCAGGGGCCGTATCAGCTCAAGTCGTTCGGCAAGTACAGCGATCAGGTGCACGACTACACCGAGCGCAACCTGCTGCCGATGCCCGACACGCCCGCGGCGAAAGCTCTCTGGCAGATGGTCGACCCCTGGGCGTACCGGGCGCGGCTCAAGCTGCCCAAGATGATCATCAACGGGGCCAATGACCCCTACTGGACTACCGACGCTCTCAATCTCTACTGGAACGACCTGCCGGGCGAGAAGTGGGTCCTCTACGTTCCCAACGCAGGTCACGGCCTGGAGCAGAATCTCGCCGATGGCAGCAAGAATCGGGAACGGGCCCTGAACACGCTGGCTGGGTTCGTGCGGCACCAGATCAAGGACAACCCCATGCCCCAGGTGCAGTGGAAGCACGATGATGCCGGGACGAAATCCCGCCTGACCATCACCAGCACCCCCGCCCCGCGTGCCGGCCGGCTGTGGGTCGCCCGGGCCAAAACGCGGGATCTGCGGCTGTCGACCTGGGAGGAAATCGCGATGACCGGTGAGGAGAACAGCCTCTCGGCCAGCGTCGACAAGCCGGGCGAGGGGGTCTTGGCGTTGTATGGAGAGGCCGACTTTGAAGTCGACGGCCTGATCCACCCCCTCTCGACACAGATGCGGATTGTGCAAGCGGGGGAATAAAGAGAAGGATTTCCCCCCAGACTCCTTCGCCCGTTCATCGCTGGTCGGACCAAAGTCGGCCGCTGTCGTCCCGTGGAAAGGCCGAACCAGGGCAGTCAATGACCCCCACGGGCTTCACCGAGTTATCGCGACTCGGGAAACGTGCGCAGATACCGCCCTACAACGAAGCAAATCGCCGAACACAACGCCGCCATTCCCACCAGTTCGAACAGACGCTGGTCCACCAACTGCGCACGCCAGTCGGCATAGACCCTCTCGCGCAGGGTGTCGGTGACGGGGAGCCGGAGGTGGCCAATGTACATCGGCGTCTCCAGAACCTTCTGATCATTCAAAGCGATATCCTGCACGTAGCTTTGGAGCACCAGTTCCAGGTCGGCTTCCTGGCGCAGCACTCCAACCGGATCGGCAATCGCTCGTCCGGTCTCAGACTCGTACTTCTGCCGCAGCCAGGTGACGGCCAGGGAGGTCAGTTCCTGACAGGCTTCCTCGGGGGAGGAGAACCGACGGCTGCGCAACACCAGCGTGCCGTCGGCAGACGTCACTCCTGCGTCATCGCGGGCCCAGGACGGAGCCACCTTCACCTCGGACTGAGCCCACAGCCACTCTGTTGATCGCTGTCCGGGAGTACGACGATCGGTCCCGAGAACCACCCTCTCGCGCGACGGCTGTCGCGCGGGCTCGGTCCCTGCGGGAACCGAGTCCCGGGCAGGCTCGGCTGGACGGGCATCCGGTGGTGCCGGGGAGCGCTCGGCCTCGATCGTGTCGGTTCGTTCCGCCTCCAACACCGGGCCACTGTTGGCTTCGGGAATGGCAGCGGCAGGGTCGGGAATGGCACTGGAGGAAGCATGGTCTGGACGCGGCTCCTCCGGGGACTGGGCCCACGTGACCTCGACGCCAATTCCCCCCAGACCCGTTGCCAGGACCAGCCCGCTCCAGACCGCGGTCTCACGCACACGGCGCAGGCCTGCAGCCACAATTCCGCGGGTCAGCGTGGCTGGGATGTTGGGGGTGAGGGTGCTGCTCATTTGATATCACTCCTTGTGTGACCCGCGTGTGCCCGCTCTGGTTTTCTGAGGACCGCGTGTGAGAATCGGAGGGAACCCCAACAGGGGCCGCGAGCACGACGACCGAGCCAGTCCCGCGTCGCTTCAGGCGATCGGGGCCTCGTTCGGCACCACCTCCCGGGTTCGTGCCGGGGAAACCGGTTGGTGCGGGGCCGCCAATTGCACCACCACCGCGCTTGCGACCGCCAGCCAGTTTCCCCAGCGCTGATCGAAGGCGAAGATCTTCGACAGCCCCACCGCCACCAAAACCACTCCCACGACACCCATCCAACGGAAGGAACGCTTGCGCCGACTCTGCGCGAGGGCGCCCCACCCGGCGAGCCCCAGCAGTCCGGCCAGCCAGACCGCGAATGCGGCAGGGCTGAGCGACTGATGCCCATCGACCAGCGGCAGCTCGCCAAACTCTGTCCAGAGGGGAGGGCCAAGGGGTCCTCCCTCCTGCAGATTCACCAGCAGCCGTTGAGACATCCACCAGATCAGCAGGCCGCCTCCCACCCCGCACGCCACCGCGACCAACCGGCGCGAGAACCAACCCCGGTCGGTCGTCTCCAGCAGCCGCGCGGGGATCAGGGCCGCCCAACTGGTCACCAGGGTCGCGAGCCCGAAGAACACGACTCCGGGCACAGAGGCGGTAATCTCCCTCAGCCCGGTGGTCTGGGGAAGCCCCAACCCTCCCCACATCCACGCCCCTCCTCCCAATAAAGCGGTATAAAATCCTGCGGAGCCTAAGCCCTCGAGCAATCCGGCAACCCGCTCGCGGGGTGACAGGGGAAAGACAACCGGTTCGGTGGGAGGAGCGGGGCGGTTCGGTCTGCGGGGGTTGGGCTCTCGCGTTACGACGCGCCGGGGGGACTCGGGAGCCGTCGACTGACTCCGGCGGGCATTCGTCCGCACGTCTTCGTCAGACCAATTGTCTCGGGACTCACGGCGGCCGTTCGATTGTGAGCGGCGGTCGGGACTGAGCGAGCGATAAACCAGGTAGCCCAAGCCCGCCCAGATCACCCAGCCGGGAAAAAACAGGATCCGCACCGAGTCGAAGGGAGAAACCCGAATCCGCACGAGAGGAAGCAGGAAGAGCAACCCCATGGCGAATGCCAATCCGAGCACGAATTGTCGTCCTGGAGAAGCAGGCCACAGGTCACGGAGCGCGGCGAACTCTGACCGAACCGCGGGTTTGGCCTCGGCAACCCGCTCGTCTCGTCTCCGTGTCTCTACGAACTCGGGACGTGGCCTGTTCCGCTCGGGAGATCGAATGCCCCCGACCTGCTTTTCAAGCCGCTCGACATCGACGAAGTGGGAATCGGGAATGGCTGTGACGGGAGAGGCGGCGGGCCGGTCGAGGGTGACCCCGCCCGGTTGCAGCGCCCGACGGAATCGCTCGGCGAATTCCCGAGCCGAGGTGGGGCGCCGCTCGGGATCTTTTTCGAGAGCCTGGCCAATCACCCCCTGGAGAGCCGTCGGCAAACGCTTCAGATCGGGGGCCGTCGCGAGGTGCTTCATGAGGATCTCGCCGGTCGTCTCTCCCTCGAAAGGGACCGCCCCCGTCACCATTTCAAAAGCGATCACTCCAAGGCTGTAGATGTCGAGCGCCTGGGTATACCGACCCCGCGAGACCTCGGGGGCCATGTAGTAAACCGTGCCGACGCTTTCGGTGTGCAGGCTGCGGCGGGTGGGAGAAATCGCCTTGCAGAGCCCCACGTCTCCCAGCTTCACGATACCCGCCTCGCGGAAGACATTGGCTGGCTTCAGATCGCGGTGCACCAGACCCCGGTCGTGCAGGTACTGCAGACCCGCCGCCATGCCCTCCAACCACACCTGCACCTCGGACAACGGCAACCCCGAGGGATGCTGCTGCAGAACCTGCTGCAGGCTGGCCCCCGAGACAAACTCCATCAGCACCCAGTGATTGCCGTCGGCATCCGTCCGGATGTCGTAGATGGGCAAGAGGTTGGGATGCTTGAGATTCAGGCAGGCACGCACCCCGCGCAGCTCAATCTCTTCATTGTGCTGCAGCAACTTGATGGCCAATTCCTTGCCCGAGTCGGTGACGGCGAAATACACCTCGCCGAAACCACCCCGGTCAATCCCGCGTTTGATGCGCAGGCCGGGAAGCGGGCTCGCTTCCGGAGCGTAGGTAAACTTCATCGGCCAACTCCCGTCTGCACGGTGCCACGTCGTATGGCGGTTTGGTTGCGAACTCGCAGGCTCTGCTCAAGAGTATTCGCAGACGACTCCACTATCTTGACAGCAATTCCCTCAAAATTCCCCCGGACGGGCCCGATAGAGATACGGGCGTCCACACCTCCCGACAGGCCGACACCGGATTTGCCAGTCGCCAGGTCCAGGAAATTCCCAGCGAGACCCCTCGGTGAGACACATTCGATGGCGGCCAGGAGTGCTTCTTCGAACTGCATCTCTGAGAAGAATACGGTTGATGACACCAGCAGTCAGCCCATGAGTGACTAAATGTCCATTTCCGCCAATTACAATTCGGGAAGGGGAACGCGAACTTCGACTGGACCGAAATTCCGCCGGACAGCAAACTCCCCCCCTCCTCTCCGGGGACTCTTCTGGTCCTCGACATGACCAGCCTCCGTCTCTCTTCCCCCCAGACGGTCATCCTGACCTTTCGAAAGGCCCGCGATGCGCCTCCTGCCACTCCTCGTCTGTTTTGGTCTGCTCGCCTTCAGCACTGGCTGCGGAATTGTGCAAGAGACTGCCCGCATGTTTCAGCCGAACAGCATGGACCACTCCGACTTCGACATCGACGATGGGAAAATGACCGACGAATGGAGTATTGCCGGGCAGGAAGGCCGAGGCGACACCCCCATCACCCGGGAGAAAGACGGCCTGACCGACATTCTCTCGAGTGACAAGGCCCGCCGCATCGCCCGCAACCTGGGAACCGACTCCCCCTGAGTCCGCAGGCGTCGGGGGAGACGCAGCGATTGAAGGCTGCCCGCTGAGCACCGTTGTGGGCTTACGGGAGACCGATCCGGCTGGACCCGGCACCGAATCCGTAGCGGCTTAGTGATCGGCGAACACCGGTTGCGCAAACTGCCCCAGTTGCTGCAGGCTGGAGGCATCGACCTCCTTGTGCAGACTGTTGCCGTGCGAGTCCATCGTGCAGATGGTGGCAAAGCCATTGACCCGCAGGTGCCACATCGCCTCGGGAATGCCAAACTCGTCGAGCCAGTGCACTCCGTCGACCGACTTGACGCACTCCGAGTAGTACTGGGCCGCACCGCCAATCGCGTTGAGGTAAACCGCCCCGTGCTGCTTGAGACCCGCCAGCGTCTTGGCCCCCATGCCTCCCTTCCCAATCACCGCCCGGATCCCGAACTTGCCGATGATGTCTGCCTGGTACGGTTCTTCGCGTGAGCTGGTGGTCGGGCCCGCCGCGCCGCAGATCCACTTCCCCGAGGCGTCCTTGGTCATCACCGGGCCGCAGTGATAGAGGACCGAGCCCCGCAGGTCCACCGGCGATTCATGATGCATCAGGTGATGGTGCACCGCGTCGCGACCTGTATTCACAATCCCGTTGATGACCACCACATCGCCGGCCCGAATACTCCGCACCTTGTCTTCGGTCACGGGGGCCTCCAGCACCACCTCGCGCCCCGTCAGTTTGAATCCCTGACCCACCGCCAGCTTCTTGATCTCGTCCTGTTCGCGGTAAAGCCACTTCTGGATTTTTCCGGTCTGGGCATCGAGCACCACTCCCAGCCGACGGAAGGCCCAGCACTCGTAGGCGACCGACACGAAGAACGAGGCGGGCAGCCGGTTGAGCACTCCCACCTTGCAGCCGAGCAAGGTGACCTTCCCACCAAACCCCATCGTGCCAATTCCCAGTGTATTGGCGTTGTCGGTGATGTACTTTTCGAGTTCGGCCAGCTCCGCGACTGGGTTCACATCATCGGCGTTGCGGAACAGCTGTTCCTTCGCGTGTTCGTAGCCGGTCGTCCGGTCGCCGCCGATACAGACCCCCAGATACCCCGCCGAGCACCCCTGCCCCTGTGCCTGATAGACCGCGTGCATCAGACACTTCCGCACGCCGTCAAGGTTACGGTCGGCTCGCCCGAGGCCCGGCAATTCCTGGGGGAGCGAGTACTGAATGTTCTTGTTCTCGCAGCCCCCCCCCTTCAACACCAGCTTGATCTCGACCTCTGGCTTCCGGTGCTGATGAAAGTGGATCACGGGAGTTCCCGGACCGAGATTGTTGCCGCTGTTCTTGCCTGTCAGCGAGTCGACTGAGTTGGGGCGCAGTTTGCCCGCCTTGGTCGCCTTCGCCACTGCCTCGCGGATCTGCTCTTCCAGTGTGATCTGGTCGAAGCCCACCGGCGTCTTCACGATGAAGGTCGGCATGCCGGTATCCTGACAGATCGGCCGCTCGGTCTCGCACGCCATGTCCACATTCAAGGCGATGGTGGCCAGAGCCAACGAGGCGTTGGTGTCGGGGGTCTCCCGTTTCTGGGCGTCGGCGATCAGCCGCCGAATGTCGGAGGGAAGGTTGGTGGAAGTCTGGACAATCAATTCCAACAGGCTGTCTGCGAACGACATGATTTCTTGCACAGGGTGAATGAAACGCGATGGGCAACCGGGACAATCCCGGATCACGCCCCACGGCAGATGTGGCTTCGGACCAATCGGGCCGACGGCCGGCACGACCGACGTACAAGCCCCCGTGGGTGGGGAGTAACTCCCCGGATCGATCCCACGGGAAACCGACTATTTCGAACGGGACTTTTTGGGTTTGGCAGGCTCGGATTCGGGAACCGCGACGGTCCCGGTGGGCATCCCCAGCGCGCGGAGTACGGCATCCAGAAACTGATCCATGGCGAACGGCTTCCTCAGATAGTCGACGGCCCCCAACATCTCCGCATACGCCTTGTGCCGTCCCCCCTCATTGGCCGTGATCATGATCACCCGGGGCGGATTGGGGAGTTGACGGATGAACTCCAGCACGGGAAATCCTCCCATCTGGGGCATCATCATATCGGTGATCACCAAGCGGGGGGCGAACTCGGTGATCTGCCGTTGTCCCTCTTTGCCGTTATTCGCCACCGCCACCACGAAACCGGCCGATTCGAGCACCGCCCGGAGGGTTGAGGAAATCTCCCGATCATCGTCGATGATCAAGACCTTCACTGGTTCAGACATGCTGCATCGCCGCCTTGCGGAACAGAAGTGGAAATGACGGGACGATCGTATCTCGCGCCCCGAGCGAGACACAAGACACCGCGCCGGCCCCAATCACGAGACAGGCACAGCAACCGGGCCGCCCGGCGGCTGCTGGAATCCCATCGCTCGCCCTCAACACAGAAGGACGTCCGCCCGAGCGCCGCAGTCACAGTCACCGGGGTCGGAATTGCGAATGATTCAATGCAGCAATTCCCGCAACATCCGCAGGAATTCCCGCTGATCGGGATGCAGCAGATCCCACGCCTCGGGAAGCGGGACGAACTCGGCCCGATCGACCTCCCAGCAGGCACACCGCGGTTGACACTCGAAGGGCGCGGGCCCCGCGAAACAGACGATCCGCTTGCCGCTCTTTCGGTAAACAATGCTCCCCAGCGACACGAGCGGACCTGCCGATACCCCGGTCTCTTCCCAGGTCTCGCGCCGGGCGGCGTCCTGGTCAGTCTCGCCCGGGTTGGGACTTCCTTTGGGAATGCTCCATGGCTTTCCCCGGTTGTAGTTCCCCGAGGGATGGACAAGAAGCACCTCGAGATCGCCCGTCTCGCCAGCCCGGTACAGCAGGGTTCCGCTCGAATACTCACGCGCCACCCTGCGCCTCCAGGGGTGCCTCGAGAAGCCACGAATGCCGCATGGTCAGAACCCCGCCAGTTGGGTTGCCCTGGCCACGCGACCAATACCAATCATGTAGGCGGCCGTGCGCAGGGAGACGTGCTTCGACTGTGCCAGCCCCCACACATTGTCGAACGCCCGCACCAACACCCGTTCGAGTTCTTCGCGAATCCGGACCAGATCCCATCGGAATTGCTGCAGGTTCTGAACCCATTCGAAGTAGCTCACCGTCACTCCGCCGGCGTTCGCCAGAATGTCGGGCAGCACCACCACTCCCCGGTGCTGCAACACCTCGTCGGCCTCGGGCAGCGTGGGGGCATTGGCCGCCTCAATCACAATCTTCGCCCGCACGTGCCGGGCAATCTCGGGTGTCAGCACACCGCCGAGCGCGGCGGGGATCAGCACGTCCACATCCGCGGTCAACAGCCCAGCATTGGTCAACGGTGATGATCCCGGAAAACCCGCCAACGTGCCGTTCTGTTTGAGCCACGACACCAGGGCCGCGATGTCGAGTCCGTCGGCATTCCAGACTCCGCCGGTCACATCGCTGACGGCCAAAATCCGGGCTCCCAAACCGCTCAGGAACGACGCCGTATGCAGCCCCACATTGCCGAATCCCTGCAGGGCGATCCGCGATCCAGCGACAGTTTTGCCCAGCGCCGCACACGTCGAACGGGTGATGATTCCCACTCCCCGCCCCGTCGCCTCTTCACGCCCGGCCGAGCCATGCAATTCGAGGGGCTTCCCCGTAATCACCGCCGGGCTGAAGCCGTGGTACTTCTCGTACTGGTTGACGGCCCACGCCATTACCTGGGCATTGGTCCCCATGTCGGGGGCAGGAATATCCAGATTGGGGCCAATCATCTCGTGAATCTGATCAATAAAACATCGCGTCACCCGTTCCAGCTCGGCGGTGCTCAGCTGTTTCGGATCGACACCGATCCCTCCCTTCGCACCGCCGTAGGGGAGGTCAACCACGGCAGTTTTCCACGTCATCAATTGAGCCAGCGTGGTGACTTCGTCTCCATCCACTTCGGGGTGATACCTCAACCCTCCCTTGAACGGACCTCGCGATCGGTCGTGCTGGACCCGATAACCCACGAAGGTGGTCACTTCGCCGTTGTCACGGGGGACAGCAATCTGGACCTTGACCTCGCGCTGCGGGGTCAACAGCAGGGTCCGCACAGACGCCGACAGCTCCAGTTGGTCCGCCGCCGCCTCAAAGTAACGCCGGGCCGCCTCGATCGAACTCATGGTTTCCCTCACCGGACTGCCGGGAACTCGTCCCGGTCATTCCTCGCACCATCCCCCGCCACCGCGAGTCCTCAAACAGAGTCAGCGCCGCCGCACGCCCGCGGTTCCGGGATCCTGTTCAGCGTAGTCGTCCGGCCCCTCGTCTGACAACACCCCTCCTCCGGGCATCTTCCGCACCAGTTCCCGGGCGAACAACTCGTGTCCTTCGGGGGAGAATTCGGCCACATACTTCAAAAATAACCTGTGCCCACCTCCCTGCGACTGAAACTCGGGCGACACATCGACAAACTCAAGTCCTTTTTGTCGGCAATAATCAGCCAACAATTCGAAGGGACGCCGACTGCGGTACAGTCCATCCGGCGGGACTCCCACCCGATCGCGGGCTCCGCCCCCGGTCGTCGCGGTGGCCGAGACCTGCCAGGGAGCCGGAATCGCCGTGACGACAAACCGTACGCCCGACTGGTCCGCCAGTTCACCAATCAAATCGAGGGCCGAAAAGGTCTGCTCAATCGCGTCTTCCCAATCGGGTGGCGCGTCGGCCAGCCACAGGTACTTCGACCGGGGAAAATCAATCGAAGACGAGGCGACCCGCGACGTCTGATCGGCCAGGAAGGCATTGAGCCTTTGCCGCCCCCACTGCGGCAACAACAGCGCGTCGAGCACCGACCGGCGATTCCCCTGCCGCGGCATCTCCAACCCGGGATGCGGACAATTCGTCGGGTGGCCCTCGGCGTCCGAAACCACGAACCAGCGCACGGCATGGTCGTCGGAAATGTCTGACATGTCGAAACAGAGGACGATCAGGTCGGGGGCGAGCCCCAACAGCCGATGCCGCAACTGCAGGTACGACAGCAGCGGGCAGTAATCAGGCACACCGGCATTGAAGACTTCCACCGGCTGACCGCGTTGTTGCGACAGCATGTCCTGGAGACGGGCCACGAAGGTCTCGGACTCGGCCACGTGAGAGGCGAAGGTGCTGTCGTCTCCCAGACAGAGTACACGCAAAGTCCCCGGAGCCTTGGGGACGATCGGCTCGGCACCGCGCAACCCAAAGCTGTTCACGGTCACCCGCACTTTGCGACTGGTCTCGGCGTGGCGCACGAGATAAGCCCGCGAGGGCTTCAATTCGTGATGCGCCAACCAGCTCTTGCAGGTCAAACCCCGGTCATACAGATCGAGACGGGTCACCTGCCCGGTGGCCGAGTCGTGCACGCGCAGCCCAATCTCCAGCAGGCAGGCCAGCAACAGCAGGAACAGCACCGCGTAGCAGAGGTGCTTGATCCAATTGGCGAGCGACTGAATCATCCGAGATTCCTGAAGACGCCCCGGTTCCCACCGGGGACCGCCACGGGCCTGGCGGAGGGGGGCGGGATCGTAACGGCCCCTTCCAAACGCCACAAGATGAACCGTCTCTGTGCTTTCTCGTCCGACCCCCTTGCCGGGCCGCAGGAGCAGGAGGCGACCCACGCCAACAGCGCAGGAGGCGACCCACGCCAACAGCGCAGGAAGCGACCAACACCCGCAGAGTGGGAGGCGGCCCAACCGGCTCACGTCCCCCTCCCCTGGGGAAAGCGGTTATCACCCCACCAGAACTGGCCACAGGCACAGCCATGTTTCCGGAAAAGTGCCCGATGAAGACTACAGAACGGCAACAAAACCGCCGATAAATTGGGGCACAGTCGTGATGAATCCGAACAACTGATTCATCACCGACAATCGTCAGAAGTTTGAGAGTCGTCGCAGAGTTGACAATCTGACTCCGACGTCGTATCCTGCTTCTACTTGATCCGGGGGGTTAGCTCAGCTGGGAGAGCGACAGGCTGGCAGTCTGTAGGTCAGGGGTTCGATCCCCCTACCCTCCACTTAAGCCAATTTGCGACGTGTTCGCAAATTGGCTTTTTTTTCGTACCGAGCGAAAACGCGTCACTCTACGAAAATGCGTTTATTTCCTCCTCGGCGACAGATCCTTGATCGCCCGAGGGTTAGTCTGTCACCCTCTGCAGCTCCTCGTCAGACTTGCGCGAGTTCGCGCCGAAGCGTTATACTCGGTCGACCATGTTTACTGGTCTGGTGGAAGGTCTGGCAACTGTTGTGGAGATTCGCCCGGAAGGGAGCTCCCGAAGACTCTGTGCGCAGCCCGGTGTTGTTCCCGGGGCCCCTCCTCAAATCGGCGACAGCATCGCTCTCAATGGTTGCTGTCTGACTCTCGTCGCTGCCGACGACCGCGGCTGGTGGTTTCAGGCGGGTTTCGAAACACTCGCCAAGACCAACCTCGGCGAACTTCGCCCTGGGGCTCCCCTTAATTGGGAACGGGCTCTGCCGGTCGATGGCCGTCTGGGGGGGCATTTTGTTCAGGGGCATATCGACGGACGGGGAACCGTCCTCTCGATCTCCATCGATGGCGAGTGGCGAACCATCTGGTTCCAGGTCCCTCCCCAGCTCGCTCTAACGATGATTCCCAAGGGATCCATCGCGGTCGATGGCGTCAGCCTGACCCTGGTGGAGGTTGGGGCCGACCGCTTCAGTGTGATGCTCATCCCGCACACGCTCAACGCCACCACCCTCGGCTCGCGCCGGGTCGGCGACACGGTCAACATTGAGACGGATGTTCTGGGAAAATATGTCCAGCGGATGCTGGCCCCCTATCTGCCCCAGGGTTTGCCCTCCCCCGCCTCCCCGCTCGTATCGCAGGGAGGCCCGCATGCCTGAACCCGAACGGCAGACCCGCAGTCGGCTGGTGGAACTCTTCGCGCAGCATCAACTGCATCCCCGGCACGATCTCGGCCAGAACTTCCTGATCGATCTCAACCTGTTGGAATTCGTGGTGGCCGAGGCCCAACTCGACCAGAACGATGTGGTGCTGGAAGTGGGAACGGGCACCGGCGGCATGACCTCCTTTCTGGCCGAACAGGCCGGGGCTGTGATCTCGGTCGAGATCGATCCTAAGGTGCACGCCTTGGCGCAGGAAAAGCTCGCCGGCTTCCCCCATGCGACGCTGCTCTTGACCGACATCCTGGAAACCAAGAACGAACTCGCGCCAGTGGTGCTGCAGACCGTGCGCCAGCGGCTGGCCGAGCGCCCTGGCCGGCGCCTCAAGCTGATCGCCAACCTGCCCTACTCCGTGGCCACCCCGGTCATCACCAACCTTCTGGCCAGCGAGCTGGACATCGAACGGATGGTCGTGACGGTGCAGTACGAGATGGCCGAGCGGATGCGCGGCGCTCCCGACACGAACGACTACGGCTCTCTGGCGGTCTGGATCCAGTCACAGTGCGATTGCCGGATTCTCAAACGACTCGGCCCGGCCGCCTTCTGGCCCCGGCCGAAGGTCGATTCGGCGATTGTACGCATCGTTCCAGATCCCGAGCGGCGGGCCCAGTTGGGGGACCGCCGGTTTTTCCAGGACTTTCTCCGCGGCCTGTTTCAGCAGCGACGCAAGGTGGTCCGCAAGGTTCTGGCCCATCAATGGGAAGGGCGGCTCTCCCCCGGGAAGATCGCCGAGGTCCTGACCGACGTGGGACTGACCGGTTCCGAACGAGCCGAGCAGCTCCCTATCAACACGCTGATCGACCTGTCGCGGCGACTCGCCGCCGCGTTGGATCCCGACCGTGACGCCGGCAGCCCCACGGTGGCCGTTCCCTCCCTCACCACATCCAGCATTCCCAGGGCCTAGCCTGCCCGGGGGCTTCACTTCGCCTCATTTCGACCATCGAGAGAACCATGGAAGACCGCATCGCTTACCGGGGCATGACCTTCGACGACGTGTTGCTCGAACCGGCCTTCAGTGAACTGCTCCCCTCGTCCGTCGAAGTGAACACGCGGCTGACCCGCAA
The DNA here is from genome assembly GCA_903861195.1 of uncultured Planctomycetaceae bacterium. Classification (GTDB taxonomy): domain Bacteria; phylum Planctomycetota; class Planctomycetia; order Planctomycetales; family Planctomycetaceae; genus UBA10511. Next base: position 21,007 of record CAIOTJ010000024.1, on the reverse strand, counting down.
CATCGGTCTGAACGTCCCCATCCTCTCCAGCCCGATGGACACCGTCACGGAGAGCGAGATGGCCATCGCCCTGGCCCAGGAAGGGGGCTTGGGCATCATCCACAAAAACATGTCGGTCGAGCAGCAGGCTCTCGAGGTCGACCGGGTCAAGCGAAGTGAACATGGGGTCATTGTTGACCCGGTCACACTGCCCCCCGATGCGACGGTGGGAGAGGCGTGCGAGATCATGGACAGCCGCAACATTGGCGGTGTCCCAATTACCGAGAATGGCAAACTGCGGGGAATATTGACCCGGCGGGATCTGCGGTTTCTGGAATCGAAGCAGACCCGTATCTCCGAGGTGATGACCCGCGACAAGCTGGTCACGGCCCCCGAGAACACCAGCCTGGAGGCGGCTCAACGGATCCTGCGGGAAAATAAGGTCGAGAAACTTCTGCTGGTTGACGAAGATTATCAGCTGAAAGGCTTGATCACGATCAAGGACATCGACAAGAACCTCCGGTTCCCGAACGCCTGCAAAGACGCCCGGGGACGTCTGCGGGTCGGCGCCGCTGTGGGCGTGCATGACTACAGCCGGGCCGACTTGCTGATCGAGAAGGGTGTCGATGTCATCGTGGTCGACAGCGCCCATGGTCACACCCGCAACGTGATGGACACGGTGCGGGAGATCAAGCGGCGTTCGAAGATTGATGTGATTGCCGGAAACGTCGCCACCCGCGAAGGTGCCGAAGCCCTCATGAGGGCGGGTGCCGACGCGATCAAGGTGGGGATCGGTCCGGGATCGATCTGCACCACCCGGATCATTTCGGGTGTGGGTGTGCCTCAGCTAACAGCCGTGTGGAACGCGGCCCGGGCTGTGGTTGACACCGATGTGCCGATCATCGCGGATGGCGGCATTCGATTCAGCGGAGACATTACGAAGGCTCTGGCGGCTGGTGCCCATTGCGTGATGCTGGGGGGCCTGCTGGCGGGCCTGGCGGAGAGTCCGGGAGAGATGATCCTGTACCAGGGTCGCAGCTTCAAGCAGTATCGCGGCATGGGTTCGCTCGGCGCGATGGTGCAGGGAAGCGCCGACCGTTACCGGCAGGTCGTTACCTCGGATGATCCCAAGAAAGCCTCGAAACTCGTCCCCGAAGGGGTCGAGGGGCGGGTTCCCTACAAGGGGCACCTGCACCAGTTCCTCTATCAGCTGATCGGGGGACTGCGGGCTGGAATGGGTTACTGCGGCGTGAAGTCGATCGCGGAGCTGCGCACGGAAGCGAGATTCATACAGGTCACACCGGCCTCGGTGAGGGAGAACCATCCGCATGACATCGTCATCACTCAGGAAGCGCCGAATTACACGGCCGAGCACGTCGACGTTCGGTAGCCGCACCGTCGCCTGGCTCGCGTTCGGCTGCGGGCTCTGGCTGACATTTCCCGCCCTGCACGCAGCGCCCCCCGGGGGTCCCGCCGGTACGGCTCCCGGCACCCGCCGCCTGCAGTCGTTCTCAACCCTTCCCACGCTGCAGCGGCCCCCATTGGCCAATTCCAATGCGACGGCGGCCCCCACCACCATGGCCGCAACCCGCGGCGGCCAGGTCGCCCAGCCCGCCCGATCCTCGGCGTCGTCGGCTTCGGCCGCCGTTCGTTCGCGAGTCTCGGTCCCGCAGCACGACAGTGCCGTCCCCGCGGGGTACGTCGCCACCGCCGACGATCAGAGCTTTCCCCCCAAAGCACCGGCGGCCGATGCCGCGCCTCGTGCACGCGTCTCGGAGGTCCGCACCGTCAGTGCCGATGAAGACGATCTCGGCCTGACTCCCGAACCATCCATCGAGGCGGTTCCCGAGGGCCCCAGCCGCCGGTTCAAGAAGATCGACGAAATCCTTCCCTACTACGACTACACCCGGGACAGAGCCACCCGTCGCTGCGACAACCTCTGCCCGCGTCCGCAAGGAGTCGATTGCCCGGAATGCATCCGCGACAATGACGAGTATTCGGCCGAGAATTGCCCCGAGTGTCCCAATGAAATTCGCCTGGTCGATGTCGATCCGCGATCGAGCCAGGTGGCGGCCATTGGCAACCGGCCGTTCCTGCCGGTGCAGTACGAATGGGAGGCCAGCAATCTCTACCACCTCCCGATTTACTTTGAAGACTTCTGCCTGGAACGTTACGGACACACCCGACACCATTTGATTCAACCGTTCGTCTCGACCGGGTTGTTCGCTACGCAGTTGCTGGGCATTCCCTACCAGATGACGATTGATCCGATCTGCAAGAAGCGCTATGTCCTGGGGTGGCACCGCCCCGGCGACTGTGTCCCCCACCGCTACCACCAGATTCCCTGGAACACCGAAGCCGCCATCGTCGAGGCCGGCTTCGTCACCGGCGGTTACTTCCTGTTCGCCCCAGGCGTCAGCCCGTAACCGCACTCTGCATCCCATCGTGTCAACACCACCCCGGCCAGGATCTCTTCCGGCCGGGGTGGTTTCATTTTTCACTCATTTTATACGGGATTCTGACTCGTCCTGACGCGGTTATTTCCCTGAATCGATGCCGCTCCCGCAGGACCCTCAGTGCGGTTGCGATTCCACAACTGCGAATCCCTGGCGAAGTGCATCAAATTGCGCCCAGGCGTCACTCCGAACCGTGTGCCCGCCAAAGAACTTGAGAGTTCCACGCCAAACCCGAAACACGTCTCACTCACCAACGGGTTGCGCGGCGCGGCCTGTGGATGGTGCGGCCGTGGTCGACACGTCCGGACGCTGTCGAATTCCAGGTCGGCAGCGATCCAACTCACTGGACATTGCGAATCAGGCCGACTTCTGACGCGCGTACTCGGTATTGGCCGCCGCGACGCCGCTGCCGGGAGAGAACTTCACCCCCTGGTCAGAGAGGCAGCGGTCGAGAGCCGCCAGCAGGGCCAGCACGTTGCGGGGCGAGCTTGTTTCCCCCATCAGGCCAATGCGCCAGGTCTTCCCCTTCATGGGGCCCAGTCCCCCCCCGATTTCGATCCCGAATTCGTTGAGCAGTTGCCCTCGCACTTTCACATCGTCGACCCCGGCGGGAATCAGCACGGCGTTCAGCATCGGCAACTGCTTCCCTTCGGCCACCGCGTAATTCAATCCCAGCGCCTGCAGACCCGCCTTGAGCGCCAGGTGATTCCGCTGATGTCGGGCCCAACGATTCTCGAGCCCCTCTTCGAGGACCAGCTGCAGCGCCTCGCGGAGCGCGTAATTCATGTTGATGGGAGCGGTGTGATGGTAGGCCCGATCCTGGCCCCAATAATTCCGCACCATCGTCATGTCGAGGTACCAGCTCGCGACCTTGGTCTTGCGAGCGTCGATCTTCGCCAAAGCCCGCGGACCAAAGGTGATCGGGGCCAAACCGGGAGGACACGACAGACACTTCTGCGTTCCACTGTAGACCACATCGAGTTCCCAGGCGTCGGTCTCGACCGGCAGGCCCCCCAAAGAGGTCACCGTGTCGGCCACCAGCAATGCGCCCGCATCGTGGACAATCTTCGCAATCTCTTCGAGGGGCTGGCGCGCCCCGGTCGACGTCTCGGCATGCACCAGCCCCACCACCTTCGGGCGGTGCTGCTTCACAGCTTCGGCCACCTGGGCGGGGTCAAAGGTTTCACCAAACGGCACTTCGATCTTGCTGACCTGGGCCCCCGCCCGGGTGGCGACGTCGACCATGCGTCCGCCGAACACCCCATTGACGCCGACCAGCATCGAATCCCCCGGCTCGACCAGGTTCACCACCGCGGTTTCCATCCCGGCACTTCCGGTCCCACTGACCGCGAGGGTCAATTCGTTCCGGGTCCGGAAGACCTGCCGCAGCATCTGCTGGGTGTCATTCATGACCTGCAGGAAGTAGGGATCGAGATGTCCCACCGTCGGAGCCCCCAGGGCGGCCAGGACGCGCGGATGCGTGTCGCTGGGACCAGGGCCCATCAGGATGCGGCGGGGTGGATTGAGTGTGGCAGACATCGACGACATGACAACTCACCTGTGACGAAAGAACTCACCTGATGCCGTCGGGCACCCGGACGATGGATGAACGGACAGACCCCCTCAGCGAATCAACTGGCTGATCTGTTTGAACTCGGCGGTTCCCGCCACCTCGCACCACTCCAACAACACCGATTCGGTGGTGGTGATCACCGCCCCCCCCAGGGCCATGCGGTCGAGAGCCGTCTGGCGGTTGGACTCCACCCGGCTGCCAACGGCATCTGCGGGAACATGCACTTCAAAACCAGCCGCCAGCAGATCGAAGACCGTCTGCAAAATGCAGACATGGGTCTCGATTCCCGCCACCACCACCCGAAACCGTCCCGAGGTGTCTTCGGCAGCCGTTCCCCAGTTCAACACCTCGGCACTGCTGAACCGCAGTTTTTCGAGTCGGTCGGGCAACAGCCGGGCGAGCGCCGAATTGGTCGACCCCAGCCCCTTGGGATACTGCTCGGTGGCGGAGATGGGAACCTGCAGCACCTGGGCCCCTTGCACCAGACGCAGACAGTTCGACAAGACAGCGTCCGAATTGCTGATCACGGGCAGGATGCGGTCCTGCATATCGACAATCAGCAACCGACTGTCATGCCGGTTGAGCAGGGAGGGAGAGCGCAGGTAGGGAGCGGGCGAGGAACTCATGCTCCGATGCTACCGTCTGCCCGGTGAACAGTTCAACCGCCTGCGGAACGCCGATTGACCGATCTGGAAAAGACGTGGACCTGGTTTGGCAGACCAACCCGCTCACTCCGACTTTGGCTTTTCGGGCTCAGGTTTCCGGCCCCGTTCGAGCACTTGTCGTTCGCGCAACTGATACCGTCCTCCCGCCCCCACCGACTCGCGATCGGAAGGGTCGGCGGGGCGTCCCGGAGGGCGGTCGTAGAAATGCGCCTCACCCCGGCCCAGGATCTCGCCGACTTCTCCGGTCACCACCAGCGCGGTCGCCTCATCGAGGCCAATTCCCAGCAATTGTGGATGACGGTCGATCACCTTGGCCAGGTCGGCGAAGCGGTTCCGCTGCCGGAAATGCTGGTCAATCGCGGTGCCGGGCAGAAACGCGAAGCCTCGCTGGTACCCCAGGGCCATCATGTCGGTGTTCCCCAACGGACTTCCCCGCACCAGATAATCGCCCTGGATGGTGGCTCCCGCCGAGCTGCCGCCAATCACTCCGCCGCGCTGCAGCACCTCATGAAACAAGGCGACAGCCTGGGTGTGTTCATAGGCGTCGACAAACCGCCATTGTCGTCCCCCGCCGAACCAAAGTCCGCGGGCCTGCTTCAGCCGAGCGGCGGTTTCCGGAGATTCGACCTCAGCCCAAGTGCGGGCCGTCAGCAGGGTGACGTTCTTCGCTCCCGCTCTCTCAAGGAACTTCCCTTCGTTGAGATCGATCTGCGGATTGGCTGTGGGCAGGACCACGATCGGGGCCTCGACTCCCCCAGCCAGCTCAATGAACCGCTGGGTGATCTGATCGGTCAGCCCCCCTCCGCCGACAATGACGAGTGACCCCGACGGGACGACCGGGGGGACTGGTTTCTCGGGCGGAAAGGGTGTCCGCTGGCGGGCCAGCGCCTCGCGCCGGAACATCGTCAGGTCGCCCAGTTCCCCGGGCTGCAACACCCGCTCGCACGGTTCAAGCGAGGCGCACGCCCCAAGGCAGAGATGCACGGTTGATTCTCCCAGGCACTTCATGGCGCGGCCCTTCACCACCAGGGCGGTTCCCTCGTCGATCCCCAGACCCACCAGCTGCGGATGCTGTTGCAGGGCCTCGAGCAGACGGCCGCGACGGTCTCGCGCCAGGAAATGCTGGTCGACAATCACTCCGGGAATCATTCCCAGCCCCGGCGTTGCCCAGACCTGACCACGGACAATCATCACGCGGGACTGGCAGGCGGCTCCGGCCGAGGTCCCCCCCACCACGCCGCCACGCATCAGGACCTGCCGCACTTCGTCTTCGAAACGGGTCCCCTGATAGACCGCGGCAATCTGCGATTGCCGCCCCCCGGTGAACCAGACAGCCGTCGCCTGGCGGAGCGGTTCGCAAAACGCCGGGTCATTGGCCCGCTCGCGGTCGCGGGTGTGCAGCACCTCCACTGTGGCGATCTCACGCTGCTTCCATGACTCGGCGACTTCGGCACCTTCCCGCAGGGCTTCCTCGTCGTCGCTCCCCGGGGTGGCGGTGGGAACCACCACCAATCGGCATTGGCCCCCCCCACCCGCCTCGACGAAGGCCGCGCGCACCTCGTCGGGGATTCTTCCTCCCCCCGACAAAATCACGGTGCCCGGTCCACCAGCAGGATCGAACCAGTCCGCAGGGGGAGTGGCCTGCCCGCAGGCGAATCGCGCGGCCAGGCAGACGAGCAGTCCAGCCCACGCACCCCAGAACCGCGAGACACCAGGGAATCCCGGACGGCTGGGAATCAGCACCTCAGGCAGCCCTCGACTTAAGCGGCGGATTCCCACAGGAGACTCCGGAACACAGGAATGAAACTGGCGACCACACCCCACCGCGCTTGAACTGAGGGCAGGGTCCAATCGCGGGTAGACCCAAGCCCCCAACTGTCAGGTCCCGTCAGGGTTTGGGAGGCTGTGCCGCTTTGTTTGGATCGGCCGGACGCTGCGGCAGGCGACGGGGTTCCTTGCTCATCCGCTCCAACACCTCGGAAACTCCCCGTTCCAGCTGCGCGTCCTTCCCGGCGATCACATCCTTCGGCTCGTTGACCACATCGATGTCGGGCGCAACTCCCTCTCCCTCGATGATGTATTCCCCGGTGGGAGAGTTGGTCGCCTGCAGGGGCACAAAAACCGTGCCCCCATCGAGCAGCGGGCCGATATTGCTGATGCCGACCACGCCCCCCCACGTTCGGCGGCCAATCAGGGGACCCAGCCCCGCCTGACGGAACCGATGCGGGAAGATGTCGCCGTCCGACGCCGAGACCTCGTTCACCAGGCAGACCATGTGCCCATGGAAGACGGTGCCGGGATACGTTCCCGGATCGTCATTCAGGCTGCCGAACCGCGTTCCCAGCAAACGATTGTCGAGCCGTTCGAGGATCATCTGCGAGACGTTCCCCCCTCCGTTGGAACGGACGTCAATCACCAGCCCTTCCTTGCGAACCTGCGGGTAGTACCACTTGATGAACTCATAGATCCCGTCGGCCCCCATGTCGGGAATGTGCAGGTAACCGACGCGGCCCTCAGTCGCCTTCGCGACCCGCTCGCGGTTGCTCCGCACCCAGTCGAGATACAGCAGGTTTTCTTCGGCGAAGATCGGCCGGTACGCGATCTGGCGGGCATTCGCACCGTCGGCCTGCTGGCTGACCGTCAACGTCACCAGTTGGGTCTTGTGACGCAGCAGCCGGTAAGGACTGTCGGTCCCCTTCAGTTCCTGGCCATCGATCGCCAGTACGTAGTCTCCCTCGGCGATATCGACCCCCACTTCGGTCAGGGGAGAGCGGTACTTCTCTTCTTCATTCTCTCCCCGCAGGATCTTCGCGACACGGTAGCGTCCCACTGCGGGATCGAGGACGAACCGGGCCCCGGGGAGACCGACCCGGGCCCGTTCGGGGAGGTCGAAGTCGCCCCCCTCGATGTAGCAGTGCCCGGCATTCAATTCGGCGATCATCTCGCCGAGGATGTAGTTCAGGTCCGAACGGTGGGCCACATGGGGCAACAGCCGGCGATAGCGGTCGCCAATCGCCTTCCAGTCGTAGCCATGCATGTTCCGCACGTAGAAAAAGTCCCGATAGCGCCGCCAGACCTCATCGAAGATCGCGGCGAATTCCTCGGCGGGCACACGGTCGGCCGCGAGGTCTTTGGTCGAGACGGTTTTCTTCTCGGCTCCCTTGGGGCGGGCGTCGATCAGGGTGAAACTGCTCCCGGAGCGGGCCAAAACCCTGGCCCCATCGGCCGACACCGCGTAGCCCGCAACGTCCTCCAGCAGTGTCGACGCCTCGCGCTTGGCGAGATCGAAAATCTGCAGCCGCGTCTTCGAGCCACCCTCGCGTCCGTAGTAGCGGGCCCCGGAGACCGTATAGAGCAGGTGGCCACGGGTGGCGGTCAACCCCGAAATATTGTCGGCCTCCACGGGAATGCGCATCACCCTCTGATCCAACCCCTCGAAGTCGATCACCAGCGTTGGACGATCGGCGGGGGGCACCTCGGCGGGCTTGGCCTCGGGCTTCCCGTCGGTTTTCGCTCCGCCTGCAACCTGCACTTCGTCGCTCTCGGGAGGGAACAGCGGCTTGACATCTTTGCGCAGGGCCAAAGCGAAAATTCCCGTCCCCCGGTTGCCCGCGTAATTCCATTCGATGCTGCTCAGCTGCGGTGCGAACTGCCGACGCGAGAGGAAGAAGAGATAATCTCCCCGGGGGTCCCAGGTTGGATTGCTCACATCGAAATATTCACTGGTCACCCGTCGCAGTTGCCGGTCGGCCAGGCTGTAGACAAACAGCGAGTCGAGCTCACTGGGGTTCGACAGCCGCAGCGCAATGTGCCCACTGCAGGGAGACCATTCATAGTCCTGCAGCAATCCCCGACCTTCGTCGGCGACCTGCAGCAGGGTCTTGTCGGCCAGGGTCAGCAGGTGCAGCCGGCCGAACTTGTCCGAGAACGAAAGGCGCTTGCCGTCGGGAGACCACTTGAGAGCGAACAGCATGCTCTCGAGTCCGGCGGTCACCGCCTCGGCGGGTCCCGATCCATCCTGGGGAACGACATAGACCTGCTCTTCTCCGGACTTGTCCGAAACGAAGGCGATCTTCGCCCCATCCGGACTCCAGGCCGCAGCCCGGTCGTGCGCCCGGCTACTGTTGGTGAGATTGCGGGTCAAACCTTTCTCGATGGGGGCCGAGAAGATATCTCCCCGGGCCACGAACAGCGCCCGTTCCCCCTTGGGACTGAGGTCGAACGACTCGATGAACTTGTCGACCGCGATGCGCGACGGACGCTTGTCGAGGCCGTCATCGGGGACCTGCACCTGCACCCGGTGCTCCTGCCCGGTGGTGGTGTCGAACACCGCCAATGCGCCCAGGAGTTCGTACACGATCCACCGCCGGTTGTCGGAACTGGCCCACCGCACGTCGGCCTCGGTCGAGTGCGTCCACTGTTTTGTCTCGTTGGTGCCGAGATCGTGCGAGAACAGGTTCAGCGTTCCAGTGCGGTCTGAGACAAACCAGATCTTGTCGCCAAGCCACATTGGGTCCCGCTCGGTCTGGCGACTGGGGGAGATCGGCCGCAGGGCGAGGCTCTGCAGATCGGCGACGAACAGGTCCTGTGCCCAGCCCCCTTCGTAGCGCTTCCACGTCCGAAAGTCGCGGAACAGCGGAGCGTAGATCACTTTCTGGCCATCGGGCGAGAAGTCGCCAGCCCCCGCTGTCGGCAGCGGCAGTGCAACCGGCAGACCACCGGTCACATTCACGGTGTAAAGGGCGGTCTCCACCTTGCCGCCATCCGCATCCTGAAGCGAGCGGAACAAGATCTTCTGGCCGTCAGGCGACCAGCCATAGACCTGGTTGTCGTAGCCGCCACGGGGCTTGAGCGGGCCGCGCGCCGGATACCAGGTGAGCTGCCGGGGTTCCCCTCCCGTGGCGGGCATGACATAGACCTGCTCGTCACCGTCGTACTGTCCCGTGAAGGCGATCCACTGCCCATCGGGAGAGAACTTCGGGAAGAGCTCCTGCCCGGGATGGGCGGTCAGCCGGGTGGCGACGCCCCCCTCGACTGGACAGGTCCAGAGATTGCCGGAGTGACAGAAGACAATCCGCCCTTCGTGGATGTCGGGAAACCTCAACAGCAGGGTCTGCGCCCCAGCCGACGCCGGAGCCAAAGCCCCCAACCAACCCGCGACAACCAGCAGCCCCCCCCAGCCCATCCGACCGCGCCGCATGACATTCACCTTGGCAAGAACCCCAGAAAGACGCCTTGGAAGATCGTAAGGTCCCAGGGAGAGGGCGTGCAAACGGCTGTGGGCCCGGGGGCCCGCAATCGCGGGATTTCGCAGGCCGCACCGCCGGTGCGATTCACCCCACCGGCTCATTCCTGGCGCACTTGTTCCCCCCGTGTCCCTCACCCCGGAGTCTGTGGTTGCAGACTCCCGTCAACTTCTTTCCATGCCCAGGGCCTGCAGTTCCGCCGCCTTCCGGTAGTGTCCCGCCTCCCGTAGCAGTTGGGCATGGGTCCCCTGCTGCACCAACCGGCCCTGGTCGAACACCAGCACCAGATCCGCCCGCCGCAGGGTGCTCAGCCGGTGGGCGACCACAAACGTCGTCCGTCCTTCCATCGCCCGTTCCATGGCGGTGAGAATTTCCTGTTCGGTCTCGGGATCGATCGCCGCGGCGGGATCATCGAGCAGCAGGATCCGGGGGTCCAGCACCAGAGCGCGGGCGATCGCCAGACGCTGTCGCTGCCCGCCGGAAAGATCCATGCCCCATTCCCCCAGCAGCGTGTCATACCCCTGGGGAAGTTTCTCGATGAATTCGTGGGCGCAGGCAATGCGGGCCGCCTGCTCGATTTCGGCCCGCGTGGCATACGGTCGACCGAACGCGATGTTCATCGCGATCGAATTGCTGAACAGGAAACTCTCCTGGAACACAATGCCCACCTGGTGCCGCAGTTCATCGACCATCAGGTCGCGGACGTCGATCCCGTCGATCAGCACCCGACCCGCCGTGGGATCGTAAAACCTGGGAATCAGCGACAAGAGCGTGCTCTTGCCGGCCCCGGTCTCTCCCAGGATCGCCACGCGCTGCCCAGGCTCGACCCGGAACGAGACATCCTGCAGCACCGGGAGTTCGGGGTCGTAACCGAAAGTCACCCGCTCGAATTCCACCCGGCCAGTCAGTCGGGGGCGAGAGATCGCTCCCGGACGGGTCGCAATCTGCACCGGGGCATCGAGCACCTCAAACACCCGCCGGGCGCCACTGAGACTCTGTTGGATGCTGTTGGTGATGTTCGTGAGGTTGGCCACCTGGTTGGCGAACTGGGTCAACAGGCCCGCGAAGACCACCAACCCGGTCCCCAGCGGCAACCGGTCTTGGGTCACCAGGTAGCCTCCGTAGATCAGCAGCACCACCACATTGAATTGCGTGAGAAACCCAATCAGTGGGGTGAAGATGCTGACCCGCCAGAAGATGCTCTGCTGCTGCGTCTCGACCGCCTCCACGGCCCGCGCGAACTTCCCGATCTCTTCGGGTTCACGGCCGAACCCTTTGACAACCTGCACCCCCTGCACGTTCTCGGCCAGGGTCAGCACCATCTGGTCGGCGAGATCGCGGACCCGGTCGTACATCGGCCGGACGGTGCGTGAGAAAACCACGGTCGCCCCCCACAGCAGCGGAGTGGTCCCCAGACACGCCAGCGTCACCCCCACATCGATCCGCAGCATGTAAGCCAGGTAGCAGATCAGCGAGAGAACCAGCAGAGCGAGCTGGATGATCACTCCATCCACAAATGCCCGGACCGACTGCACATCGCTGGTCACACGATTCATGATGCTGCCGGTGGTGTTGCTGTCGAAGAACTGAAAACTCAGCCGTTGCAGCTTGTCGTAGACCCGGGCCCGCAGGTCGACCACGATCTGCTCATGCACCAGCCGTCCCGAGGCGACCGCATAGATGTAGTTCAACCAGCCCCGCAGCAGGGCGAACAGCAGAATCAACCCGGCGGCCAGCCCGACCTCGGCCATGGGGGGCCACTCGGCCGGGGGCTGCCAACCCAGGGGCCAGGTCGCCGGATGCTGGGCTGCCCCGGCGTGAAACAACACCGTGTCGATTCCCACTCCGGTCAGTCCCAGACCCGCCAGTCCCGTGGCCAGCAACAGCCCCTGCAGGGCCAACAGCCCCACGCAACCCCGGCGGTACTGCCACCCCAGCCCCAGCATCCGCTTCAGCAATTGAGCGTTCGACAGGTCGACCCCAGTCAGAGTTTCTGTCGCCGGCGTTGCCATGGCCCCAGTCGCACTCACCGGGCACCTCCCGTCGGTTGCTCCGCATGCCGCTCAAGACTGAGCACCAGTTCGGCGGCGACGTCAATGCCGGTCACCCGCCGCAGCGCCTGCCAGCCGGGCACCCCATTGACTTCGATCACATATCCCGGTCCCCCTTGGTCGTAGAGCAGGTCGACCCCGGCAATCCGCGCCCCCACCGCGGCGGTCGCCCGCAGGGCCCAGTCGCACTGTTCTTCAGTCAAGTCGACCGGTTCGGCCCGGGCGGACCGGGAGACATTGGTCCGGAAGTCCTCGGGATTACACCGCCGCATCCCTCCCAGCACCCGCCCATCCAGCACCAGCACCCGCACATCGTACCCCGCGTGGGGAACGAACTGCTGCAGGTACAACAGCGCCTGCAGGCGTTCGAGCGTCCGAAAGACCCGCACGGCGAGATCGGGATCCGAAACCCGCACGATACCTCGTCCCTCGGAACCAAACAGCGGCTTCACAACCACGTCGCCCCCCAGTTGGTCGAACGCCGCGAGGGCCGCCTCGGCGGTCTCGCAGACGGCGGTGGGGGGCACGGGCAATCCCGCCTGTTGCAGGCGGGCGGTGGTCAGGTACTTGTCGACCGCACACTCGACCGATTTGGCGGGGTTGACCACCTGGACACCCCGCTGCTCCAGCCGCGCCAGCAGGTTCATCCGGAACACCACCTGCTCCAACGAGCCCGGGGGCATGGTCCGCACCAGCACCGCATCGACCTCGAGCGAACCGTGTTCGGGATGCGAGACCGCTTCTGTCCCGTTCCCTACCCAGGTCGCCAGTCCGGCAAAGGGGAGCCCCATCACAGTGTGGCCCCGCTCGTGCGCGGCCCGTTCGAGGTCACGTCGATACCAACTGTCCGGGTTCGACAAAATCGCCAGCCGCATCACTCACCACAAAACGAGTGCTGCAACACCTCGGGCACCACCTTCCCGAACTTCTGGACGCGCCCCGTATCGAGATTCTGGAAGACAATCTCCGCCGGGCTGAACAGGTGCGGGTCGATCTTGTAAAAGTCGTTCCCCGCCGCCGCGAAAATCGCGAGAAAGGGACGACCATGCGCGAGCGAGGCCATGGCGGGAACCCGGGGACCCATTTCGGCGATCGACTGGTCGTCTCCCCGTACGTACAACGTCACGCGGCCACCATACAAGATGGCGTCGTTCGTCCGGCCGATCCCCGTGAGGTCATCCTTCGCCACGGGGGCCAGGGGAGCCGTCCCGGTGGCCGAGCGGATCCGCTTCACATCAAACCCAATCTCATGCAGCTTGTGCAGGGCGGTCTCGACCACCCGGGCCACCACCTGCACCGTCCCCGCCAGGCTCGCGGTGGGGGCCAGCAGCCGGGTGATGGCCGACGCCGGGACGTTCGTCCGCTCGGCCAGGTACTGCAAGACCCCCTCGTCGGGAACCTTCCGCCCCTCCAGCACACCGACGGCCACTTCCGCCGATTCCCGATAGTCGAGTTTCTGGAAGAGCTCTTCCCGGGCCGCGACCGCCCGCATGGGCCCCGAACCCATCGCGAAGAACTTGCCGACCGAGATCTGCCAGCCCGCATACTGGCTGTACAAGCACGCCTCGACCGGGTGATCGGTGGTGACCTGCAGGTGGGGCCAGGTCGACCCGGCCAACTCACCGGGAATCACCCGGATGTCGGCCAGACCGGCGGTACAGATCCGGGCCAGCGCCAGACCCGCTCCCAAGCCGCCTTCGGCCTGCAGTCCGCAGTCAATCCAGCGGCCCCCGCCCGGAATCTTGTGGGCCGTCACCCGCAACAGTTCCGGAGACTCCAGCAGTTGGTCTACCAGATGGGTGGCCCGCAGATTGAGTTGCTGATTCATTTCGCCGCCGGCTTCGCGGGCCGGGCATCCTTCGGAAGTGGCAGATTGCGATACCGCAGCCGGATTGGCCCCTGACAGCATTCGCAGTCCTTGATCTCGTACATGGGAATCGAACAGACGTCACACCAGTAGTCGACGACGGCCCGTTTACCCTTCTCATCCTGCAGATAGATCGACAGCACGCTGACCCAGGGAACTCCCGGACGGCGATTCACCACCAGTTCGACGGGCCGGTCACGCAGTCGTTCATCCTGGAACAACGCCCGCCCGCGCCAGTCGGGAACCAGCGGCACAATCTCGCCATCGGTGGTGTAGAGCACCGCGGTCTGGGCGATCTCCTCGGCATGGCTCTTCACCCCCCGACGACGGAACGCCTCGGAAAGCAACACCACTTCGCCTGCATAGAGGACCTTTTCGACCCCCTCCTGGCTGGCTGCCTCGCCAGCCCCCTTTCCCGACCGGGCGGACGCCTCCTCCGGCTTGGTGGCCGGTGCCGCAGGGAGTGCCGGCACGGCGGGGGTCTCCTGGGCCAGCAGTCCAGTCGTCAGACTGACCCCACGAGCTGGTTCGAGAGACCAGAAGGCGAGCCCCAACAATCCCATCAGACTGCAGAGCCCCCAACGACGGCAAGCGGGAAAGACTGGCACGGGTCAGCCTTCACTCTTCCCTTGGACCACCACCTTCACCGGCACTGCCGAGCTTTCATCGCCCGACTTCCCGGTGAGCGCCCCTTCGAAGATGGTCAGTTTCTTCTCTTCGTCGGCTGTCACGCCGGGCTTGTCGGCCGCCTTCTCGGGGGGTGGGGTCAGCAGATAAATGGAGGGATGGGTGGTTCCCGAAGCTCCGGAACTGAGCTTGAAGAGCTTCTTGAGGTCGTCCACGCGGGCCGCCTTCTGGTCCTTCTCGGGAGGACAGCCCACGAGGAAGTCGCGGATGTCGCTGGTTCCCAGGTGATTGCCGTCATCGGGCTGCAGTCCGTAGCGCAGGGTGTAGAGGCCGGGCTTCAGCGGCTGGCCGCGGAAGTCGGACGGCTTGCTCCCTTCGGGATAGCGAATCGCCCCCACCAGCTGCCCCAGCTGAAACGGGTACTTGACCCGCAGGCTCGGCTTGAACTTGGGTTTGAGCGGGGCCTCTTTGGCCATCCAAATATCGCAGATGACACCGGCATCGTCACTCACCCGAAAACCCGCGGGCTGCAGCGCTCCGGTCACTTCCTCCGACAGCCCCTGGGGAGCCTCGGCCAACGGTTCGACCTTCTTCTCAGCCCGCACCGGCACAGCAGCCAGCAGGCAGAACAACAGACTCAATCCGAAGGAACGCATGCCTCGAGACCTCGTTGGCGGCGGGGAACAGGGGAAGAGGCAGGCCGAAAGTTCCCCTCAGGAACCCCCGGCCAGCGTCAGGACCAACTCCCGGGCACCCTCGCCCGGAACCAGCCGCATGATTTTATGGCGGGGGGTTGGGAATGACTACTGTCTGGCAAAACAAGAGGCCCCGGCCGGGAAGATCCTGAGATTGAAGGATTGGGCCTGGTGGGGACATACTCCATTCGAATCTGGTGACAGACCGCTGACCTTGAGAGACGCTCCGATGCCACAGTCACTGGCCAATCTTCTGGTGCACCTTGTCTTCAGTACGAAACATCGCACTCCCTGGCTCCGATCGCCGGAGATCCGGGAGGGGATGCACGCCTATCTCGTGGGTGTCTGTCGGGAAGCCTCTTCGCCCACTGTCCTGGTCAACAGCGTCGAAGATCACCTGCATTGCCTGTGTCGACTGGGAAGGACAATCTCTGTTTCGGAATTGATTCAGCAGCTGAAGACCGCGAGCAGTCTGTGGATCAAGAAGCAGTCGGCCGAATATGCCGATTTTCAATGGCAGGGAGGCTACGGTGCTTTCTCGGTCAGTCAATCGTCGCTGGAACGGGTCAAGGAGTACATTTCACGACAAGAGGAACATCATCGCCAGACCAGCTTTCAGGACGAGTTTCGCTCCTTGCTGAAAAAGCACGGAGTGGAATTCGACGAACGATAGGTGTGGGATTGAGGAGCATCGACCGGGCACCATTTCCACGCCCGATCGCGATGATCCCGGAATGGGAAATTGGTCAGTCGCAATCGGCGTCAGAATCCCACGGAACTCACAAGAGCCCTCAAGGGGCGCCATTTGATAGCTCAGGGTGCAGCACCGCAGGTCGCGCTGCGACCCGGTGCGGAACCCTGGGTAAGACGGCCCCCAAAGACCGGGAGCCCTGAAGGGGCGAAACAAACGACCGCCACGGCCAGTCATTTCAATCAGTACCACAATCCCGCTTCACCGCTGGTTTTGGACGAATGACGGTGTGTATCAAGTCGGTAACGAAATACGACGGAAGACTGTCGCAAGTCTTGCCGCGCACCGTCAGGGCTCCGTCGCTTTTGGAAGGTGACCCGGGGTTCCGCAACGAACTTCGCGATGCGAATCTGAGCTGCTCCACCTCTGGCGATTGACTCCCGCCCCTTCAGGGCTCTCCCGATAGGGGAAAGACCGTGGCCAAAATTCCGGGACGACTGTCACCTGGCGAATGTGCTCCGCTGTCCCCGGGGCTATCAACGCCCCCGCCTTCGCGGTTTGGACAATGGCATGGCCCCGCTGTTCGCGGCGACGTTCGGGGTGCGAACGTCGCCGGAACGATGGGGTTCCCTTCATCTGTTGCGGGACCTGCGGCGCGGCACAATTGGTGGTGCCTACACTCCCGCCCGCACATCGCGGCCAAGCAACTGCGGATTGCTTGGCAGTTCGCTCGCCCCCATCAGGAACTTGTCGACGCCGACCGCTGCCTCACGCCCTTCCCAGATCGCCCACACAATCAGTGACTGGCCCCGGCGGGTATCGCCCGCGGCGAAGACCCCGGGCACGCTGGTCATATAGTCGTCGTCAGCCTTCACATTGCCCCGCGGATCGAGCTCACACCCCAGTTGCTCCACCAGGCCCGCCTTCTGCGGGCCCACGAAGCCCATCGCCAGCAATACCAGGTCGGCCTTGATGGTGAAGTCGCTGCCGGGAATCTCCTTCATCACTGGGCGGCCCCCTTCGAAGGCCCACTCCAGCCGCACCGCGTGCAGCGTGTCGACCTTCCCGTTCGTGCCGGTGAACTTCTTGGTCCCCACGCTCCAGTCGCGGTCTCCCCCCTCTTCGTGGGCACTCGAGGTGCGAAGGACGGTCGGCCAATAGGGCCACGGCATCGTTTCATCCCGGCCACCGGGAGGCTTCGGCAGCAACTCCAGTTGCACGACGTTCTCGGCTCCCTGGCGGTGGGCGGTCCCCAGGCAGTCGGCCCCGGTGTCGCCGCCGCCGATGATCACCACATGCTTCCCCTGCGCCGAGATAAACCCCGTCTCGGGGACCTGGTCTCCCTCGCACTTGCGGTTCTGCAGTGGCAGGTAGTCCATGGCGAAGTGAACTCCCGCGAGCTCCCGGCCCGGCACGGGCAGGTCGCGGGGAATCGTCGCCCCCAGCGTCAACAAGACCACGTCGTAGTCGCGACGCAGTTGCTCGGCGGTGATGTCCTGTCCGACATTCACTCCCGGACGGAAGACAATCCCCTCGGCCTCCATGATCTTCAGGCGGCGTTCGAGAACCTGCTTCTCCATCTTGAACTCGGGAATGCCATACCGCAGCAGGCCGCCAATCCGGTCGGCCCGTTCGTAGACGGTCACCCAGTGCCCGGCGCGGTTCAACTGCTGGGCGGCGGCCAGCCCGGCAGGGCCCGACCCAATTACCGCCACCTTCTTGCCCGACCGCGAAGCGGGGGGTTCGGGAACGACCCAGCCCTCGGCGAACGCCTTCTCGATGATCGAATGCTCGATGTTCTTGATGGTCACCGGCGGGGCGTTGATCCCCAGCACGCAGGCCTCTTCGCAGGGGGCCGGGCAGAGCCGGCCGGTGAACTCGGGAAAGTTGTTCGTGGCGTGCAGCCGACGAATCGCCTCTTTCCAGTTGTTGCGATACACGAGATCATTCCAGTCGGGAATGATGTTCCCCAGGGGACACCCGGTGTGGCAGAAGGGAACACCGCAATCCATGCAGCGGGCTCCCTGTTCGAGCAGCTTCAGCTCGGGGAACGGCTGGTAGACTTCGCGGTAGTCTTGCAGGCGGGTGGAAACATCCCGGCGCTGGGGAGTCTCGCGCTGAAATTCCAAAAATCCGGAGGGCTTGCCCATGACAGGTATCCGTGTTCAGAAAGAGAGAGCGTGGCGTATGAGAAGCCGCGTCCCCCACCGTGGGAGAGGGGACGCGGAGGAGGGGTCAACTCAGCGGGTGGCGGCGACGGGAATCTGCGGGGCCTGCACCTTGCCGGCCTCCAGCACCCGCCGGTAATCGCGTGGGTAAACCTTCACGAACTTCGATTCCAGCGTGCTCCAGTTGTCGAGCACCCACCGCGCCCGGTCGCTGCCGGTCGCGGCGATATGGTTCTGCAGCAGTTGCCGCACCGTGTCGACATCGCCCGGCTCCAGTCGCACGAGGTCGACCATCTCCTGGTTGCACAGCGGTGCGAACGCCTGCTGTTCGTCGAGCACGTAGGCGACCCCGCCGCTCATCCCGGCGGCGAAGTTCCGCCCCGTGGGGCCAATCACCACCACCCGGCCGCCGGTCATGTATTCGCAGCCATGATCCCCGACCCCTTCAATCACCGCCAGGGCCCCCGAGTTGCGAACACAGAACCGTTCGCCCCCCTGCCCGCGGATGTACATCTCGCCCGCCGTGGCGCCGTAACCCGCCACGTTGCCGATGATGATGTTGGTCGAAGGTTCGAAGGTGGCGGTCTTCGGGGGGAAGACCGCGATCCGGCCCCCCGAAAGTCCCTTGCCGAAGTAGTCGTTCGCATCCCCCTCGACGTAGAAGGTGATCCCGCGGGGGAGGAACGCCGCGAAGCTCTGGCCGCACGAACCCTGGAACCGCACCGTGATCGTGTTGTCGGGCAACCCCGCGCCGCCATACTTCTTCGTCAGCCGGCTCCCCAGCATCGTCCCGACCGTGCGGTTGATGTTGTGGATCGGCAGGGCGAATTCAACCTTCTCGCCGCGGGCCAAGGCCGGCTCAGCCCGGCGAATCAGCTCATTGTCGAGCGCGTCCTTCAGGCCGTGATCCTGAGACTCGACACAGTGCACCTTGGTCCCGGCGGGAACGTCGGGCCGATGCAGCAGCATCGTGAAGTCGAGCCCCTTCGCCTTCCAATGGTCGATCGCCTTCCGCGTGTCGAGCATGTCGACCCGCCCCACCATCTCACTGACGCAGCGGAAGCCCAGACTGGCCATGATCTCCCGCAGTTCCTCAGCGAGGAACCGGAAGAAATTCACCACGTGCTCGGGCTTGCCGGAGAACCGCTGCCGCAGCACCGGGTCCTGCGTCGCAATGCCCACCGGGCAGGTGTTGAGGTGACAAACCCGCATCATGATGCAGCCCGCCGCCACGAGCGCCGCACTGGCGACGCCGAACTCCTCGGCTCCCAGCAGGGCGGCGATGGCGATGTCGCGCCCCGATTTCAACTGGCCGTCCGTCTGGACGACAATTCGGCTGCGCAGGTTGTGCACCACCAGGGTCTGGTGGGTCTCGGCGAGGCCCAGTTCCCAGGGAATGCCGGCGTGCTTGATCGAGGTCAGCGGGCTGGCCCCGGTGCCCCCCTCGTAACCCGAGATCAGCACCACGTCCGATTTCCCCTTGGCCACCCCTGCGGCAACCGTACCCACCCCCACCTCCGACACCAGTTTCACACAGACCCGCGCCTCGGGATTCGAGTTCTTCAGGTCGTGGATCAACTGGGCGAGGTCTTCGATCGAGTAGATGTCGTGGTGCGGCGGCGGAGAGATCAGCCCCACCCCCGGCGTCGAATGCCGGACTTTGGCGATGTAATCGTCGACCTTGTGGCCGGGCAACTGGCCCCCCTCACCGGGCTTCGCTCCCTGGGCCATCTTGATCTGCAGTTCGTCGGCGTTGACCAGATACTCGCTGGTGACGCCGAACCGCCCCGAGGCGACCTGCTTGATCGCACTGCGGCGCAGATCGCCGTTGGCATCGGGCCGGTAGCGGACCGAGTCTTCCCCCCCTTCGCCGGTGTTGCTCTTTCCGCCGATGCGGTTCATGGCGATCGCCAGCGTCTCGTGGGCCTCGCGCGAGATCGACCCCAGCGACATCGCCCCGGTGGCGAACCGCTTGAGGATGCTCTCGACCGATTCCACCTCACTCAGGGGAATCGGGTTCGCCGGCTTGCGGAACTCGAGCAGGCCCCGCAGTGTCGCGAGATTCTTCTGCTGGTTGTTCACAAAGTCGGCATACTTCCGGTAGGCGTCCCGGTTGTTGGTCCGCACCGCATGCTGCAGCTTGGCCACCATCTCGGGGTTCACCATGTGGAATTCACCACGCCGGCGCCACTGGTACTGCCCCCCCACGTCGAGGTCCAGCACCTCGGCCACCTCGACCCGCGGGAACGCCACGTGGTGCTGCCGTGCGACCTCGATCGCGATCTCGGGCAGACCAATCCCCTGAATGCGGGTGGCGGTGCGGCTGAAGTACTCGTCGACAAACGCCTTGTTCAACCCGACCGCTTCGAAGATCTGGGCGCCGCGGTAGCTGTGCAGCGTCGAGATCCCCATCTTCGACATCACCTTGAGGAGCCCCTTGTTGAGTCCCTTGATGTAGTTCTTTTCGGCGGTCTTGTAGTCGACCTCTCCCTTGGGTCCCTTCAAAGGGGCCTGCTGACACATCTGGGCGATGGTCTCGAAGGCCAGCCAGGGGTTGACCGCGCCGGCTCCATACCCGAACAGCAGGGCGAATTGATGCACCTCGCGCGGCTCACCCGACTCGATGATGAGCCCGCAGCGGGTCCGGCTTCCCTCGCGGATCAGGTGGTGATGCACCCCCGCGCACGCCAGCAGGGCAGGGATGGGAGCGTGCTTCGCATCGACCCCCCGGTCCGACAGAATCAACAGGGCCGCACCCCGCTGCACCGCCTCGTGAGCCTCGCGACGAATACGGTCGAGGGCCGAGCGCAACGCCTTCTCGCCACCGGCCGCGTCATACACCGTCGAAATGGTGTGGGCGCGGATCTTGCCGATCGACGAAGCCCGGATCGATTCCAGATCGGCATTCGTCAGAATCGGCTGCCGCAGGCGCAGCTGATGACAATGCTCCTTGGTCTCCTGGAAGAGGTCCTGCTCGGCCCCCAGCGTG